>NZ_JBEZIX010000017.1:0-164960 GCF_040651315.1 Streptomyces sp. NPDC048506
GGGGGGCCCGGCCGGGCCCCCGCCGCCGGGCCCGGGCCCCCCCCCCCCCGGCTACCGGGGGCGGGGCCGCCCGATGGCCACCGCCCGGCCGCCCGGCCCGCCGGCGCGCTGACCCGAGCGGTCAGCGAGCCGGGGCCGAGTGCCACGGACGCCGCGGCGTCACTCCACGGCGCTCGGTGCTGTCAGCACGCCCATGACCTCCCGGGCATGGCGGTTCGGCACCATGCCCAGTCGCCAGGCCTGCCAGCCCGTCTCCGGCTCCACGCCGCGCTCCAGCAGCAGCCCGAACGCCTCCGCGCAGTCCGCCAGCTTGGAGTCCCGGGCCGGATGCTTCTCCCGGACCAGCTGCGCCAGCTCCTCCTGGGCGACGGCCGTGCCCACCACGGAACCGCCCGGTGAGGCGAACGGCAGCAGCGTGCACCGCAGGAAGCGGGCCCAGTCCTCACCGCGCCGGTCGCCGTAGCCGGCGAAGAGCCGCGCCGCCTCGTCGGCCAGCTCCAGTGCCTGCGCCACCCGGCCGTTGCCGGCGTCGATGATCACCAGCTCCAGGCACGACCAGGCTTCCCCGTGCGGCACCCCGATCCGCTGGAAGTCCTTACGGGCGTCCTGCAACAGCTGCCGGGCGAACCCGCTGTTGCGCAGCGAGCCGGTCTGCTCCGCCCGCAGGTCCCTGGTCACCCGGCCCGAGTGGTGCCGGGCGCAGGCCAGGCCGTAGCCGTCCTGCATCCGGCTGAACATCGTCCGCGAGCGCTCCAGCTGCCGCAGCGCCGCGTCGTGTTCGCCGCGCTCCTCCAGCGCCTGGCCCAGGTAGTACATCGTCCAGGCCTCGCCCCGTGCGTCCTCGTGCTGGCGGTGCAGCGGCAGCGCCTGCCGCAGCTGGTCCGTCGCGGGCCCGGCATCGCCGTCCACCAGCCGAGCGCGCGCCAGCTGCGTCATCGCCCAGGCCGCGCCGCGCTCGTCGTGCGTACGGCCGTAGAGCTCCAGCGCCGACCGCAGGGCCTCCTCCGCCCGCGGCACCTCGCCCAGCCGCAGGTACACCTGGCCGAGCTGGAAGTGCGCCCACGCCTGGCCGTGGATGCTCTCGCTCTCCTCGTGCAGCTCCAGCGCCTCGCGCAGCATGGCGAGGGCGTCGGCGGGCTGCGCGCGGTCCCGCTCCACCGCCGCCAGGGCGTGCAGCGTCCAGGCCCGGTCGCCGTGCATGTCCGGGCCGGACTGGAGCTCCAGCGCCTCGCGCAGCTTGACGGTGGCCTCGGTGAGGTGGCCCTGCTGCTGGAGGGTGATGCCCAGATCGCGCAGTGCGCGCGCCGCGCCCACCGGATGCTGCGCCTCGAAGTAGAGGTCGACCACCGACGACAGGGTCGTCCGCGCCTTGTCCAGCTCGCCGAGCTGCCGGGCCGCGACACCGGTGCGCCACTGCACCGAGCGGGACAGCAGCCCCTGGCCGACGGCCCGGGTCAGCTCGCTCAGCTCGCCCAGGCGGTAGAGGTCGCCGCGCAGCAGGCAGTAGTCGGCCAGCGCGCCCAGCAGGTGCGAGACCGCCGCCTGGTCCACGCCCTGATCGGCGTGGCGCAGCGCGGCCGTGATGAAGCTGGTCTCGTCGTCCAGCCACTGAAGGGCGGCGTCCAGGGATGTGAAGCCGTGCGAGCCGAAGCGGTCGGCGCGGGTGGACGTCCGGCCGTCGACCAGCCTGATCACCGAGTCGGCCAGCTCCGCGTACCCGCGGATCAGCCGCTCCTGTGCGGCACCGCGCTCGGCGGGATCCTCCTCGTCCACCAGGCGGTCGTGCGCGAAGCTGTGCACCAGGGCGTGCATGCGGTAGCGCTCGCCCCGTACGTGCTCGATCAGCCCGGCTCGGGCCAGCGTCGTCAGCTGCCGCTCCGCCTCCGCGTTCGCGACGCCCAGCAGCGCCGCCGCGGCCGCCGCCCCCAGGCTCGCCCGGCCCACCAGGGCCAGCCGGCGCAACAGCCGCCGGGCCGCCTCCGGCTGGTCGGCGTAGCGCAGCGACAGCGCCCGCGCCACCGGTGGCACCGGGCCGACGGCCGCCAGGTCGCCGGCGAGCGCACCGGCGGAGCGCGCCCCCAGCGAGGAGCCCGCCACCCGCAGCGCCAGCGGCAGGCCTCCGCACAGCGTGGAGATCTCGTCGATCGCCCGGGAGTCGTACGGGCCCGATGCGCCCGCGGCCTCCTCGCCGGCCGTCGCGGCGCGCAGCAGCTCTTCGGTGCCCGCCGCGTCCAACGGCCCCACCGGCAGCTGGTGCACCCACGCCGGCAGGTCGGCGGGCAGCTCCAGGGGTGCCCGGGAGGTCACCAGCACCAGGCTGTCGGACCGCTCCGGCACCAGCGTGGCCACCTGCTCCGGGTCCGAGACGTCGTCCAGCAGCACCGTCACCGGCAGGCCCGTCAGATGCTGGTGGTACAGCTCGGTGAGCCGCTTGACATGCTGCTCCTGCGACGGGCGCTCCCGGAAGAGCAGCTGCTCGCGCGGCGCGCCCAGACGGTTGAGCAGGTGCAGCAGCGCGTCCCGGGTCGGCAGCGGCGTCTCACCGGGGGTGTCACCGCGCAGATCCACCACACAGGCGCCGCGGAACTGATCGCGCAGCTGGTGCGTGGCCCGCACCGCCAGCGCCGTGCGCCCCGAGCCCGGCTCGCCGTGCAGCACCACCACCGTCGGCCTGGTCTCCGTGCTCGCACGGGCCGCATGCACCCACTGGGCGATCTGCGTCAGCTCGGCCCGCCGTCCCGCGAACGGGCCGTCCGGGCGCGGAAGTTGGGCGAAGGAGTGCTCCAGGACGGACCGCTGTCGGGCGGCCGCGCTCCGGTCCGCGCCGCGCAGCTGCGGGCCCCGGGCGGTCTTCGAGGCGGCAGCACCCCGAGCGCCCAGGTCCGTCCGACCGGGGGAGCCGCCCACGGTCGCCGCCCCACCGCTCCGCGCCGCGGCGGACAGCATCCGCTGCTGGTCGAGGAACGGCCGCACCCCCCGCACCTCCAGCGCCGTCAGCCACTCCAGCCGTAGCTGCTCCGAGCCGCCGGGCTGGCCCTGTACGCCCGCCGCACGGTGCGCCGCCGGCCAGTGGCCCGCGGTCAGCTTCAGGACCGTGGCCGCCGCGCCCGCCACCACCACGGCGGCTCCGGCCCCCACCGCCGGGCCGCCGCCCGTTCCGTAGGCGAGGTCCGTGCCGAACGCCGCCACCGCCGCGACCGCCGTCGCCACCGCCGGCGTGCCCAACTCCTTGCGGGACAGCCGCCGGGCCAGCGAAGGCCGGCCGGCGGCCGCCTCGTCCAGCGCCCGGACGTACGCGGCGTACTCCTCGGCGGCGCTGCCCGCCAACTCCTCCAGCGCCGCCCGTCCTCTGCCGAGCAGCGTGTCCCCGTCGAGCCGCCCGCCCGAGCGCCGTACCTCCTCCTCGACGGCCCTGGTCAACAGCGCTTCCGCAGCGCCCCGGTGGTCGTCGCGCAGCACGGCCGGTGAGCCTGGCATGGCCATCCCCCTTCAGCAGTCCCAGCAGTGTCCGGCAGCCCCCGCAGTCTCCGGCGGTGATCTTCGCCGTACGCACAGTGTTCCGCGTTCGCACGCATTCCGGCAGGCCTGTGGAAAACTCCCCGCGGGACGTCCCCCGACCCCGGCCGGACCACCGCCCTCCGTTCCCGCCCCACCGCGTCGCAGTGGGAGAGGATGGAGACATGCCGAACCGCCTGGCTCATGAGACTTCCCCGTATCTGCTCCAACACGCCGACAACCCCGTCGACTGGTGGCCCTGGTCCGCCGAGGCGTTCGAGGAGGCCCGGCGACGCGGGGTGCCGGTGCTGCTCAGCGTCGGCTACAGCTCCTGCCACTGGTGCCACGTGATGGCCCACGAGAGCTTCGAGGACCCCGCCACCGCGGCGCTGCTCAACGAGCACTTCGTGGCGGTCAAGGTCGACCGCGAGGAGCGCCCGGACGTCGACGCCGTGTACATGGAGGCGGTGCAGGCCGCCACAGGGCAGGGCGGCTGGCCGATGACCGTCTTCATGACGGCGGACGGGGAGCCGTTCTATTTCGGGACCTACTTCCCGCCCGAGGCCCGTCACGGCATGCCGTCGTTCCGGCAGGTGCTCGAAGGTGTCCACACCGCGTGGACGAGCCGACGCGACGAGGTGGGGGAAGTCGCGGAGAGGATCACGCGCGACCTCGCCGGGCGGGCGCTGGGCACCGGGTCCGCCGGGCTGCCCACCGAGGAGACCCAGGCCCTTGCGCTCCTCCAACTGACGCGGGACGTGGACCCTGCGAGCGGCTGGTTCAAGGGCGACACCAAGTTCCCGCCGTCCATGGTGGTCGAGTTCCTGTTGCGTCACCACGCGCGCACCGATTCGGTAGCGGCGCGGGAGATGGCTGAGGGGCTGTGCGACGCCATGGCGTGTTCGAGCCTGTACGACCAGTTGGGAGGCGGGTTCCACCGGTACGTACTGCGGGCCCGCCCTGGTGGGCCTTTGGTCCCGCACTTCGAGAAGATGCTCTACGACAACGCCCTGTTGTGCCGGACCTACGCCCACCTGTGGCGCTCCACCGGCTCGGACCTGGCCCGCCGGATCGCCGTGGAGACCGCCGACTTCATGGTCCGCGAACTCCGCACCGACCAGGGCGGTTTCGCCTCCGCGCTGGATGCGGACAGCGATGACGGCTCCGGGAAGCACGAAACGGAAGGGGCGCGCGAAGCGCATCCGGCGAAGGGTGGCGGTGGGCGACGGGAGGGCGTTTACTACGTATGGACGCCGGAGCAGCTGCGCGCCGTCCTGGGGGAGAAGGACGCCGAGTTCGCCGCCACCTACTTCGGCGTCACGGAAGAGGGCACCTTCGAGGAGGGCGCTTCGGTCCTCCAACTCCCCGACACCGACGTCCTGGTGGACGTCGATCGGCTGCTCTCCGTCAAGGAGCGGCTGCTGGCGGCGCGTGCACAGCGGCCGCGCCCCGGCCGGGACGACAAGATCGTCGCCTCCTGGAACGGGCTGGTCATCGCCGCGCTCGCCGAGACCGGCGCCTACTTCGACCGCCCGGACCTGATCCAGGCCGCCACGGACGCGGCCGACCTGCTGGTCCGCGCCCACATGGACGGGCAGGCCCGGCTGCACCGCACCTCCCGCGACGGCGCGCCCGGCGCCAACACCGGTGTCCTGGAGGACTACGCCGACGTCGCCGAGGGCTTCCTGACCCTGGCCTCGGTCACCGGCGAGGGCGTCTGGGTGGAGTTCGCGGGCTTCTTCCTGGACACCGTGCTGCTCCAGTTCACCGGCGAGGACGGCGCGCTCTACGACACCGCCGCCGACGCCGAGACGCTGATCCGCCGTCCCCAGGATCCGACCGACAACGCGACGCCGTCCGGCTGGACCGCGGCGGCCGGCGCTCTCCTGTCGTACGCCGCGCTGACCGGCAGCGATCTGCACCGCGGTGCCGCGGAGCGGGCCCTGGGCGTCGTCACCGCGCTCGGCGGCCGGGCGCCGCGCTTCATCGGATGGGGGCTTGCGGTCGCCGAGGCCGCGCTGGACGGGCCGCGGGAGGTCGCGGTCGTCGGCGAGCCGGGCGACCCGGCCACCCGGGCGCTGCACCGTGCCGCGCTGCTGGCGAGCGCCCCGGGAGCGGTCGTCGCGCTGGGCGTCCCCGGGTCCGACGACGTCGGCGCGGTGCCGCTCCTGGTGGACCGTCCCCTGGTCGACGGCCGACCGGCCGCGTACGTCTGCCGCCACTTCACCTGTGAGCGGCCGACGACGGACCCCGGGGAGCTGACGGAACGGCTCCGCCCGTGAGCCATGCGGGCTCCATGGGTTCGTTGGGTTCGTTGGGTCCGTGCGCCGTGTGGGTTCCGCGAGTTCCGTGGGCCCTGTGCGCCGTGTGGGGTCTGCGAGTTCCGTGGGCACCGTGCGCTCCATGGGTCCCGTGAGAACGGTGACCCCGGAGACCCCGGTGCGCCCTGTGCGTACCGGGACCCAAGTCCTAGGACCAGCGACCGGATTGACCTTGACGCGCGCGTCAAGTCCTAGCCTCGGGGCATGACGAACCGCACGCACCGTGAAGTCCGCCTGGCCGCCCGCCCCCAGGGGCCGGTCACCGACGACCTCTTCGAGATCGTGGAGGTGCCGGTACCCGAACCGGGGCCCGGCCAGGTGCTCGTACGCAACACCCACATGGGCGTCGCCGCCGTGATGCGCACCCTGATGGACGAGCAGAGCGTCGTCCCGATGCCCTCCTACCAGGTCGGCGAGCCGCTGCACGGCTCCGCGGTCGGCTCGGTGGTCGCCGCCCCCGGTACCGATCTCAACCCCGGTGACCTGGTGGAACACCGACTCGGTTGGCGCGAGTACGCGCTGCTGGACGCCGCCGAGGCACACCGCCTGGACCCGGGCCTGCTGCCCGACCCGGCCGCCTACCTCTCCCAGGGCCCGACGGCCCTGATGGGCATCGCCCGCGGTGCCGAAGTGCGCCCGGGGGACACCGTGTTCGTCACCGGGGCGGCCGGCGGCGTGGGCTCCCTGGCCGGTCAGATCGCCCGGCTGTACGGCGCCACCCGGGTGATCGGCAGCACGGGTTCGCAGGAGAAGGGCGACCGGTTGATCAAGGAGTTCGGCTATGACGCGGTGGTGATCCGCGGCGCCGGCCCGATCGAGGAGCAGCTGCGCCGGGCCGCCCCGGAGGGCATCGACGCGCTCTTCGACAACGTCGGCGGCGAGCAGCTGGTCGCCGCGCTCGCCTGCGCCAACCGGGGCGCCCGGCTCGCCATCGTGGGCGCACTGGCCAGCCAGCTGTCCCAGGACGGCCGGACCACCACCGAGATCGACACCCTCTCCCTGCTCTCCCGCAGCATCACGCTCCGGGGCGTCGCCCTCTACGACCACCTGGACCTGATCCCCGAGTGGAACCGGATGTTCGGACAGGGGCTGCGGGAGGGCACCCTGACCTTCCCGCACGCCCGGCTGCACGGCATCGAGCAGGCGCCGCGGGCCCTGCGGGAGCTGACCGAAGGACGCCATCTGGGCGCCGTCGTCGTGGAGTTGTGAGACCGGACGGCGGGCGAGGGGCGGTAGGGGACGTCAACCGGCCGCTGTCAGTGGCCGGTTGTAGCCTTCAGGCGTGATGACCTTGCTCGGACAGCGACCCCTGGTCCAGGAGGCCGCGGCGTTACGGGGTGGTGCGGACGACCCCGTCGCCGCGGCGCGGCGCACCTGCGACCGCATCGACGCCGTCGACCCGCAGGTGCACGCCTTCGTGCCCGAGCCGGGCAGGCGCGCCCGGCTCCTGGAGGCGGCCGGAGCGCTGGCGGCGGCCGGCCCGTCGGACCCGGCCCGCCGGCCCGCCCTCTACGGCGTCCCGGTCGGCATCAAGGACATCGTGCACGTCGACGGGTTGCCCACCCGCGCCGGCTCGGCGCTGCCGCCGGAGGCGCTGGGCGGTGCACAGGCCACCGTCGTCGACCGGCTGTGCGCCGCCGGGGCGCTGATCGCCGGCAAAACCGTCACCGCGGAGTTCGCGGTGACGGCGCCCGGCCCGACTCGCAATCCGCACGACCCGGCCCATACGCCCGGGGGTTCCAGCAGCGGCTCGGCGGCCGCGGTAGCCGCCGGCATGGTGCCGCTGGCGATCGGGACGCAGACGGTCGGCTCGATGATCCGCCCCGCGGCGTACTGCGGCGTGGTCGGCTTCAAGCCCACCTACGGCCGGATACCCGTCGACGGGGTGATCCCGAACGCCCTCAGCTTCGACACCCTCGGGTGCTACGCGACGGACGTGGCAGGGGTGGTCCTCGCGGCGTCGGTGCTCCTCGACGGGTGGCGGGAGCCGCCGGCCGGACCGGCGCGCCCGGTGCTGGGCGTCCCGACCGGCCCCTATCTGGAGCGCGCCGACGGCGAGGCGCTGCGCGCCTTCGCAGAACAGCGGGAGCTGTTGCGCGCCGCCGGCCACGAGGTCCGCGAGGTCCCCGTGATGGACGACTTCGAGCAGGTCGTCGACGAGCTCTTCGCGATGAACCGCTACGAGGTCGCGCAGGCCCACGCCGACTGGTTCGCGCGCTTCGGCGACCGCTACCGGGAGCAGACCGCCACGGCCATCCGGCAGGGGCAGGCGATCCGCACCGCCGACTACACAGCGGCTCGGGCCCGCCGCACCGCGTTCCGCGCCCGGCTCGCGGCGGACGCGACGGCCGCCGGCATCGACCTGTGGATCGCGCCCGCGGCCACCGGTCCGGCGCCCCGCGACCTCACCACCACCGGCACCTCGATCATGTGCCTCCCCTGGAGCAACGCCGGCCTGCCGTCCCTCAGCCTGCCCGCCGGCCACGCCGCGGACGGGCTGCCGCTGGGGCTTCAACTGATCGGCGGCCACGGTGCGGACGAGGCCCTGCTGGATGCGGCGGCGGGCGTCGAACGCGCGCTGCGGCAGGTCCGCGAGCCGTGAGGGGGCACGGGGAGGAAGGGGCACCGATGCGCATCGGGGAGGCCGCCGCCGCGGCCGGAATGACGCCGCGGGCGCTGCGCTACTACGAGCAGCAGGGGTTGCTGACGGCCCGCAGGACACCCGCCGGACACCGCACGTACGACGCGGAGGACGTCCGCCGGCTGCGGGCGGTGCGCGAACTGCGCGAGGCGGGGCTGACGGTCGGGGACGTGCGGGCCTTCGCGCACCTCCTGCACACCATGCCGCCCAGCGGCGTACCGGAGCTCATACCCAAGGACTCCGGCGCGGGGCGGTGTTCGGCGGCCGAAGCAGTGGCCCGGCGCCGGCTCGCCGACCTGGACGCCCGCATCGCGGGGCTGCTGCACCTGCGGGCGCGGCTGGCGGCCCGTCTGGGCGAACCGGCGGTCGGGCCCGGCGAGGGGCGGCCGGAGGCCCCCTGAGGCCTCGCCGTCACAAGGTGAGGCCGCGGGCCAGTACGTCCATCGCCTGGTGGACCAGCGGCTCCGGGTCGGCGGTCCGGCCCTGCTGGGCCCAGCTCAGCATCGCCTCCTGGAGTGCGGCCAGGATCGCGCCGCTGATGGTCCGTAGCTCCAGGTCGTCGGCCGGGCGCCCGGTGCGTTCGGCGAGCACGGTGCAGATCAGCGCCGCATAGCGAGCGGTGCGCTCCGCCGTGCGGCCCCGGATGGCGGGTACCTCGCGGATCAGCCGGATCCGCTGGACGAGTGCGGCCCGGTCCTCCTCGGCGATCCCGCGCAGCGTGTCGAGGGTGACCTGTCGCATCGACTCGACCACCGGCTCGTCCGCGGCCCGGGCCCGCAGCCGGGCCTCCAGCAAGGCGTCGTACTCGTCCGTGAGCACGATGTCTTCCTTGGTGGGGAAGTAGCGGAAGACCGTGCTCGGTGAGACCTCGGCGGCCTCGGCGATCCGGTCGACGGGCGTGGCGTCGTACCCGTGCTCCTCGAAGAGCCGGTGGGCCGCCCGCCGGATCGCCTGCCGGGTCTGGAGCTTCTTCCGCTCACGCAGCCCCGGCTTCGTGGGTGCGGGCGGTGCTGCGGCGGCTGCACGTGCGGAGACCATGCCCAGCATTGTCAGGGATCAGTCATGCCGGTGGCCACGGCGGCATCCCGGTGGCCACGGGCATCCCGGTGGCCACGACGGCCATCCCGGTGGCCAGAACGGCCAATCCCGGTGCCACGGCGACGGCGCCGGCCACGGCCACGGTGCCGGCCACGCCGCGGCGCTGGCCGCCCGCGGAGCGTGAGGTCCGCGGAGCGTGATGCCCCACGACTTCCCGCACGCCTCCCGCCGATCGGTCCCGCCCGATCGGTCCCGCCCGAGCGGCCCCGTGCGCCCCCTCAGGCGCATACGGATGGCCGCGGCCTCAGGGCCGCGGCCATGGTCGTGCGGGTGGGTGCGGCGCTCTCAGGCGTGCGTGTAGGCCACCAGCGAGATGCCGACGTAGTGGACGACGAAGGCGGCCAGGGTCAGCGAGTGGAAGACCTCGTGGAAGCCGAACCAGCGGGGGGACGGGTTGGGGCGCTTGATGCCGTAGATGACGCCGCCGGCGCTGTAGAGCAGGCCGCCGACGACGACCAGGACGAGGACGGCGATACCGCCGGTGCGCAGGAAGTCGGGGAGGAAGAAGACGGCGGCCCAGCCCATGGCGAGGTAACAGGGCGTGTAGAGCCAGCGCGGTGCGCCGACCCAGAAGACGCGGAAGGCGATGCCCGCCAGTGCGGCCGCCCAGATCGCCCAGAGCAGCACCTGCCCCCGGGACCCGGGCACCAGCAGCACCGTCACCGGCGTGTAGGTGCCGGCGATGATCAGGAAGATGTTGGCGTGGTCGAGGCGGCGCAGCACGCCGTCCATCCGCGGACTCCAATTGCCGCGGTGGTACAGGGCGCTGACACCGAAGAGCAGGCACGCGGTCAGCGTGTAGATGGCGCAGGCCAGCCGGCCGCGGGTGCTGTCGGCGAGGGCGGTGAGGATGACGCCGGACAGCAGGACGGCGGGGAACATTCCGGCGTGCAGCCAGCCACGGAGTTTCGGCTTGAGGGGCGCGGCGGCGGCGGTGACCGCCGCGATCGCGGGCGGCGCGGAGGAGGGGCGGCTCTCGGCGGCGTCGGGCGCGGAAGTCATGGCGCAATGCTACCTACGCGACCGTAAGTTACGGATTCTCCCGGAAGTGGTGACGGTCACGAAGTCGCCCTCTGGACAGAACTCTATCCGGGTCGGATGATCAAATGAGTGCGGACGGCACCGGATGAGCGGTCACGAAGCATCCGGGTCGCAGCCCCCAAGGGGCAGACAAACCAAAAGAAGCGGATCTTCCCGTCACAACGGGAAGGAATCCGTCCACACCCTCATCTAGGAGCGATCGTGGCGCGCGACAACGCGGCTCCCACCATTCCGACTCGGCACCAGGGCCTCATCGCCTGGGTTGACGAGATCGCAGCGATCACCCAGCCCGACCGGGTCGTCTGGTGTGACGGCTCGGAGGCGGAGTACGAGCGTCTGTGCGAGGAGCTCGTCGACAAGGGAACGTTCAAGAAGCTCGACCCGATCAAGCGCCCCAACTCGTACTACGCCGCCTCCGACCCCACCGACGTGGCCCGGGTCGAGGACCGCACGTTCATCTGCTCCGAGAAGGAGGAGGACGCCGGCCCGACCAACCACTGGAAGGCCCCCGCCGAGATGCGGGAGATCTTCGCCGGTGAGCAGGGCATCTTCCGCGGGTCGATGAAGGGCCGGACGATGTACGTCGTCCCGTTCTGCATGGGGCCGCTCGGCTCCTCGCTCTCCGCGATCGGCGTGGAGATCACCGACTCCGCCTACGTCGCGGTCTCGATGCGCACCATGACGCGGATGGGGCGGCCGGTGCTCGACGAGCTCGGCGAGGACGGCTTCTTCGTCAAGGCCGTCCACACCCTCGGCGCCCCGCTCGCCGAGGGCGAGGCTGACGTACCGTGGCCGTGCAACTCCACCAAGTACATCTCGCACTTCCCGGAGACCCGCGAGATCTGGTCCTACGGCTCCGGCTACGGCGGCAACGCCCTGCTCGGCAAGAAGTGCTACGCGCTGCGCATCGCCTCCGTGATGGCGCGCGACGAGGGCTGGCTGGCCGAGCACATGCTGATCCTCAAGCTGACCCCGCCGCAGGGCGAGTCGAAGTACGTGGCCGCCGCGTTCCCGTCCGCCTGCGGCAAGACGAACCTGGCCATGCTGGAGCCCACGATCTCCGGCTGGACGGTCGAGACCATCGGTGACGACATCGCCTGGATGCGGTTCGGCGAGGACGGCCGCCTCTACGCCATCAACCCCGAGGCCGGCTTCTTCGGCGTCGCGCCGGGCACCGGCGAGCACACCAACGCCAACGCCATGAAGACGCTGTGGGGCAACTCCGTCTTCACCAACGTGGCCCTCACCGACGACGGCGACGTGTGGTGGGAGGGCATGACGGAGGACGAGCCGGCCCACCTGACCGACTGGAAGGGCAACGACTGGACGCCGGACTCGGCGACCCCGGCCGCCCACCCCAACGCCCGTTTCACCGTCCCCGCCTCGCAGTGCCCGATCATCGCGCCCGAGTGGGAGGACCCCAAGGGCGTGCCGATCTCGGCGATCCTCTTCGGCGGCCGCCGCGCCAGCGCGGTGCCGCTGGTGACCGAGTCCTTCGACTGGAACCACGGCGTCTTCCTCGGCGCGAACGTGGCGTCCGAGAAGACCGCCGCGGCCGAGGGCAAGGTCGGCGAGCTGCGCCGCGACCCGTTCGCCATGCTGCCGTTCTGCGGCTACAACATGGGCGACTACATGGCCCACTGGATCGACGTGGCCAAGGACAAGGACCAGTCCAAGCTGCCGAAGATCTACTACGTCAACTGGTTCCGCAAGGACGACAACGGCCGCTTCGTGTGGCCGGGCTTCGGTGAGAACAGCCGCGTCCTGAAGTGGATCGTGGACCGCCTCGACGGCCGGGCCGAGGGCGTCGAGAGCCCGATCGGCATCCTGCCGGCCAAGGGGTCCCTGGACACCGCGGGCCTCGAACTGGCCGACACCGACCTGGACTTCCTGCTCACCGTCGACAAGGACGTGTGGCGCGAGGAGGCGTCGCTGATCCCCGAGCACCTCAACACCTTCGGCGACCACACGCCCAAGGAGCTGTGGGACGAGTACCGCGCGCTGGTCCAGCGACTGGGCTGACGCTCCCGCACCCGCACCGCAGGCCGGGGCCCCGCATCCAGTACCCACTGGTGCGGGGCCCCGGCCCGTGTGGCGCGCTCGGTGGCGGCGGGCGCCGCCGGACGACGGCGCCCCGGCTGGGCCGGTGGAGTGAGGCTCAGGCCGAGGCGAGGTCCCGCATCGGCCCCGAGTGCGCCTCCATCCGCTCCGCGGCCAGGGCCATCGCCGCGGCGTCGGCGCGGGAGGTGGCGACCGCCAGGGCGTTCCCCGCGAGGGTGTGGGCGCGCTGCTGCAACGCCGCGACGCGGGCCGGGGTGCCGCCGTCGGTGGGCTCGGCGCGCAGCGGGTGGTGGCCGCCGCTCAGCCGGGCGACCTGCTCGGCGATCCGGTCGGCCGCGGCCTCCAGGGCGGCGGCGTCCAGCTCCCGGGCCTCCGGGGCGTCGGAGTGCACCGCGAGGGCGTGCAGCTCGTCGGTGACGGTGAGCAGCGCGGTCAGCTGTCCGGCGAGCCGGATGTCCAGCTCCTCCCCGCGGGAGCGGTGCGGGATCTCCGGGGTGGCGGCCATGGTGTGGACCGACTTGGTGCGGATCGGTTCGTACATGGGATGGCCTCCTGAAATACGTCCAGGAGGCCATCCTAGCTTGGACTCTGTCTAAAGTTGTGGTGCGTATAGAAATCGCGGTGTCTCAGTACTGTCCGTAACCGTCGAGGAAGGAGCCGATCCGGGTGACCGCGTCCGTCAGGTCGTCCGCGCCGGGCAGTGTGACCAGCCGGAAGTGGTCCGGCTCCGGCCAGTTGAAGCCGGTGCCGTGCACGATCATGATCTTCTCGGCGCGCAGCAGGTCGAGCACCATCTGCCGGTCGTCCTTGATCTTGTAGACCGCGGGGTCCAGCCGCGGGAACGCATACAGCGCACCCTTGGGCTTGACGCAGCTGACGCCGGGGATCTGGGTCAGCAGCTTGTACGCCGCGTCCCGCTGCTCCAGCAGCCGGCCGCCGGGCAGCACCAGGTCGTTGATCGACTGCCGGCCGCCGAGGGCCGTGGCGACCGCGTGCTGGGCCGGCATGTTGGCGCACAGCCGCATGTTGGCGAGGATCGTCAGCCCCTCGATGTACGAGGCGGCGTGCGCCTTCGGGCCGCAGACCGCCATCCAGCCGCTGCGGTAGCCGGCCACCCGATAGGCCTTGGACAGCCCGTTGAACGTCAGGGTCAGCAGGTCGGGGGCGAGCGAGGCGAACGGGGTGTGGGTGACGCCGTCGTAGAGGATCTTGTCGTAGATCTCGTCGGCGCAGACGATCAGGTTGTGCCGGCGGGCGATCTCCGCGATGCCCCGCAGCAGCTCGTCGTCGTACACCGCGCCCGTGGGGTTGTTGGGGTTGATCACGACGATGGCCTTGGTGCGGTCGGTGACCTTCCGCTCGATGTCGGCCAGGTCCGGCATCCAGTCCGCCTGCTCGTCGCAGCGGTAGTGCACGGCCGTACCGCCGGACAGTGAGACCGACGCCGTCCACAGCGGGTAGTCCGGGGCCGGCACCAGCACCTCGTCGCCGTCGTCCAGCAGCGCCTGCATCGACATCTGGATCAGTTCGGAGACGCCGTTGCCCAGGTAGATGTCCTCGACGGAGAGCTCGATGCCCATGGTCTGGTAGTGCTGCATCACCGCGCGGCGGGCGGAGAGCAGGCCCTTGGCGTCCCCGTAGCCGTGCGCCGTCCCGACCGTGCGGAGGATGTCCTCCAGGATCTCCGGCGGGCAGTCGAAGCCGAACGCCGCCGGGTTGCCGGTGTTGAGCTTGAGGATGCGGTGACCTGCCGCCTCCAGCCGCATGGCCTCCTCAAGCACCGGGCCACGGATTTCGTAGCAGACGTTGGCGAGCTTCGTTGACTGGATCACCTGCATGTCCGCCACCTTACGGCCGCATTTCGGCGGCCGCCCGGTGTTTTTCCCCACGTCGATCAGCGGACGGTGTGGGATTCCTCACGCGCCGTGACGGCCGGGGTGCTGATTCCGCGGACCGCACCTGGCGGGGGCGCGGCCCCGGTACGCTCCGGGCGCATGCCCACCTCGGCTCCGCTGCCCCCGCCCGCCCCGACCGGCTTACCGCCGTCGGCGCCCCCGCCGCACGGCCCGTTCGCGTTGCTCAACGACGAACCGGTCGCCGAGCCCGGCGCGGATCTGCTCGGCGCCGGCCGGGCCGCCCGCCAGCTCGCCGGGCTGCTGGTCGCCTCCCGCGCCTCCACCCCCTTCACCCTCGCCGTCGACGCCGGCTGGGGCATGGGCAAGAGCAGCCTGATGCGGCTGGTCGACGCGGAGCTGGCGCACGCCCCCGAGGTGCACACGGTCTGGTACAACGCCTGGACCTCGACCGGCGCCGACGCGCTGGAAGGGCTGATCAAGTCCGTCCTGATGCGCTTCGACCGGCGGGTGCTCCGCCGCGGCCTTCAGCGGGTCACCGAACGGCGCGCGCTGCTGCGGGCGGTACGGGCGCTGAGCGCCGTCGTCGCCGGGCCGCTCGGACTGGCGGGCCTGGTCGACGAGTTGTGGAAGAGCCTCTCCGTCAACTCCCAGGCCCGCAACGAGATGCGCGCCGCCATCGGCGACCTGGTCAAGGAGTGGTCCGAGACCACCGAACTCCGGCCCCGCCGGCTCCTGGTGGTCTTCATCGACGACCTGGACCGTTGCTCGGAGGAGACGGTGCTCGCGGTCTGCGAGGCGGTGAAGGTCTATCTGGACGTCCCCGGGCTGGCGTTCGTGATCGGCTGCGACCGCTCGGCGCTGGGGCCCAACGGACTGCTGCGCGACCTGTCGCCGGCCGGCTCGGCGTTCCTGGAGAAGATCTTCCAGACGAGCTACCGGATCCCGGCCGCCGACCACCACGGCGTCCGGGAGTACATCCGCTGGTGCGCCCGCACCGCCGGTGTGGAGCCGCTGCTCGACGAGGCCCTCGTGGACCTGCTGGCGCAGCGCTCGGACCGCAACCCGCGCCGCATCAAACGCCTGGTCAACGGCTTCGTCCTGGAGGCCACCCTCAACCCCGTCTGGCGCGACTTCGGCCCCGGCGCGGTGATCAGGACGCTGCTGTTGCAGTACTTCTACCCCGACTTCTACCGGATGATGACCGGGCCCTCCGGCACGGTCGACGGCGATGTGGTGGAGGAGTTCCGCCGATACCGCGGGGCGCGGCGGACGCTGCTGTCCGTCGGGGCCGGGCCCTCTCCCGAGCAGCTGACGGCGGTGCGGGACTTCCTCGCACAGTACGACCTGGTGCTGCCGGAGCGGTCGGAGGCCGGCGGTGAGGCGGTGCTGGCCACACTCGAACGCCAACTGCCCGGTGAATTCCTGGACTTGGTGTCCAACCCGGCCTTCACGTCGCTGGTGGACGAGCTGACCGCCCTTCCGGACGCGGACCGGCTGCTGCTGCGGCTGCGCGAGGGCCCGCAGGGCGCCGGCGGGGAGCCGACCCGGATGTCCCAGGAGTGGGCACCGCTCTGGCAGGAGATGCAGGGGGCCCGGGTGGACGGTTACGCCACGGGATTCGGGCCGCCGCTGGCGTGGCCGGGGAACGAGCCCCTGGGGAGCGGCGGGTACGGAGCGCCGCCTGCGCCGCAGCCGATGCCGCAGCAGGCCGTGCCGCAGCAGCCGATGCCGCGGCACGTACCGCAGCCGACGCCGCAGGGAGGCCCCGGCCCCCAGTCGCGGAGCCCGTACGCGGTCCCGTCGTTCCACGTCCTGTGGGTCGACGACCAGCCGGAGCGCAAGGCCGTGGTGCGCGAGGTGCTGGAGGGGCTAGGGGTGGCGGTGACGCATGCGTCCGGGACCGCCGAGGCCGCCCAGGACCTCCGCCACCGCACCCCCGACCTGCTGATCTCCGACATCAGCCGGGGCTCGCGGCACGCCGAGGGCTTCCGGATGCTGGAGCAGCTCAAGGAGGACGGGAGCTACACCGGACCGGCGGTCTTCTTCACCATCCGACGGACCACCGAACGAGAGGAGCGGGCGGCCGCTCTGGGCGCCTCGCTCACCAACAACGAGCAGGAACTGCACGACCTCGTGGTGGCCGCGGTACGGGACCAGGCCCGGGAACGCTTCTCGGCACCACCCCAGGCCCCGCCCTCGCAGCGCGCCGAGCCCGGGGTGGGCCATCATCCCTGGGAGCTGCTGCCCTAGCGGGAAGCCGCCTGCCGGCCCGTCCGCCGCACCGCCCGCCCCGCCAGGACGTCCGTGCGCCGGCCGTCCTCGATCACGAAGCGGCCGTCGATCAGGACGTGCGGGATGCCGGTCGGAAGGGTGCGCGGGTTGGCGTACGTGGCGCCCGCGGCGACCGTCGCGGGGTCGAAGAGGACCAGGTCGGCGCGGTACCCCTCGCGGACCAGGCCCCGGTCCGGCAGGCGCAGCCGGGCCGCCGGGCGCGAGGTGAGGTGGGCGATGCACTCCTCCAGGGAGAGCACGCCCAACTCCCGGACGTACCGCCCGAGGTAGTGCGGAAAGGTGCCGTACGCCCGCGGATGCGGCTTGGTGCCCTGGAGGATGCCGTCCGAGCCGCCGGTGTGGACCCGGTGCCGCATGATGGCCCGCACGTTCTCCTCGTGGCCGACGTGCTGGAGGATCGTCGACCCGAGGCGGTCGTCGAGCAGCAGGCGGCGGGCGGTGTCCCAGGGGGCCTCGCCGCGCAGGGCCGCGGACTCCTGGACGGTACGGCCGACGAAGTCGGCCAGCGCCGGGTCCGTCACGCCCGAGATCTCGATGGTGTCCCAGTCGACGGGCACGCCGTGGCAGCCGTCGGCGCCCTCGACCTCCAGGGCGTGGCGGATGCGCCCGGCGGTCTTCTCGTCGGCGAGCCGCCTGAGGACCGCCTCCGGGCCGCCCTCGCTCGCCCAGCTCGGCAGCATCGCCACGAGGGTGGTGCAGCCGGCGGTGTAGGGGTAGGTGTCGAGGCTGATGTCGGCTCCGGCCGCCAGCGCGCGGTCCAGGAGGGACAGCAGTTCCGGCGCGCGACCCTCGTTGACGCGGAAGTTCATGGTGGCGTGGGCGAGGTGCAGGGCACAGCCGGCCGCACGGGTGAGGGCGATCATCTCCTGGTACGCCTCCAGCGCCCCGGCGCCGTAGGAGCGGTGGTGGGGGCAGTAGTAGCCGTCGTACGCGGCCACCACCCGGCACAGTTCGGTGAGTTCGGCGTCCTCGGCGTACATGCCGGGCGTGTAGGTGAGGCCGGACGACATCCCGACCGCGCCCTGCGCCATCCCCTCCGCGACCAACTGCCGCATCCGGTCCAGCTCTTCGGGGGTCGCCGCGCGGTCCTCCCAGCCGACGGCGAGCATCCGGACCGTGCCCTGCGGGACGAGGTAGGCGGCGTTGACCGCGATGCCGTGGCCGTCGACGCCGCGGTCGAGCCGGTCCAGGTAGCCGCCGACCGACCGCCAGTCGAAGTCGATGTCTCCCCCACTCCCGCCTTCGCCCGACCGGGAGGTACCCCCACCGTCTCCGTTCCAGCCGGTGATCACGCGGCGCACCTCGGCGAGCGTGCGGTCGTCGACCGGCGCGTACGACAGCCCGTCCTGGCCGAGGACTTCGAGGGTCACGCCCTGCGCGGCCTTGGCGCTGTGGTCGGGGTCGCGCAGCAGCGCCAGGTCGCTGTGCGCGTGCATGTCGATGAAGCCGGGGGAGAGGACCAGGCCCCCGGCGTCCAGGGTGCGCCGGCCGGCGGGGCGGGGACGGCCCGCCGCCGCGGCCTCCTTGACGAGCGAGACGATCCGCCCGCCGTCGACGACCACATCGGCGCGGTAGGCGGGCCCACCGGTGCCGTCCACCACCTCCGCGTCACGGATGACGAGGTCTGCCACCACCGGCCTCCTAGAAGAACGTGCGGATGAACTCCGTGACCGTGCCGTCCCGTTCGACCACGGGGATGAGCTGCCACTTGTCGAACGACGTGCAGGGGTGGGACAGGCCGAGCCCCACCCAGTCGCCGACCTCCAGGTCGCCGGCGCGCTCGGTGGTGACCCAGGCGTGCTGGTCGGACAGCCCGGTGACGGTGATGCCGTCGGCCGGCCGCTCGGTGCCGTCCCGGCCGGACCGTACGACCTGCGCCTGCGGCAGACCCAGGTCGTAGGGCGCGTCGCGCTTGCCCGCGTTGAGGAACGCCTGCTCGGTCGTGGGGCGGGAGACGACCTGCGCCCACAGCCGGAAGGCGGGCTCCAGGGCGCCCTCCTCCGGGACACGGTTGAAGGGGGTCAGACGCCGGTAGTGGTCGCTGTCGTGCGAGACGTACGCGCCCGAGCGCAGCAGCTTGAGGACCGGGGCGGACAGCTCGGGAATCTGGGCGAACTCCTCGGCGACCGCGTCGAACCAGGCGCTGCCGCCGGCGCTGACGACGATCTGGTCGAGGTCGGCGAACCGGCCCTCCCGGTCGAACTCCACGGCCACGGCGACCAGACGGCGCAGCCAGGCGGTCACCCGCTGCACGTCGGCGTCCGGCACCTCGCCCTCGTAGCCCGCGACGCCCACCAGGCGGAGGGTGTCCACGCCCGCGATGGCATCGGCGAGTTCCAGGCACTCGGTCTCCGTACGGACGCCGGTGCGGGCGCCCTCGCCGGCGCCCAGCTCGACGACCACGTCCACCGGGCGGGTGGCCCCGGCCGCCCGCAGCGCCATGTCCATCAGCTCGATGCCGCGCAGCGAGTCGACGTAGCAGACGAAGCGGAAGTCGGGGTCGTCGGCCAGCTCGCCGGCGAGCCAGCGCAGTGCGGCCGCGTCCACCACCTCGTTGGCCAGGAAGATCCGCTGGATGCCGTAGCTGCGGTAGACCCGGACCTGGTGGGGGACGGCGGCGGTGATGCCCCAGGCGCCGTGCGCCAGCTGGCGGGCGAAGAGCTGCGGGGCCATGGAGGTCTTGCCGTGCGGGGCGAAGGCGAGGCCGTGCCGGGTGGCGTACGTCTCCATCAGGGCCAGGTTGTGCTCGACGGACTCGGCGGAGAGCGCCAGGACGGGGGTGAGGAAGCCGCCGTCGAAGAGGTTGCGGCGCTCGGCGGCCAGCTCGCCGAGGGTCAGCCCGTCGGCGTCCGGAGGGAGTGCCTTGAAGCGGTGATCGACCCGTTCCTCGGCGAGTCCCTTGAGTCCCTGCGCGAGCCGCTCCCCCGACATGGGGCCTCCTCAAAGATCGGATTGCATCCTCTGCAACAGTCATTGCGCATATCGCTTACAGCTGTCTAACATCCGAGCCATCGCACGGTCAACGGTGGGAAACCCGGCGGAAATCGGTGCCGCGGAAGCGCCCGGACACCCCGCGGAAACCGGCCCGGACCAGCCGCCCAGCGAAGGAGCGCACCCGATCGTGACCAGGTCCTCGAACGCCGGCGACCCCCCGGCACCGGGCGGCGCTCCCGTCCCCGCCGTCGACGTCGTCTGTCTCGGCGAGTCCATGGTCACCTTCCTGCCCAGCCGCCCCGGGCGGCTCGCCGATGTGCCCTCCTTCGACCGCGCCATCGGCGGCGCCGAATCCAACGTCGCATGCACCCTCGCCCGCACCGGTCATACCGCCCGCTGGATCTCCCGGGTCGGCGCCGACGGCTTCGGTGACCACCTCCTCGCCACCATCGCCGACACCGGCGTCGACGTCGCCCACGTCCGGCGCGACCCCCGGCGGCCCACCGGCGTCTACTTCCGCACCGCCGGCGACCGCGGCACCGGGGCCCACGAAGTCGCCTACTACCGCGCCGGGTCCGCCGCCTCCGCCATGTCCGCCGCCACCATGGACCTCGACGCGATCCGCTCCGGCCGGATACTGCACCTCTCCGGCATCACGGCCGCGCTGTCCGCCGACTGCCGGGACCTGATGCGCGACCTGACGGCGCGGTACCCCGGCCGCCCCCTGATCTCCTTCGACGTCAACTACCGGCCGGGCCTGTGGCGCGACCCCGACGACGCCCGGGTACTGCTCGAACTGGCGCGCCGGGCCGACCTCGTCTTCGTCGGCGAGGACGAGGCGGAGGCGGCCTGGGGGATCACCGGCGGCCCGGACCCGGTCCGCACGGCGCTGCCCGAGCCCGGCACGCTGGTCGTCAAGCGCGGCGGCGCCGGTGCGGTCGCCTACGACCGCCACGGCGGTCGACACGCCGAGCCCGCCCCGCTCGTCGACGTCGTCGCCGCGGTGGGGGCGGGTGACGCCTTCGCCGCCGGCTTCCTCTCCGCCACCCTCCGCGACCTGCCCGTCCGCACCCGCATCCGGCACGGCCACCTCTGGGCCGCCGCCGTCCTCACCGCTCCCGGCGACCTCGCCGCACCACCGCGCCGGGCCGTCGCCGACTGCCTGGCCGGTCTCGACGACACGGCCTGGGGGACACTGCACCTCGGCCCCGGCTGGACGAACCCCGCAGCAGCCGACGGACGGGCCGACGAGGAGGTACGTACGCCGTGAACGGGCGAAGCGAGAGAGCCATCGACAGGCGCGCCCCCGGCGACGGCAGGGCCGAGCGGAGCGAGGTTTCGGCATGAGTCAGACCGTCGACCGGGCGCTGAGCATCCTGCCGCTGCTCGCCGAGGGGCCCGCCGACCTGGGACAGGTCGCGGACCGCCTCGGCGTCCACAAGTCCACCGCGCTGCGGCTGCTGCGCACCCTCCACGAGCACGGGCTCGTCCACCGCCAGCCCGACCAGCGCTACCGCCTCGGCGCCCGGCTCTTCGCCCTCGCCCAGGAGGCCGTGGAGAACCTCGACGTGCGCGAGATCGCCCACCCCCACCTCGTCGAGCTCAACGAGAAGTGCGGCCACACCGTCCACCTCGCGGTCCACGAGGAGAACGAGGTCCTCTACATCGACAAGGTCGAGAGCCGCTACCCGGTCCGGATGTACTCCCGGATCGGCAAGCCGGTGGCGATCACCGTCGCCGCGGTCGCCAAACTCCTCCTCGCCGACCTCCCCGAACCCGAGCGCCGCGCCCTCGCCGAGCGGCTCGACTACCCCCGCTACACCTCCCGTTCGACGCCCGACGCCACGGCCTTCCTCGCCGAGTTGGCCAAGGTCCGCGAACAGGGCTGGGCCGCCGACCTCGGCGGCCACGAGGAGTCCATCAACTGCGTCGCGGCACCGATCCGCGGTGCGGACGGCCGGGCGGTCGCCGCCATGTCGGTCTCCGCGCCCGCCGTCGTCGTCAGCGCCGAGGAACTCCTCAAGCTGCTCCCGCTGGTACGCCGCACCGCCGACGCCATCAGCCGGGAGTACTCCGGCAAGACCCCAGCAAAGGACACCGAATGACGGACAAGATCGCGCTCACCCCGAAGACCCACACCACCCCGCCCGCGGCGTTCTCCCACGGCGTCAGGAAGGGCAACCTCCTCCAGGTCGCCGGTCAGGTCGGTTTCCTCCCCGCCGCTCCGGGCCGGCCCCCGACGCCCGCCGGCCCCACCCTGCGCGAGCAGACCCTCCAGACCCTCGCCAACGTCCGGTCCGTCCTCGAAGAGGGCGGCGCCACCTGGGACGACGTGATGATGATCCGCGTCTACCTCACGGACGTGGACCACTTCGCCGAGATGAACGAGATCTACAACGCCTACTTCGAGGAGCAGGGCCTCACCCAGGCCCCCGCCGCCCGGACGACGGTCTACGTCGGTCTCCCGGCCGGCCTCCTCATCGAGATCGACGCCCTCGCCGTCCTGGGCTGAGCACCCTTGCACTTACCGCAGACCACGCCGCACCACCCGCACCGCCTGCCGCCCGGCGCCGCGCTCCGCACCGAAGGGGCGCCGCGCCGCGCTCCCCCCTGCTCGGAAGCATCTGCCTGACCACGGACCGACCACGGAGTCACCGCATGGTTCTCGTCGCGGCACCCACACCGGCAACGCCCCCGCACACCGGCGGCCTGCCCGCCCTGATACCCGGCACCGCGGGCCTGTTGACGGTCGCCGCCCTCGGCATCGCCCTCCTCCTCGTCCTCATCATCAAGGTCCGCCTCCAGCCCTTCGTGGCGCTGCTGGCCGTCTCCCTCGCCGTCGGTCTGGCCGCCGGCCTCTCCGTCACCGAACTCTTCGGCACGGTCCAGAAGTCCGACGCCGTCTCGCTGATCGAGACCGGTATGGGCGGCATCCTCGGCCATGTCGCCGTCATCATCGGCCTGGGCACCATGCTCGGCGCGATCCTCGAAGTCTCCGGCGGCGCCGAGGTGTTGAGCGCCCGGCTGCTCCACCTCTTCGGCGAACGGCGGGCCCCGCTCGCCATGGGCCTGACCGGCCTGGTCTTCGGCATACCGGTCTTCTTCGACGTGGGCATCTTCGTCCTGGCACCGATCGTCTACGCGGCCGCCAAAAGGTCGGGCAGGTCGATCCTCCTCTACTGCATGCCGCTGCTCGCCGGCCTGTCCATGACCCACGCCTTCCTGCCGCCGCACCCGGGCCCGGTGGCGGCGGCCGGACTGTTCCACGTCGACCTGGGCTGGGTCATCCTCATGGGCCTCGTCTGCGGCCTCCCCGCCGTGCTCGCCGCCTGGGGCTACGCGGCCTGGATCGGCAAGCGGCTCTTCGTGCCGGTACCGCAGGACATGGTCGAGGCCGCGGAGGAGGCCAGGGCGGCGGTGGCGGCCGAGAAGTCCGGGGCCGGCGCCCGGCCGCAGGAGCAGCCGGTCGGCCTGGCCGTCGTCCTCACCGTCATCGGCACGCCGCTGGTACTGATCCTCCTGGCCACCTTCTCCTCGGTCGCACTGGCCCCCTCCACCCTCCGCTCGGTCATCGAGTTCCTCGGCCACCCTTTCGTCGCCCTGACCCTCGCCCTGCTGATGGCGTACTACCTGCTGGGCGTGCGCCGCGGCTGGTCCCGCACGTCCCTGGAGAAGGTGTCGACGTCGTCGCTCAAGCCGGTCGGCAACATCCTCCTGGTCGTCGGTGCCGGCGGCGTCTTCGGCGCCGTCCTCAAGGGCAGCGGCGTGGCCACCGCCCTCTCCGACACCTTCCACGACGTCGGCCTCCCGGTGATCGTCCTGGCCTACCTGCTCTCCCTGGTCCTCCGCGTGGCCCAGGGCTCGGCAACGGTCGCCATCGTGACGACCGCGGGAATCGTCGTCCCCCTCATCGACGGCCAGAACCTGTCCCAGGCCCACCTGGCCCTGATCATCACGGCGATCTCGGCGGGGTCGATCTTCGCCTCGCATGTGAACGACGGGGGCTTCTGGATGGTGGCGAAGTACTTCGGGATCTCCGAGCGGGACACCCTGAAGTCCTGGACGGTCCTGGAGTCCGTGCTCTCGGTCGCCGGCTTCGCAGTGGCGGCACTGCTGAGCCTGGTCCTCTAACGCTGCGGCGTACGTACGTACTCCCGTGCCCCTTCGCGCGGCAGTACGGCCCACATCCGCGTCCCCTCCCCGTTCGCCGCCGACGCCCCGAATCCCCACTCGCCCTCGCAGGCGTGCATTACGCAGGCCAGCAGCAGGAGCACGGACCGCCGCCGCGCATCGCAGGCCGCCGCGAGGCGACGGTGCGCATGGCGCGGGTGCCCGTCGTCGAGGCTGATGCGCAGCGCGTCGCCGCGATAGCGCAGCGACAGGTAGACGTCGTCGGACGGCGTGAACAGGCAGGCGCAGGCGGCGAGTTCACCGACCACCTGGACGGCCGCGACGGTCACGTCGTCGAGGCCGTGGGCTTCCAGGATCGTACGAGCGGCGATGCGTGCGACGGAGGGGCTGGCGAGGGCGGCGGGGAGGGTGAGGCGGTAGGCCAGGTTCTCCGGTACGCGGGGTGTGCGCGTCTCCACGGGGTGCGGGCAGACGGTCACGGCTGCGGACATGGCAACTCCCTGTTGTCCACGGGTGGTTGACGGTGCGGCAGCCGGTGGCCTGTCTCCCTGGCGCGCACCCGCCCCTCCCAGGGAAGGAGGCTGCGGGCAGGCTCGCGCGATGCGCTTCCGGCTGCGGTGTGCGTAAGCGTTGCGTTACTGACTGTAGGTGGCGAGGGTCACGTTGTCCATCGTTCGAAGGGGTAAATACCCCTTCGCTTGGTGGACTTGAGGGCATGCCGGAGGCAGACTGGCCCACAACCACGGCACATGAAGGGGCTGCATGTCGACCAGAACCACGCCAACGGTGCGGCAACGGCGGCTTGGCGCCGAGCTGCGCAAGATGCGTCTGGCTGCCGGTGCCACGACGGAGTACGCCGCAGGGCTGTTGGGCATCGACCGGACACGGGTCTCCAACATGGAGAGCGGCATCAGGCCGATCTCCCCTGAGCGTGTGCGCACACTTGCTTGCAACTACGCGTGCGCTGACGAGGAGTACGTCGAGTCTCTCGTCGCCATGGCGGCGCCCGGGGAGCGTGGCTGGTGGGAGCGGGATCGGGGCACGCTCGCCGCAGGACTACTGGACATCGCGGAGCTGGAGTGGCATGCCGCTCGCATCAGTACGACGCAGACCGTCCACGTTCCGGGCCTGTTCCAGACCGAGGACTACGCGCGGGCCGTCTTTGCCGCCGTGCTGCCGCCGCCGACGCGGCTGGAGGTTGAGTTGCGCGTCGCCCACCGCATGGAGCGCCAGCGCGTCTTGGATCGGTCCGAGCCGCCCGAGTATGTTGCGTACGTTCACGAGGCGGCTCTGCGTATGCGATTCGGGGGATCCGATGTGATGCGGCTCCAGCTGGAACGTCTGTGCGCTGCGTCGGACCGCGACGGCGTCGACATTCGGATACTCCCGGTCGAGGCGGGTGTGTTCCCTGGGGCGGGGCACGCGCTCCTGTATGCCTACGGCGCCGTACCCCAGCTCGACACCGTGCAGCTGGATTCCGCCCATGGCCCGGAGTTCACGCACGCAGAGGCTCAGCTTGCGAAGTACCGCGCCCACCTGGACTGGATGGACGATGCGTCCCTCTCGACTTCGGCGTCGCGCGACTTCATCCGGACGATCGCCCGCTCACTCTAGGAAGGCCACCATGCAGGACATCAACTGGGAAGAGCCCTACTGCGGTGAAGGCAACAACTGCTTCCGCATAGGTACCGACGATCAGGGCAACGCCTACATCGCCGTGGCCGGCGCCGAAGGTGCCTACGTGGCCGATACCCGCGAGGCGCTCCGTTCCCTCATCCTCGACATCAAGGCCGGCAAGGCGGATCACCTGCTTTAGCCTCGAACTTTCGTGACAGCTCGCCAGTTCGTCTGGCGGGCTGTTTCGCTTTGGTCAGCTCTGCGCGCCTTGAACGGCAGCCCATGTGACAGCGCGAGATTAATCTTTCGTAAAGATGTTCGCAAGGGGAAGCGGTGCCGTGCTAGCGTGAATGGGCTTAATGATCACGGAGGGCTTGTGGCGGGAGGGCTCCGGTGTCCGGTTCGGGGGAATTCACAGTTGATGTCGAGGAATTAGCCTCGCTGTCCACGCGCCTGGACCGCTGCACGGAGTCGATGAGGTATGCCAGTGGCGATCTGCGCAGTGCGACAGTCGGCGACCTCGGCAACGGCCAGATCGACGAGGCCGGGGCGGACTTCAAGAGCGCATGGGAATTCGGCATTTCGCAGATCGCCGCGGTCACCGATGCGATCCGGGAAGGCTTGCAGGTCACCGCGCGCGCTTACCACGAGACCGACAGCGCGCTCCAGCAGGCGTTCGCCAAGGGGCACCACCAAAGCGGCAGCACAGCGAGCGGCGGCAGCGCGCAGGCAAGCCCCTTCGGATAGGGCAACGGTTCGAACAAGACCGAGACTTGGCATGACCGCACTGGGGGAAATGAATAGTGTCGCTCGCTGAACAGTTATGGGGTTACGGCGGCGGAGACCCGTACGAGGACAACGGCAACTTCTCGGGTCTGCAATTCAATCCGGCGCCCGGAGTCCTCCAGGCGGTCAACGATCTTGTCGAGGACCTGAACCGCGCGCACAAGAACCTCACCAGCGCCGCGGATACCCTGCGCGGCATCCACGACGGTGCCTGCTGGGCCGGTGATGCGGCGGAAGGGTTCCGCGCCAGGAGCGGCCCTCTGCCGAAGATGCTGGACACTGCCGGCAAGAGTTTCGACAAGGCTCGTCTTGCGCTGCACGGCTGGCATGCGGACCTGGCCGCGATGCAGACCAAGGCGCATTCGTACGAGAGTGAGGCCAAGGCCGCCCGCGGGCGCGCCGAACGGGCCGAGAGCAATCCCGATCTACAGCTCTTCCGCGACGGCGGTCTGGGGATGACCGATGCCGAAGCCGAAGCGGCCTCCGAGCGCTGCGAACGGGCCGTCCATGAGTTGGATGCGGCACGCTCGCAGCTGGCGAGCATCATCAGCCATGCAGGACAGCTCCGTTCACACCATGAGGAGATGGCCGGAAAGGCCGCCGCGGCACTGTCGGACGCCGCGGAGCAGGCCCCGGACGAACCGGGGCTCTTCGACGGTCTGCTGAACGGCCTGAAGGATCTGGCGAAGGGAATCCAGGACCTCGGGCGCGACATCGGTCAGTGGGTCAAAGACCATGCCAATGCCGTTGCCGCCATCGGTGATGTTTTCGCCGCCATCAGTACCTTCACGGGCCTGATCGGCTTCTGCTTTCCGCCGGCCGAATTGGTGATGGGGCCGGTGTCCGGCGTTACTTCGCTCGTCGCACTTGGTCTGCATGGAGCGGCACGGTCTGCTGGTGGTGAGGGCGTCGTC
Source organism: Streptomyces sp. NPDC048506 (assembly GCF_040651315.1). Lineage (NCBI taxonomy): Bacteria > Bacillati > Actinomycetota > Actinomycetes > Kitasatosporales > Streptomycetaceae > Streptomyces > Streptomyces sp. NPDC048506. Next base: position 27,188 of record NZ_JBEZIX010000017.1, read on the forward strand.
AGTGACAGAACGCTGACCGAGGACGGCTTGGGGGCGGTTTCCTTCGGTCTGGGGAAGGTCGCCGGACGGGTGGAGAAATTCGCCGAAGCAGCCGTCATCGGGGAAAAGATCAATGATGTCGGAAAGGCCTCGGGTCTGGGCAGCAGCGGTATGACGCTCTGGGACTGGACAAAGGACCAGACGGGACTCGGGTACTTTCTCCCCGACACCAAGGAGGAAGCCGCCACAATGGGCGGATCGATGTTGCTGGGCGGCCCGATGGGACCGGTCGTTGGCCTCGGGCTGGCGTTCAAGCATGCCTGGAACAAGGGCAGCGAGAAAGATGCGGCCGCGGCACACCAGACCGCAGGCTGAGAGGGGCTCCGTTGGAATCCGCCGGCTGGGTTCTCGTATCGCTGTGCGCACTGGGCGGAGCGGTCTTCGCCCTCTTCCTCGGATATTCCGACCTGGTCGGCACGAAGGCGCAGCGCAGACGGCGGTACGAAGAAATTGTGCGCTCCTTCGACGGCCGCCCCGAGGTCAAGGTACGAGTGAGCGGGACAGGGTTGTCGGCGGAACAGACGGCTTGGCTGGGCCATCAGTACGGATACTCCGTTCGGCAGTGGAAGACCGACCGGCATCAGCCCCGGTACCTCGTGATGCACAGAACCGCCCCGTACCCGCCGGCCAACACCGGCTACGGCCCCGCGGCCTGGAATGCGCCGCCCTCCGACATCTCGACGGAGCAGATACGGAACGAGCTTCACCGGGCCCCCGACCCTCCCGCCCGCCGCAACCAGATCATGGCCCTGCTGATTTTCGGCATCGGTGCAGTGGTGGCGGCCGTCAGCAACTACCGGTCCGGCGACTCGTACCTCCTGCCCGCCATTGCCGCGCCCCTATTCTTCGCCGGCGCTGTAGCTCTCACGTGGTACACGCGGCGAGCTAACCGGCGAAGGCAATCCCCGCCCGCGCCGGGCCAGCAGAAATGGTGAACGCATTGAGTGCCGTACACGTCGCCTTCGAGATCTCGTCCCTCTTCCAGAGGACCACCCCCGGCCTGGACCTGGAGCAGGCAAGGGCCGAGGTCGTGGCTCGCACCCAAGGGCAGGGCGCAGCATTTCCCGACGAACGAATCGACGACATCACGGTGGAGTACCAGAGGATCTCCGCCATGCTCGCGGAGTCCGGAGTCCTCTACGCTGCTTCCTGCTTCGGCCGGTTCGATGGCGACTGGTCCATGGGATCCCTGGTGATCGGACTCCAGCCGTTGTCCTATCGGGACCCGGAGATCGCCGTTGCCGGTATGGCCAAGATCCTCGCCGCCGAGCACGGTCCGAGCGCCGAGGTCAGCGCCATTGCCCTGCCCTGCGGCCAGGCCACCCTGGTCATCCGGCAATCGCCGGACCTGCGTCTGCCCGCCGAGTTCACCGAATCCGGCGAGGACATCCCGATCGACGTCGCCCAGTTGCAGGCATTCATACCTGTGCCGCCGGACGCAGTGCCCGGGGCGCAGACGCTGGTCACGGTGGTGTTCAGTACGCCGAGCACGGACCACTGGGCGGACTACTGCGAGCTGCTGGTGCCCTTCCTCGACAGCCTGAGCTTCCTGCCGGACCAGGAAGCCGGGGAGGACACCGATGCCGCCACGGACTGCCGGACGCCCGTCCGGCAGTCGCTGCCTTCGGTCAGCGGGGGCCCCGAGGGAGCGTTCGGCTGATGCTCTGATGCCGTTCCCGGCAAGTACCGCCGGGTGGTTGAGAGCACCCGGAGCCAGGTGGCCTCACGGCACCGGGGTGCAGCCGTTCCTTGCACACGACCAGCTACAGCCCGCAGTCCCTTGAGGGCGCCCGGCGCCGGAAGGGTTTCCGGGCCGGGTGCCCTCGGTGTAAGGGGGTGAGGCGTCAGCCCTTGCCCTTGCCCTTGCAGTACTGGTCCTGTTTCCCGATGGCGCGGTAGGGGCAGTCGGCGATCTCGGCCAGTTGCAGCACCGCGTCCCGGTTGCGTGCGGTCTCCTTCGGGATCACCGAGTCCTTCGGGTAGAAGCCGCCGGAGCCGGAGGAGGACGGGTACATCTCAAAGGTGTAGGCGAAGATCCGCTGGTCGCCCCAGAGCCAGTCGTCGATCGCCCCGTCGGTGATGTACAGCTCGCTGGACTGCTCGGGCGTGTAGCCGTTGCTGGCGGCCATCTTCTTGCCGAGGGTGGCGAAGGTGTCGTGCTCGTCCTGGGTCATGCCGGGGCCGGTCTCGTCGTTGGTGAAGCCGAAGGGCCATAGGACGAGCTCGCTGTAGGTGTGGAAGTCGATGGCGGTCTTGATCTGCTGCGTGCCGTTGACGATGCGGCTGCGCACGAACTTGGAGACGACCTGGACCTCGGGGGCGGAGGCGGCGGAGGGGCCGCGATAGGTCTCGTCGCCGGGGTCGTCCGAGGAGCCGTTGCAGCAGCCCCACTTGAAGTCCCAGTTGCGGTTGAGGTCGGTGCCGACCTCGTTGCTGCCGGCGTTGGGCTGGCGGTTCTTGCGCCACATGCGGAAGTTGCCGCTGGAGATGTCGTACTCGCCGCCGTCCGGGTTGAGGTCCGGGACGATCCAGATCTCGCGGGAGTCCAGCAGCTTGGTGACCCGGTCGTCGGAGCCGTACTTCGAGGTGAGCTCGTTGAGGAGGTAGAGCGCCATCTCGACGGTGAGGTGTTCCCGGGCGTGCTGGTGGGCGGTGAAGAGGACCTCGGGTTCGTTCTCGTCCTTGGTGACGTTCTTGCTGAGTTTGAGGGCCAGGATGTCGCGGCCCTCGTGGGAGGTGCCGATGACCTGCTTGGAGAGGATGGCCGGGTACTTGGCGACCAGGGTGTCGATCTCCTTGGTCTCCTCGGCGTAGGTGTGGTAGCCGGTGTAGCCCGGCGGGAAGTCCTTGACCTTGGCGCCCGGGGCGGCCGGCTTCGCGGCCGGCGGGTCGGGCAACCTGCGCAGCACGTAACCGAGTTGGCGGGCCGCCGCGGCCTGGGCCCGGCTCGCGGTGACGACGACGGCGCGGGCGTGCACCTCGTCGATGCTGGCGCCGGTCGCCGCGAGGGCGGTGCGGGCCGCGGCGGTGGTGGGGCCGGTGACCTCGTACTGATGGGGGAGTTCGGTGTCCGCCGCCGCGGAGGTGGGCCGGTGGGGCGGGGCGCCCTGTGCCTGGGCGGCGGCGATCGGGGCGGCGAGCGAGAGGGAGAGGAGTGCGGCGAGGACGGTGGTGCGTCCGCCGGGTATCCGTGGTCGCATGCGGTCTCCTGTGGGGGTGTGAGTCGAAGCGACGACGTCAGTTTTCGGGCATTGGCATGGCCGGGTCAAGGCGTTCGACGGCCAGATCCGGGGTCGGGGTGGTGAGCGGGGTCACCAGGGGAAACCGCCAACAGGCCATCCTTTTGCGGAATTTGATTGCTCCGGCGTGGCGTGCCGCTGACAATGCGCACGACAACGCCGAGGGTTCCGGAAGGGCCTTCGGTACGGAATCTGAGAGGACCCCCACATGAATCGACCTCTCGTCGGCACCCTGGCCACGGCCGTGCTGGGAGCCGCAGCCCTGGTGGGCACCGTCGGAACGGCCCAGGCGACGCCCCAGCGGGCGGCGCACCCTCAGGCCCACCACAAGACCAAGGCGGTGGACTTCGCCGGCACCGTGGCGCTGAGCAACTGCTCCGGCTCGGTGGTGAAGATGCCCACCTCGCAGGAGAACGACCCGGCCCTGGTGATGTCCAACGGCCACTGTCTGGAAAGCGGTATGCCCGGCGCGGGCGAGGTCGTCGTCGACCAGCCGTCCAGCCGCAGCTTCACGCTGCTGGACAAGTCGGCCAAGGAGCTGGGCAGGATCAAGGCCACCAAGGTCGCCTACGCCACGATGACCGACACCGACGTCTCGATCTACCAGACCGGCTCGACGTACGCGGAGATCGAGCAGAAGTACGGGATCAAGCCGCTGGAGCTGGCCACCGAGCACCCGACCAAGGGTGCGGCGATCAGCGTGGTCTCCGGCTACTGGAAGAAGATCTACTCCTGCAACATCGACGGGTTCGTGCCCACCCTCAAGGAGGGCGACTGGGCCTGGAAGGACTCGGTCCGCTACACCCCCGAGTGCAAGACCATAGGTGGCACGTCCGGCTCGCCGGTCGTCGACACCACCACCGGCAAGGTTACGGCGATCAACAACACGGGCAACGAGGACGGCGAGAAGTGCACCGTCAACAACCCGTGCGAGGTCGACGAGAACGGCAATGTGACGGTGCATCAGGGAATCAACTACGCAGAGGAGACGTACGGGATCCCCAAGTGCTTCGGGGTCGGCAACAAGCTGGACCTGAGCGCGGAGGGGTGTGCGCTGCCGAAGCCGGCGGCCACCCGTAGGTGACCTCACTCCTCCGTAGGTGACTTCCCCCCACGGGACGCCAGGTCCCGGGCACGGCGTGCCCGGGACCTGGTTGGTGGTGGGGCGTATCTCTCTGGTTGACCTCTTTCCCCTCTTGGCTGAAGGGATCTCACGGCTCACGCTGTGAGGGTTTCTGCTTCGCCGCCGACTGCCCCTTCGGGGAACCCCGTTGAGGTCTTAAACCGGCTCCACAGACAGACGCCGCCAGCCCGGCGGCCAGAAGGGTCTTGGCCGCGTTCACGTCCCGGTCGTGGGTCGTGCCACAGCCTTCGCACGTCCAGGTACGGACGTGCAGGGGCATCTCCGTGGCGAGGGCGCCGCAGTGGGAGCACAGCTTCGAGCTGGGGCGGAAGCGATACTTGAATGCCCGTTTCACGGGCATTGCCACGACTCGCGAGCTACCGCGCCAACTTGTGATCTTCTGGGCGTGGTTGATCGTGCATGGCGATCCGTCCTCATGGCAACTCGGCTTCCCCCGCTGGTACCGCAGGGGTCCGTTTCCTTCCGGGCTGAAGCCTGGGGTATTGGCGGGGAATCTGGATAAAGTGCTGAGCGTATGGCGCCGATGGCGCAGAGCTGTGCCGATCCGCGGTCCCGGGAACCCCGGCGGCCAAAGGGAGTGGGGGAGCGACGTGCCGACCGCGATTGCAGTCACCAGCCCTGACCTCGCGCTGCCCGCGACCGACCGGCAGACCCCCGCCGCGGTCGTCCTCCAGGCGCCGCACCGCCAGCCGCTAGACGAGGCCCTGACGGAGCTCAGCGCGGTGCTGGAGCACCACGGCCATCTTGTCGTGCTGTACTCCTCCGCCTGCCCGCCCGAACACATCCGCCGGCTGCACACCCTGCGCGCCGTCCTGGAGAGCGACCGGATCGCGATCCTGCCGATGTCCCTGCCACCGCTGGGTGTGGCCCTGCTCGCCCGCCAGCTGCGGCAGTTGTCGTTGTGCGACTTCAGCCCCGGCGTGCTGGCCAGCGCGGCGCGGCTGCTGGCGCACTACATCCACGCGGGCGCCCTGCTCGGCAGCGTCAGCGGCCTGGACCGGGTCGAGGTCGATCTGCGCTCCCACATGAAGTCCTGGCTGCCCGGCGCGCACTTCGCGGTGCTGGCCAACCCCGAGCCGCAGCTGCTGCACCTGGACCGGCACGGTACCCAGGCCGGTCTGCGCGCGCCCGGCTTCGCCACCCAACTGGCCGTCGCCCGGGGCCAGCTCACCGCGGAGTGGGTGACGGGGTCGCTGGCACCGGCCTGGCAGGTGCAGGGGGCGTACGAGGCCCGGCTGCCCGCCGAGTCCGCACGGTGGTGGGGGACCCAGAAGCTGATCGAATTCGCTGCGGCCATTCCCGACCTGTCCGTGCTCTACCAGTTGGTGGCGTCGGTACGGCGCGAGCAGTGCGGCTGGTGCGGGCTGGAGGTGCTCGGCGACCGCTGCGCGTTCTGCGCGGCACCGCTGGCGCGCAACCGTGCGACGGGCGGCGGCGCGTCCGCGCGCGGCCCCGCGGCCATAGAAGGGCCGGGGCGGGCGGCGGAGGACGCCGCGACCCCGGCCGTGCCCGCTCCCGCCACGCCGGCTGTGCCCGCTCCCATCGCCCCGGCTGTCCCCGCTCCCGCGACCCCGGCTGTGCCTGCTCCCGCGACCCCGGCTGTGCCTGCTCCCACCGCCCCGGCTGTGCCTGCTCCCACCGCCCCGGCTGTGCCTGCTCCCACCGCCCCGGCTGTGCCTGCTCCCACCGCCCCGGCCGTGCCTGCTCCCACCGCCCCGCCCGCGTTTCCGACCACCGCCCCGCCGGCGGCCCCGCCCCCGGCACCCGGGCCGCCGCCGTCCGGGCCGTGGGCCGAGCGGGGGCTGGCGCCGGTGGCACCGTCGGGCGTGCCGGGAGCCCCGGGCGCGACGGGTGTTGCCGGTGCCGCCGGGGTGAACGGCGTGCGCGGCGGCGGCACCGTCGACCGCGGCACCCCGGGGCAGGTGGACGTCCGCGGACCGGCCCTCGCGCCCGGCTCCGGTCCGGGCGCCCTGGGGACCCGGTACGGGACCGGCTGCCCCGTACCGGGCAACCCCTATGCGGCGGACGCGCCCCGCGTCCCCGGCCGCTGGGACCTGCCCGGCCACCCCGACTTCGCCGGTGAGCCGGACGCTCCCGGTGTGCCGCGCACGGTGGCCCGCGTGCGCTGAGAACCGTCCCCGAACGCCTGCCCCCCCCGCCGGCCGCCCCGCCCCGTCCCCCGTCCCGATCGAGGTTCCTCCCCCATGAACTCACGCCAGCGCCGCGGAGTGATCCTGCTGCTCCTGTCGGTCCTCTGTGCGGTCGGCGCGTTCGTCGGCGTGCTGTCGGTGATCAAGAACGTCGAGTCCAAGGTCGGACCCGAGAAGACCGCCTACCGGCTCAAGACGGACGTCGCCGCCTATAAAGCGCTGGATCCGGGGCAGTTCGAAAGGGTGATGATGCCGCAGCGCTGGCTGCCGCCCACCGCCGTGACCGACCTGGACCAGGTCAACGGCAAGATCGCGGTGACCCCGTTGAAGAAGGGGTCGCTGCTCCAGGACGACATGATCGTCGACCGGCCGGCTCTCAAGGCCGGACAGCAGGAGATCGCCATCATGATCGACGCCGCCACCGGTGTGGCCGGCAAGATCAACCCGGGTGCCCGGGTGAACATCTACGCCACGTTCGAGGGCAAGCGCGCCGAGGACAAGCCGGTCTCCAAGGTCATCGTCGCCGGCGCCCAGGTCATCGACGTCGGCAGGCTGAGGCCCCTGGAGGCCAAGGACCCCGGGGACACCACCACCGGACGGCAGGCCGGCGAGGCGGTCCCGATCACCTTCGCGCTGAACACCCAGGACGCCCAACGGGTCGCCTACGCCGAGTCCTTCGCCTCCCACGTGCGGCTCGCCCTGCTCGCCCCCGGCAGCGAGGCCACCATCCCGCCCGGCCAGCGCACCTACACCCTCGACGGCGACAAGTGACCCGGAGGCCCAGGTGACCATCCGCATCCTCCCGGCGATCGGCGACCCGGACGCCGCGCGCGCGGTGACCTCCCTGCTCAACCAGCTCCCGGACGCCGAACCGGCGCCCGTGGTGGCCGACTCCACCGCGCTGCTCGACGCGCTGGCCGCCGCCGCCCAGGGAGCCGGCGCCCCTCCGGGCCACCCGGCGCCCGCCCCGCCCGCCGCCGGCGCGTCGTATGCCGTCGAGGCGCTCCCCGAGGTCGTCCTGGTCCACGAGCGGATCGGCCCGACGCCCGCGCTGGAGCTGATCCGCGAGGTGGCGCTGCGCTTCCCCGCGGTCGGCGTGGTGCTGATCACGACCGACGCCGGGCCCGCGCTGTTCTCCGCCGCGATGGACGCCGGCGCCCGCGGCATCGTCGGACTGCCCCTGGTGTACGACGAGTTGGCCGCCCGGGTGCAGGCCGCCGCCCAGTGGGCGGCGGGCGTACGGGTCCACCTGGGGGGCGCCTCGGACGCGCCGCCCGGTCCGAGCGGCACGCTGGTGACCGTGACCGGCGCCAAGGGCGGAGTCGGCACCACCGTCGCCGCGGTCCACCTGGCGCTGGCCGCCCGCGCCGCGGGCCGGAGCGTGGCACTGGTGGACCTGGACCTCCAGTCCGGCGACGTCGCCTCCTACCTCGACGTCCAGTTCCGCCGCTCGGTCGTCGACCTCGCCGGCATCCAGGACATCTCCGTACGGGTGTTGCAGGACGCGGTGCACGACCACCACACCGGCCTCGGGCTGCTGCTCGCGCCGGAGGAGGGCGAGCGCGGCGAGGAGGTGGACGACCGGGCGGCCCGCCAGATCATCGGCGCGCTGCGCTCCCGCTACGAGGTGGTGCTGGTCGACTGCGGCTCCCAGATGCAGTCCGCGAACGCCGCGGCCGTGGAACTCGCCGACGTCGCCCTGCTGGTGACCACCCCGGACGTGGTGTCCGTACGGGCCGCCAAGCGGCAGGTGCGGCTGTGGGACCGGCTCCAGATCCGCAAGGCGGAGGACACCACCACGGTCGTCAACCGGCTCACCCGCAACACCGAGATCCAGCCCCCGCTGGTCGCCAAGGCCACCGGCACCCAGGTGGCCCGGACCCATGTGCCGGCCGCCTTCAAGGAGTTGCAGCCCTGCGTCGACGCGGGCCGGATGCAGGACCTGGACGGCCGGTCGACGGTCAAACAGGCGCTGTGGGCGCTGGCCGGCGAGCTCGGCCTGGTCGAGTCGCCGGCCGTGCGGCAGGGCCGGGGCAGCCACCGGGCGCGGCCGTCCCTGACCGGGCGCAAGCGCAAGGCCCTCACCGCGGGCGCGGCTCCCGGTACCGGGACGGGGCCGGGCGCGGCACCGGGGCCGGCCTCCGGGACCGGCGTCCGCTTCGGTGCCCGGCGGGGCCCCGCCACGGCGACCGGCGGACCGGGGGCGTTCGATCCGGCCGGCCCGTACGAGGAGGGCTGAGCGGTGCGACGCCCGCTGGGCGGCGACGACCGGGGGCAGGTCTCCGTGGAGTTCCTGGGGCTGCTCCCGCTGATCCTGCTGGTCCTCGTGCTGCTCTGGCAGTGCGTGCTGGTCGGCTACACCTACTCGCTCGCCGCCCACTCCGCCGACCGGGGCGCGCGGGCGGCCACTGCCACCGAGGGCGGCGGCGCGGGCGCCTGCCGCACCGCCGCCGAGGACCAGCTGCCGTCCGCCTGGCGGGGCGGCGCCGCGACGTCCTGCGGGACGGAGGCCGGCCTGTGGAAGGCCACGGTCCGGATCAAGGTCCCGGTGCTGTTCCCGGGGGCGGGCAGCTTCCCCTGGACGGTCACCGGCTCGGCCGGCGCGGCGAAGGAGGAGCGCGGATGATCCCCGTACGCACGCCCGCCCGACCCCGCACCCCCGCCCGGCTGCGCCGACCCTCCCCGGTGCGCGGGCGATCCGGGCCGCGCCCGCCCGCCCGGTGGCGCGGCCGCGGTGACGACCGCGGCCAGGCGTCCATCGAGTTCCTCGGCTTCCTGCCGATCCTGCTCGTCGTCGCGTTGGCCGTGGTCCAGCTCGGCCTGGCCGCCTACACGGTCCAGCAGGCCGGCACGGCAGCGCGCGCCGCCGCCCGTACCGCCTCGATGGACCGGGCCGACCGCGAGACCGACCCGCAGACCGCCGGCCGGGAGGCGATCAGCGGCTGGGTCGCGGAGCGCGCCACGATCGTCGTCGGCGGCGGGGGCGACACGGTCCGCGCGACGGCCCGGGTACGGATCCCCTCCCTGATCCCCGGCGTCGACTTCGGCTCCGCCAGCCGCAGCGCCACCATGCCCCGCCCGCCCACGCCCTCCGACGCCCTGGGCCCCGCGGTGCGCACCGTCGAAGGAGCACCCCCGCGATGAGCCTGAAAGCCCGGATCGTCGCGCCCGAACCGGCCGGTGAGGCGCGCCACGACAGCCATATGGTCGCGGCCTACCGCGCCAAGCTGCTGGAGGAGATCGACCTCGCCGAGATGTCCTCGCTCGCCGCGGCCGAGCGCCGCTCGCGGCTGGAGCGGGTGCTGGGCCACATCATCAGCCGTGAGGGCCCGGTCCTGTCCACGGCCGAACGCGCCCAGCTCATCCGCCGGGTGGTGGACGAGGCGCTCGGCCTCGGTGTGCTGGAACCGCTGCTGGAGGACGCCTCGATCACCGAGATCATGGTCAACGGCCCCGACCAGGTGTACGTCGAGCGCGCCGGCCGGGTCGAGCTGGTGCCCGTCCGCTTCGCCTCGCACGAGCAGCTGATGCAGACCATCGAACGGATCGTCTCCACCGTCAACCGCCGGGTGGACGAGTCGAATCCGATGGTCGACGCCCGGCTGCCGTCCGGTGAGCGGGTCAACGTCATCATCCCGCCGCTCGCCCTGAACGGCGCCACCCTCACCATCCGCCGCTTCCCGCGCGCCTACACCCTCGCCGAGCTGATCGGCATGGGCACCCTCGACGAGCAGATGCTGATGCTGCTGGCCGGGCTGGTGCGCGCCAAGTTCAACGTCGTGGTCTCCGGGGCCACCGGCGCCGGCAAGACCACCCTCCTCAACGCGCTCTCCGGCCTGATCCCGGACGGGGAGCGGATCATCACGGTCGAGGACGCCGCCGAGCTCCAGCTCCAGCAGTCCCACGTCATCCGGCTGGAGGCCCGGCCGCCCAACGTGGAGGGCAAGGGCCGGATCACCATCCGCGACCTGGTCCGCAACTCCCTGCGCATGCGCCCCGACCGCATCATCGTCGGCGAGGTGCGCGGCGGGGAGACGCTCGACATGCTCCAGGCGATGTCCACCGGCCACGACGGCTCGCTGGCCACCGTCCACGCCAACAGCGCCGAGGACGCCCTGATGCGGCTCCAGACGCTGGCCTCCATGTCGGATGTGAAGATCCCCTTCGAGGCGCTGCGGGACCAGATCAACAGCGCCGTCGACTGCATCGTGCAGCTCACTCGGCACGCCGACGGCTCCCGCCGGATCAGCGAGATCGCCATCCTCGACTCGCGCGGTCACGAGGACTACCGGATCGCGACGGTCTGCCGCTTCGAGGCCCGCCCGATGGGCGCCGACCGCATCGTGCACGGCGCCTTCCGCTACTTCCCGCTGCCCCGCCGGGTGGCCGAACGCCTCGTCATGGCGAGCGAGCCCACCCCGCCCGCGTTCGGGGTGGCGGCCACCGACGACCAACTCGCCACCCGGAAGGCCACGTCATGACCGGCGGGAACCACCTCGCCCTGCTCACCGTCGGGGCCACGCTGCTGTGCGGGGTGCTCGCCATCGCCGGCGCCCGCAGCTACGCCGCCGGGCGGGCCCAGCGCCAGGCCATCGTCGACCGGCTCGCCGACGAGCACGGGCTGCCGGTGGTGGGACGGCGCCGCCGCTTCCCCTCCGTCGACCGCACGCTGCGCGGCACCCGCTTCGGCCGCCGCCTCGAACTGCGGCTGGCCGCCACCGGACTGGACGTCACCCCGGGCGAGTTCTTCGTCGCCATGCTCGGCACGGTCCTCGCGCTGTGGCTGGTCGCCCAGGCCACCCTCGCCCCGTTCTTCGGCCCGATCGCCGCGCTGGTCGCCGTCTGGGCGGCGTTCGCCTTCCTCAACTGGCAGCGTCAGAAGCGCATCGAGAAGTTCATCAACCAGCTCCCCGAACTCTCCCGGATCCTCGCCAACGCCACCCAGGCCGGCCTGGCCCTGCGCACCGCCCTGGGCATGGCGGCCGAGGAGCTGGAGGCCCCGGCGGGCGAGGAGCTGGCCAAGGTCTCCGACAAGCTCGCGGTCGGCCACTCCATCGACGAGGCCCTCGGCGAGCTGGCCGAACGCCTGCCCTCCCGCGAACTCGTCGTCCTGGTCACCACGTTGGTGCTCGCCAACCGCGCCGGCGGCACCGTCGTCGGCTCGCTGCGCAACCTCACCAAGACCCTGGAGGAGCGCAAGGAGACCCGCCGCGAGGTCCGCACCCAGCTCTCCCAGGTCGTCGTCACCGCCTACGTCGTCCCCCTGCTCGGCATCGGCACCCTGCTGCTGATGAACCGGATCGCGCCCGGTGCCATCGACCGGATGACCTCCTCCTTCCTCGGTCAGCTCGCGGTGGTGGTGGCCTTCGCCCTCTACGGCCTCGGCTTCTTCTTCATCCGCCGCCTGTCCAAGATCGACGTGTGACCGGAACGGGCGGCGGAACGGGCAACGGGATCGGAACGGACGGCGGAACGGCAACGGGAATGGTGGGAATGGGAATCGGAATTCTGCTGGCCGCGGTCTTCGCCCTCTCGGTCGGCGGCATCTGCTGCGGTATCGCCCTCTACCGCCGCGAGGCCCGGCTGCCGCCCGACCTGGCGCTGTCGTTGGAGGTCGGCTCGACCCGGACGACGGCCGTCGGGTCGGCGGTGGACCGGGCCGGGATGCGCTACGCCCCGCTCGTCCTCCGCCTCATGGGCGAGAAGCGGACCGCCCGCATCCGTCGCCGCATCGACCTCGCCGGCAACCCGGGCGGGCTGACCGTCGACCGCTACGCCGCCCGCCGCGCCGTCTACGGCGCCCTCGGCTTCTTCGGCGCGCTGGTGATGTTCCTGCGCGGCCAGCCGGTTCTCGGCGTCCTGATGGTGCTCTTCGGCCTCTTCTGGACCGAGGTCGGCATCTGGGCCGCGATCCGTCAGCGCAAGGACACCATCGAGCGCACCCTTCCGGACTTTCTGGACGTGCTGGCCGTCGTGGTCAGCGCCGGCCTCAGCTTCCGCCAGGCACTCGACCGTGTCGCCGAGAAGTACGAGGGCCCCTGGGCCGATGAACTCCGCATCACCCTCCGGCAGATGGACATGGGTGTCAGCCGCCGCGCCGCCTTCGACGAACTGCGCAAACGCAACGACTCGGAACAGGTGGCCCAGTTCGTCACCGCCCTCCAGCAGGGCGAGGAACTCGGCTCCCCGATCGTCGAGACCCTGATCCAGATCGCCAACGACATGCGCCGCACGGACGCCCAGAACGCCCGTCGGCGGGCCGCCCGCGCGGTCCCCAAGGCGACCATGGTCGTCACCACGTTCATGGTCCCGGCCACGATGATCCTGCTCATCGCCGGTTTCTTCCTGGGCTCGGGGACCAACTTCGGCTCCCTGATGGGGCGCTGACGCCCCGCACCCGCAAACGGTCCGGTCCGCGGTCGGGGCCCGCCTCGGCCGCCGTCCCGGCCGGATGCCGACGTTCCACCGTTCGCTTCTCGTCAACACCTTCGCAGCCGCAACGAGTTGTGTCACAGTGTGTGGGCCGACGGTCGCGCGCGCACTACAGTGCGGGACGACCCGCCGGTCCGCATGGGCATCGGAGCGGGGCATCGTCCCGGAGGGGGAGCGGGGGTGGACAGCGTGCGACCGAGTGGCCGAAACGCGCCGTTGCGCCATCCGTCCGTGTCCCCGAAAGAGGAGGGGGTTCGGAAGCCCTGTTCCGGGAACCCTGTTCCGGCGTACGTTTCTGGTGTCGCGAGCGCGGCCGACCGCGCCGACACCACGGGGACAGACCAGCCGGACCAGAGCGGTACGGCGGCCCATGGAGGGGAAGACGATGGCGAAGCGGATTTTGGGGAACGACCGGGGACAGACCTCGATCGAGTACCTCGGCATCATCGCGGTGGTCGTGGCCATCGTCCTGGTCCTGTCGACGACGGACTTCGGCAGCCAGATCGCCAACGCCATCGCCAACAAGATCTCCGACGTCGTCGGGATCTAGGTCCCGCCGTAGCCAGCGCCGTGTCGGCCACCACCACGCGCCGCAGCAGGCGCGACGCCGGACAGGCCTTTCCGCTCTACATCGTTGTGGTCGGGGGCCTGCTCTTCCTCGCCCTCGCGTTCTTCGCCGTGGGGCAGGCGGCGGCCACCCGCAACGGCGCGCAGACCGCCGCCGACGCGGCCGCGCTCGCCGCCGGCCAGAAGTACCGCGATCTGCTGACCAAGGGAGTGCTCGACGGTCTGCGCGACGGACGGTACGAGAGCGACCCGGCCGGCTGGGAGGACCTGTTGAACGGGCGCGGCGCCCCGTCCGGGACGGCCTGCACGAGCGCCGACTGGTTCGCCGGCCGCAACGACGCCGAGGTCTCCTCCTGCACCCCGGACTCCTGGCCCACCTCGTTCGCGGTCACCGTCAAGACCCGGCACACCGTGGGCCGTTCGGTCATCCCGATGACCGGAAGCACCCGTGCGTCGGCCGAGGCGAAGTCCGTCGTCGGCCCGCGCTGCACCCTCGCTCCCGCCGGGGACGGCGGGAGCGGTCCGGGCGACCACGGCGGCACGGGCGGCGCCGGTGGTGCAGGCGGGCCGGGCGGCACCGGCGGCAAGGGCGGCACGGGCGGCACGGGCGGCACGGGCAAGGACGCCCCCGGGCCCGGCCCCGTCAGGCTCACCTGCGACGGCAAGGTCGTCACGCTCGACCCCGACCACCTCCAGCACCTCCCCGACGCCTCCGACCTGTTCTCCGTACGCCTCGCCCACTGACCGGCCGCCTACCGGCCCCGACCACCACCGACCACCGAGCACACGACGATCGAAGGAATCGCATCCATGAGCATTCGGCGCACCACGAAGGCCGCCAGGGGAGTGGTCGCCATGGCGAGCGCTGTCGGCCTGGCTCTCGTCGTGGCCGGCTGCGGGAGCGGTGGTGACGGCGGTGCGCAGGCGAAGGGCTCCAAGCCGCCGGCTCGCAGTACCGCCCCCAAGGACGACGGCGCCGGCGCCCCGGCGGCCGACTCCAGCAAGGTGATCGCCGAGATGAAGGGCCCCGATGACATCGTGGTCACCCTGAACTCGGTCGTCCGCGACTCCGGCGGCTTCGTCACCGTCAACGGCACCGTGACCAACCACGGCACCCGCCCCTTCAACGCCATCAACTGGCGTTCCAACGAGACCGAACTGCGCTCCCGTTCGTCGATCTCCGGGGCCACCCTCATCGACAAGGCGGGCAAGAAGCGGTACCTGGTGCTGCGCGACACCAACGGCGAATGCCTCTGTACGACCGGGCTCAGCGGTCTGATGCCGGGCGCCAGCCGGCCGATATTCGCGCAGTTCCCGGCGCCACCGGCCAAGGTGACCGAGGTGGACTTCCAGCTGCCCACCATGCCGCCGGCCAGCGTGCAGATCACGGACTGAGCGGGGCGTTCGATGACCGCGACCCAGATCCCCCGCACCCCGCGCGCGCCCCGCACGGCCGTCACCGCCGCCGTCGCCCTGCTGCTGGCCGTGGCGCTGACGGTGCCCACCGCGCACGCCGACCCGCCCGGCGTGACCGAGGACTCCAACCCCCCGGTCAGGATCGATCCCAACGACCCCGATCTGCGGATGGTCCAGGGCGCCAAGCTCGCCCCGTCCAAGGTGCTGAACATCAAGTCGATCGTCGAGACCGACGACGGGTCGGAGCGGCGCCAGGACACCAACGACAACGTGACCTTCTCGCTCCAGGCCGAGGTGCTCTTCGGCAAGGACAGCGCCAAGCTGACGCCGGACGCACTGTCCCGGATCTCCACCATCGCCACGGAGGTCAGGAAGCAGAACGCCACCAGCCTGCGGGTGTTCGGCTTCACCGACAACCTGGGGTCGGCGAGCCACGGGCTGGTCCTGTCCAAGCAGCGCGCCAACGCCGTCCAACAGGAGCTGGCCAAGGACCTCGGCTCGTCCGTGGGCTTCCAGATCCGCGGCTACGGGGAGCAGTACCCGATCGCCGACAACAGCACCGAGGAAGGCCGTAAGAAGAACCGCCGGGTCGAGGTCAGCTTCCCCCGCACGTCGTAGCCCGACGGGTCGGAGCGCGGGGCGGCTTCCGGTGCGCCGCCGGGTCGCGGGGCCATCGATGAGCGCCGAGACGACGGACAGCGCGACGACGGTGACCACGACGTCGATGACGACGGCGAGCGGCCGCAGGTGCTGGGCCGGTGGGAGTGCGCACAGGGTCCAATGTCATATTGGACCGTTTGATCCAATAAGTGCTAGCGTGGCTGCCATGGCACGGCCACGGAAGTTCGACGAGGGGCGAGCGGTCGACGCCGCGATGGAGGCGTTCTGGGTCGCCGGCTACGAAGCCACCTCCACCCAGGACCTCTGTGACGCCACGGGCCTGGGGCGCAGCAGCATCTACAACACCTTCAAGAGCAAGCACGACCTCTTCGAGCGGGCGCTGGCCCGCTACATGGAGCGCAGGAACGGCGAGCTCGCCGAGCTGCTGGAGGGTGCGCTGCCGGCGCGGCAGAAGATCCGTGCGCTGTTCCAGCGGGTCGTCGACGAGGAGTTCGGCGGCGGCGCGGACGGCCGCGGCTGTCTGGTCGTCAACACCTGCGTCGAGGTGTCGGCCCACGACCCCTCGGTGGCGGCCTCGTTGGAGCGGGACTACGGCGTACGGCTGGAGGCGATCCGCGCCGTGATCGAGTCCGGTCAGCGCGCCGGCGACGTCACACCGGACAAGGACTCCCACACCCTCGCGCACCTCGTCATCGCCACGGTGTGCGGGCTGCGCGTCTCGGCGCGCGCCGGTGTCGACCGCGCGGCGCTGGAGGGTGTGGCGGACGCGGCGTTGTCGGCGTTCTGAGGTCCGTCCCCCGTGGTGTTGGGCGGGCCGCGGCGCCGGTGTCCGGGGAGCAGCCCCGTACCGCGGGTCCGGAGGGCCGCTACCGCGCGTCCGGGGTGCCGGACGGCTCCCCGCCCCGCAGCGCCACCAGTGCCGCGCCGGCCGCGGCGAGGGCGGCGACCGCGAGACCGAAGGTGGTGGCCGCCGCCGGCAGGCCGATGGCATCGCTGAGGTAGCCGTCGGCGACCGGGAGGGCACCGGCGAGGAGGTAACCCCCGGCGTTCAGGGCCGCGTTGGCCTCCGCACGGCGGGTGGCCGGAACCTCGCGGCTGAGCAGCGTGAGCCCGCCCAACTGGCCGGCGCCCTGCCCCGCGCCGGCCAGCAGCACCGCGGCGACCAGCGGGGCGAGCGTGACGGTGTGGACGGCGACGACCAGGGTCAGGGTGCCGGCGACGGTGGCCGCGCCGGAGGTCAGCAGGACGGTGCGGACGGGCATCCGCCGCAGCGCGAACTGCACACCGGTGGCCGACAGGAACATCGCCAGCGCCATCCCGCCCGCCAGCGCCCGGTTGGCGGTGCCGAGCAGACCGGCCAGCAGCGACGGCCCGAGCGACAGTACGAAGGCCGTGGCGCTGATGCCCGGGGCGAACGCGGCCAGCCCGAGGGCGAGATGGCGCCGGTTGGCCCGGGGGACGGCCGGCAGCCGCACCCAGGGGCCGGATCCGGTGTCACCGGTGCCACGTTCCCGTCGGGGCAGCGGCATCCTGACCACCACCGCCAACGCCGTGACCAGCAGGGCGGCTTCCACGACGAAGACGGTCACGGTCGGTCCGGGCACGGTCTGGGACAGCACCCCGGCCAGCAGCGGGCCGATCCCGGCCCCCAGGACCATCCCGGTGGACGCCAGCAGCGGGCCGATCCGCCGTCCGGCGGCGACGTCCGTCACCGCCGCCATACCGGCCGATACCGCGGCGCCGGTGGCCACACCGGTCAGCAGGCGGGCGACGACCAGGGCGGTGACCGAGGGCGCGGTGGCGTAGACGAGGCAGGCGACGATGCCCAGGAGCAGCGCCGGGACCAGTACCGGCTTCCGGCCGAGGCGGTCCGAGGCCACCCCGGCCACCGGCAGCGCGCCGAGCAACCCGACCACGTAGGCCGCATAGATCAGCGTCAGGGTGCCCGAGCTGAAGGCGAGTTGGCGCTGCCAGACGGCGTACAGCGGCATCGCCGCGTTCGACAGCACGAAGAGGGCGACCACCGGCCAGGCGGCGAACCAGATCTCCCGGGTCGGCGGCGGCCCGCTCCGGTCGGCGGGTCGGTGCGCCGCCGACCGGGGCGCGGGTCGGGCCGCCGGCACCGCACGGGCCTCGGTCGGGTGTGGCACACGGGTTCCGGGCACGGGCGCGGTACGGGTCTCGGGCATGGGGGTCCCCTCCTCATCCAGCCAGTACGAGATGATTCGTACAAGCGGTACGAGAAGATTCGTACAGGCAATTGCAGTACGATGCAAGTCGTACTAGGAGTGGGATCGCCGAACGGGAGGAGCACCGGGATGAGCGCAGGGACCTCGTCCACGACAGCGGCACGGACCGGGCCACGGTCCGACGGGGCAGGCCGGGCCGGCGCACCACCGCTGGACGTCGCCGCACTCCGGCGGCCGGTACCGGCCGACGCGCCCGAGCCGCTGCCGGAGCCCGAGCGGGACGCCCTGCGACTGGAGGTCGTCATGGGCGCGCTGAGTGATCCGCTGCGGATGCGGATCGTGCGCACCCTGCTGCTGGAGTCGGAGGCCTTCGACCACACCTGCGGCTGGTTCGGCCTCGACCGCCCCAAGTCCTCGCTCACCCACCACTTCCGGACCCTGCGGGAGGCCGGGCTGATCCGGCAGCGGCAGTACGGGCTGGAGCGGCGCAGCCACGTCAGGATCGACGATGTGGAGGCCCGGTTCCCCGGACTGCTGGCCCTGGTGGCCGACTGGCAGGAGTGACGGCGGGTTCGCCGACGCCCGGCCGGAGGTGCGGCGCCGCCGTCACCGGACCGGGCCGGCCGGCTCCACAGTGAGCCGCAGGCCCGGGCGCAGGCCCCACCCCGCCATCGCCCCCGCCTCCGCCTCCAGCACGTGCCGGGCGCGCAGGCGGGGCAGGCCGAGCCGGCCGGGGCGCATGGTCCGCACGGCCAGCACGGTCAAGTCCCGCCGCAGATAGGCGACGTCGATCGCGAACCGCATCCGGAAGGTGTGCACCCCGCTCGCCGGGGTCAGCAGCAGCGCCCCCTCGATGCCGTCGCGGCCCAGCAGACCGCGGGTGCGGGCCCGATAGGACGCCGCGATCTCCACCGGAACGGCGGCGTCCGCGCCGCACAGCACCCCCGGACCGTTCTCCCAACGCGCCATGCCCAGCGTTCTACCAGCTCCCGCCCGCCACGACACCCCCCGAGCGGGCGTCTCCCTCTAGGGTCGACGGGTGGCACCGATGCTGATCGCTCTCGCCGCCGCCTACGGGGCCGCGGCCGGCCTGCTGATACCGCGGCCCGCCCACCGGATGGCCGTCGCACCCGAGGAGGACTGGCGCTCGGTCTGCCCCGGTGGGCATCCGATCACCGGGCCGGCGCGGGGCTGGCTGGGCCCGGGGCGCTGCGCCGAGTGCGGGAGGTACGGGCCCGGGGCGCTGCCGACGGCGACGGTCACCGCACTGGTCTGCGCGGCCCTGGCGGCGGCCACCGGGCCACGGCCGGAACTCGCGGTCTGGCTGGCGGCGGCACCGGTCGCGGTCCTGCTGGCGGCCGTCGACTGGCGGGCCCGGCGCCTGCCGGACGTGCTGACCCTGCCGCTCGCCGTGCTCGGCGCGGCGATGCTCGGCACGGTCGGCCTGCTCACGGGGGAGACCGGGGCGTGGGGGCGGGCGCTCCTGGGAGGCCTGGCCCTCGCCGCCGGCTACCTCCTGCTGCACCTCGTCAACCCGTCGGGCCTCGGCCTGGGGGACGTCAAGCTGGCGGCCGGGCTGGGGGTCGCCCTTGGGTGGTACGGCTGGCGCACCCTGATCACCGGGGGCGCGGCGGGGGTGTTGATCGGTGCGCTCTACGGCGCGGGGTTGGTGATCGTCCGCCGCGAGGCCCGGAAAACGGCCATGCCACTTGGGCCATTCATGATCATTGGGGCGTTCTGCGGGCTGCTGCTGGGCGCCGCCGCGGCCCCCTGAACCGTGGCTGGGATGCACCCACAGGGCGCCGGACCGCGCGCCCCCGGTCGCCCGAGCCACGCCGAGGCGCGCGCCGGTGCACCGAGCACCCCTCCCGCGGGGTTATGGTGGAAACCCCCCCTCGGGCCGGTCCGTATCCCCCCCCACGGACCGGCCCGCTTTCTTTTTCCGCCCCGTGCCACGTCCGCCCGGGGCCACCGCGCCCGTCACGCCCTGGTGCCGTGCCCCCCTTCCGGGCCTACCGACGGGCCCAGATGTTCACGCCGTCCGTCGTCTTGGCGAACGCATCGATTTCGGTCAGTTCCGCATCCGTGAGCGGCGGGGCGTCGAGGGCCGCGACATTGGCCTCCAGCTGGGTGACGCTGCTGGCGCCGATGAGCGCGGAGGTCATGCGGTCGTCGCGGAGGACCCAGCCCAGGGCGAGCTGCGCCAGGGACTGGCCGCGGCGGGCGGCGATGTCGTTCAGACCGCGCAGGCGGCGGACGACCTCGTCGGAGAGCAGGTTCGGGTCCAGCGACTTGCCCTGCGAGGCGCGCGAGCCCTCGGGGACGCCGTGCAGGTACTTGTCCGTGAGCAGGCCCTGCGCCAGCGGCGCGAAGGAGATGCAGCCCATGCCCTCGTCCTCCAGCGTGTCCAGCAGGAGGTCGTCCTCGGTCCAGCGGTTGATCATCGAGTACGACGGCTGGTGGATCAGCGCCGGTACGCCCATGTCGCGCAGGATGCCGGCCGCTTCACGGGTCTGCTCGGCGGTGTAGGAGGAGACGCCGGCGTAGAGGGCCTTGCCCTGCTGGACCGCGGACGCCAGGGCGCCCATGGTCTCCTCCAGCGGAGTGTCCGGATCGAAGCGGTGCGAGTAGAAGATATCGACGTAATCGACGCCCATCCGCTTCAGTGAGGCATCCAACGACGAGAGGAGATATTTCCGAGAACCCCATTCGCCGTAGGGACCCGGATGCATCAGATATCCGGCCTTCGTCGAGAGAATCATCTCGTCGCGGTAGCCGCGGAAGTCCTGCGCGAAGATCTTCCCGAAGTTGAGCTCGGCGGACCCGGGCGGCGGGCCGTAGTTGTTGGCCAGATCGAAGTGGGTGACACCCAGGTCGAAGGCGCGGCGCAGGATGGCCCGCTGGGAGCTCAGGGTGCGGTCGTCCCCGAAGTTGTGCCAGAGTCCGAGGGAGATGGCGGGGAGTTTGAGTCCGCTGCGGCCCGTTCGCCGGTACTTCATCGAGTCGTAGCGGGAATCCGCTGCGCGGTAGTCGGTGCCAGTCATGCTCATCTCCCTATCACGTACTTGTGACAGACCTGATTGGGCTGTCACGGCAGCCGAGAAGTAAAGTTGCCCACTTGAGGCGACGGGGCGACCGCCATTTGGCACGGAGGGGCTGGACCACACATGCTGCGATCTTCCGGGATGCGCATCCCGTATCCGCCTGCACTGCGCAAATTCGTCTACCGGCTGTACGCGCGCCGGGTGGAGGGTCGCCTGGATCATGCCCAGGTGCCCAAGCACATCGGCGTCATCCTGGACGGAAACCGCCGCTGGGCCCGTGCTGACGGGCTGTCCACCGAGCAGGGCCACCTGGCGGGCGCGGCCAAGATCGACGAGCTGCTGGGCTGGTGCGAGGAGACCGACGTCGAGGTCGTCACGCTCTGGCTGCTGTCGACGGACAACCTCGACCGGCCCGCGGAAGAGCTGACCCCGCTGCTGGGCATCATCGAGAACACGGTGCGGAACCTGGCCGCCGACGGCCGCTGGCGCGTGCACCACGTCGGCAACCGCGACCTCCTCCCCGAGGCCACCCAGCGGGTGCTCAAGGAGGCCGAACAGACCACCCTCGACAACAGCGGCGTTCTGGTGAACGTGGCGGTGGGCTACGGCGGCCGACAGGAGATCGCGGACGCGGTGCGCTCGCTGCTGCTGGACCACGCCGAGCGCGGCACCTCCTTCGAGGAGCTGGCCGAGACCGTCGACATCGACCTGATCTCGGAGCACCTCTACACCCGTGGCCAGCCGGACCCGGACCTGGTGATCCGTACCAGCGGCGAGCAGCGGCTGTCGGGCTTCATGCTGTGGCAGAGCGCCCATTCGGAGTACTACTTCTGCGAGGTCTTCTGGCCGGCGTTCCGGAAGGTCGACTTCCTGCGCGCCCTGCGCGACTACGCGGCCCGCCACCGCCGTTACGGCTTCTAGTTCCCGGTCCCCCGGACCGGCGCCGGGCCCCGAAGCGCTCGGCAGGCCCCGTCCGGGGGACCGGGAACCACCCTCCCCGAGCCCCCGCCGGTTCGTCACGAACCCCCGGCGGGGGCTTTTCTGACGCCCCCTTCTCCCTGGCCGCCCGGATGGGCCCCGGTGCCCGGCGATCACACGTAACCCAAGGTTCATCGATCGTGCGTCATATGCCGTGGCATGGGGGCGGGGGTTCGAGGGAATATCCCTTGCAGGTCGGCGTCCGGAACAAGCCATCGGGCGCCGTATCTCAGCGGACGGCATGGGGCCGTCCGCCCGGGAGGCCCTTTGCACATCACGGACATCCGTGCGCACCGCACGGGCGACGCGAGGGGCCGGTGCTCGGCCCGTGCATCGGGGTCCGAGCCCGGTCCGGTCAATAGATGGCCGGGGGTCCCGGGGGTCGTGCCCCCCGGGAGCACACCGCCCCGCGACGCCGTCGCACCCCAACCTCATCCGAGGGGGTTCGTCCACCCGTGGTGAACAGCAAGCAGCGCCGTGACAACGACCGGCGTACGTATGTCCTCGACACCAGTGTGCTTCTGGCCGATCCAGGCGCCATGGCCCGCTTCGACGAGCACGAGGTCGTGCTGCCGGTCGTGGTGGTCACGGAGTTGGAGGCCAAGAGGCACCATCCCGAGCTCGGCTACTTCGCCCGGCAGGCGCTGCGCCTCCTGGACGAGTACCGGGTGCAGTTCGGGCGGCTGGACGCGCCCATTCCCATCGGGGAACTCGGCGGGACGCTCCGGGTCGAACTCAACCATTCCGACCCGGGAGTCCTGCCGGCGGGCTTCCGCCTCGGTGACAACGACTCACGGATCCTCGCGGTGGCCCGCAACCTCCAGGCCGAGGGGTACGACGTCACGGTCGTCTCCAAGGACCTGCCGCTGCGCATCAAGGCGTCCTCGGTCGGCCTGCTGGCCGAGGAGTACCGGGCCGAGCTGGCGATCACCGACTCCGGCTGGACGGGCATGGCCGAACTGGCCGTCCCCGCCGATCAGGTCGACGACCTCTTCGCCGCCGAGACCGTGTACGTACCGGGAGCCTCCGAACTTCCGGTGCATACCGGACTTGTGTTGCAGTCCGAGCGGGGTAGGGCGCTCGGCCGGGTCACGGCCGAGGGCACGGTCCGGCTGGTGCGCGGCGACCGGGAGGCCTTCGGGATCCACGGCCGCAGCGCCGAACAGCGGATCGCGCTGGACCTGCTGCTCGACCCGGACGTCGGCATCGTCTCGATGGGCGGACGAGCCGGTACGGGCAAGTCGGCGCTGGCGCTGTGTGCGGGTCTGGAGGCCGTAATGGAGCGCCGGCAGCACCGCAAGGTGATGGTGTTCCGCCCGTTGTACGCCGTGGGCGGGCAGGAGCTGGGCTATCTGCCGGGCAGCGAGGCGGAGAAGATGAGCCCCTGGGCGCAGGCCGTCTTCGACACGCTGTCCGCGGTGACCACCAAGGACGTCATCGAAGAGGTGGTCGGGCGGGGCATGTTGGAGGTGCTGCCGCTGACCCATATCCGCGGGCGGTCGCTGCACGACGCGTTCGTCATCGTGGACGAGGCCCAGTCACTGGAGCGGAACGTCCTTTTGACGGTTCTGTCCCGTATCGGGGCCAACTCCAGGGTCGTCCTGACGCATGACGTCGCCCAGCGCGACAACCTGCGGGTCGGGCGGTACGACGGCGTGGTCGCGGTCGTGGAGAAGCTGAAGGGGCATCCGCTCTTCGCGCACGTCACGCTGAACCGCTCGGAGCGTTCGCCGATTGCGGCCCTGGTGACCGAAATGCTGGAGGACGGCCGGATCTGACCGTTTGTCGGCCTGATGTACCAGATCGGGCCCCCGCCGCCCGGTGAAGCGAAGGAGCTTAGCCGGGCGGCGTTCTGCTGTGGGGCGATATCCGAAATTCCCCCGGGGCAAACAAGGTGTGAGCTTTCACACCCGGCTCGGAATTGATTCCCGGTGTGTCGGTCGGGCAGAGTCTGGGTCCTGTCAGGCCCCGCATACGGCAACACCACACCCCGTGGGGGTGCCCCCGGTCGAGCGAAGTCGAGACTGGGGGAGGTGTAGTACGACCCCTGAAACTTCATAGCGAGTCGCCGTATGCCGCCCGAGCACCACGCGGACCCCGAGGGGGACGTACCGGGCCAGTGCCTCCCGTGACCAGCCGGGCCCACCCGCTCAACAGGGCCCGGAACAAGGGGAGACCAGCGCCAGGGGCACGATTGCGTCCGCGAGGTCACCTAAGCGGGCGATGCTGGAAGGAAATCGTGTGAGCCGGATCTCGGTCCGGGGATTCGCCGTGGCATCCGCCACCGCGGTCACCACCGTCGGCGCCGTCGTCGGCGTCGCCGCAGGACAGCCCGCCTCGGTCGGCAACGCTGAGGCCACCGCTGCCGACGCGACGATCGCCGACATCCCCGCGGGCGCTCAGGCCCAGGTGCAGACTGCTTCGCTGACGCAGCAGGCGGACGACCAGTCCACCCAGGCGGACGCAGCGGCCCTCAAGTCCGCGCAGGAAGCCGCCCGCAGGGCCGCCGCGGAGACCGCGCAGAGCAAGAAGGACGCCGCGGACGAGGCCAAGGCCAAGAAGGACGCCGAGGCGCGCAAGAAGGAGCAGGTCGCGTCCCGCTCCGCCGCGCGCGACGTCGGCAACCTGGTGGGCAAGAGCTCGTACACGATTGCCGAGACGCAGGCCCTGGCACGCCAGATGATGGCGAGCGACCAGTTCCAGTGCTTCAGCAACATAGTGGACCACGAGTCCGGCTGGAACTATCAGGCCACCAACGCCTCCTCGGGCGCCTACGGGCTCGTCCAGGCGCTGCCCGGCTCCAAGATGGCCTCGGCCGGCTCCGACTGGCAGACGAACCCGGCGACCCAGATCAAGTGGGGCCTGAACTACATGAACGACCGGTACGGCAGCCCCTGTGGCGCCTGGTCGTTCTGGCAGGCCAACAGCTGGTACTAGGCCCGCCGGCCGCACCACAGCACTCCCGAAACCCCCGAACGCGTCAGCGTCGGGGGTTTCGCGCGTCCGGCACAGGTAACGTCGTGCCGTCGGAATGTGGCGCGTGGGAGGGGAAGAGGAAGGGACATGTCCAGATTGCCTCAGTGGGTCGGTGGCCTCGGCGCCGGTCTGACGCGTCTCTCGCAGCGGCTGGAGGAACAGCGCCGCCGCGCGGAGGCCGCGGCGGAGGTCCCCCCTGGAGGGAGCCTGTCGGACTCCTTGGGGGAGGCCGGCGGCGACCCGGAGGAGCTGAGGCGTGCCGAGCGCGCCGAGGCGCCGGTGGTCGACGGCTCGGTGGCCGGTTCCGCGGTGGGCACGCTCACCGCGACGCGTATGGCGTACCGGCTGCCGGAGGCGGGGGACGGCGTGCCGCACCCCGGGGCGGGCACGGAGCAGGTGGAGCCGTCCGCCGCCGCCCGGGCTCCGGAGTCGGTACCCGCACCGCCCGCGTACGCCCCGGCCGTTGCGGCCCGCCCCGATCCGGTCGACGCCGTGCCGTGGGGGGTGCGGGTCGCCGCGGAGGCGGGCTGGCGGCTGCTGGTGCTGGCCGCGACGCTCTGGGTGCTGGCGAAGGTCATCACCACCATCCAGTTGGTGGTGCTGTCGTTCACCGCGGCGACGCTGATCACCGCGCTGCTCCAGCCCACCGTGGGTTGGCTGCGCCGCCGCGGGCTGCCGCGCGGGCCGGCCACCGCGCTGACCTTCATCGGCGGTTTCGTCGTGATGGGTCTGGTCGGCTGGTTCGTCGTATGGCAGGTTCAGGACAACATCGACTCGGTCTCCAGCAGTGTCCAGGAGGGCATCGGCGAGCTCAAGGGTTGGCTGCTCCAGAGCCCGTTCCATGTGACCGAGGGTCAGATCAACAGCATCGCCAAGAACCTCCAGGACGCCATCAGCGCCAACACCGAGGCGATCACCTCGGCCGGACTGGAGGGCGTCACCGTCGTCCTGGAGGTCTTCACCGGCATCCTGCTGGCGATGTTCACCACGCTCTTCCTGCTCTACGACGGCCGCCGGATCTGGGAGTGGCTGCTCAAGCTGGTGCCGGGCGCGGCCCGCGAGGGCGTGGCGGGTGCCGGTCCGCGGGCCTGGCGGACCCTGACGGCCTATGTGCGCGGCACGGTCCTCGTGGCGCTGATCGACGCCATCTTCATCGGCATCGGCCTCTACTTCCTCAATGTGCCGCTGGCCGTCCCGCTCGCCGTGTTCATCTTCCTCTTCGCCTTCATCCCGCTGATCGGCGCGGTGGTCTCCGGTGCGCTGGCGTGCGTCGTCGCGCTGGTCACCCAGGGCGTGTTCCCGGCGCTGATGGTGCTGGCGGTGGTGCTGGCCGTCCAGCAGATCGAGGGCCACGTCCTCCAGCCGTTCATCCTGGGCCGGGCGGTCCGCGTGCACCCGCTGGCGGTGATCCTGTCGGTCGCCGCGGGCGGTCTGATGGCGGGCATCGGCGGCGCGGTCGTCGCGGTCCCGCTGGTCGCGGTGACCAACACCGTCGTCGGCTATCTGCGGTCCTACTCCAGGGAACAGGCGCTCCGGATGTCCGTGGCGCCCCGCGGTGCCACCGCCATCGGGGTGGCGCCGACCCTGCCCCCGTCGGCCCGGTCGACGGAGGAACCCCGGCAGTAGCGGCGCGGCCCGACCCGTGACGCACGGAACCCCGCAGACGGTGTCTGCGGGGTTCCGTATGAGCGTTGCCTCGGAGCTCTACTCCGAGAGGGCGGCCTCGGCGTCCAGCGTGGCGCCGACGGCCTGGAGGACCGACGCGATCTTGACGGCCTCCTGGATCGTCTCGCGGTCCACACCGGCCTTGCGGAGCACCTGCTCGTGCGAGTCCAGGCACATGCCGCAGCCGTTGATGGCCGAGACGGCCAGCGACCACAGTTCGAAGTCGACCTTGTCCACGCCCGGGTTGCCGATGACGTTCATCCGCAGACCGGCGCGCAGGTTGCCGTACTCCGGGTCCGACAGCAGGTGGCGGGTCCGGTAGAAGACGTTGTTCATCGCCATGATGGCGGCGGCCGACTTGGCGGCGGCGTAGGCCTCGGCGGAGAGGTTCGCCTTCGCCTCGGGCTCCAGCTCGCGCAGCACCTTCGGCGAGCGCGAGGCGATCGCGCAGGCGAGCACCGTGCCCCACAGCTGCTGCTGCGGCAGGTCGCTGTTGCCGATCACCGAACCGAGGTTCAGCTTCAGGTCCTTGGCGTAGTCCGGAACCGCGGACTTCAGGTCATCGAGAGCCATGAGTGTCACTCACCAGCCAGCAGGGCGACCGGGTCGAGGGTGTCCTCGCCCTTGCTCCAGTTGCAGGGGCACAGCTCGTCGGTCTGGAGCGCGTCGAGGACCCGGAGGACCTCCTTGGGGTTACGGCCGACGGAGCCGGCGGTCACCATCGTGAACTGGATCTCGTTGTTCTGGTCGACGATGAAGACCGCGCGCTGCGCGAAGCCGTCCTCGCCCTCGATGCCCAGGTCGCGCATGAGCTCGTGCTTCGAGTCGGCGAGCATCGGGAAGGGCAGGTCGGTCAGGTCCGGGTGGTCCTTGCGCCAGGCGTGGTGCACGAACTCGGAGTCGCCGGAGAAGCCGAGGACCTGGGCGTCACGGTCGGCGAACTCGTCGTTCAGCTTGCCGAAGGCCGCGATCTCGGTCGGGCACACGAAGGTGAAGTCCTTGGGCCATGCGAAGACGACCTTCCACTTGCCCTCGTAGGTCTTGTGGTTGATCTGCTCGAACTCCTTGCCCTTCTCCAGGGAGACACAGGCAGTCAGGTCGAACTCGGGGAACTTGTCACCGACAGTGAGCACAAACTCTCCTTGTTGCGCAGAGAGCCCCTTTTGAGGGCTTCTCGGTCTTTCTCTGAGGCTTGGACGAGTCACACCGTGCCATACGAGCCATTGATCAGGGAAATAGCTAGACTGGTGGATGTTGATCGGAGGTGGTTATCAGTGGCTTCACCCGTGAGTGGCGGCCGACCCCGCCAGCCCAGCCTCGCCCAGCTGCGTGCCTTCGCCGCGGTGGCCGAGCACCTGCACTTCCGCGAGGCGGCGGCCGAGATCGGCATGAGCCAGCCCGCGCTGTCCGGCGCGGTCTCCGCGCTGGAGGAGACGCTCGGCGTGCAGCTCCTGGAGCGTACGACGCGCAAGGTGCTGCTCTCGCCCGCGGGGGAGCGGGTGGCGGCCCGCGCCCGTACGGTCCTGGAGGCCGTCGGCGATCTGATGGAGGAGGCGGAGGCGGCCCGGGCCCCCTTCACGGGCGTGCTGCGCCTGGGCGTCATCCCGACCGTCGCGCCGTATCTGCTGCCGGCCGTGCTGCGCCTGGTCCACGACGCCTACCCCGATCTGGACCTCCAGGTGCACGAGGAGCAGACCGCCTCGCTCCTCGACGGCCTGGCGCACGGCCGCCTCGACCTGCTCCTCCTGGCCGTCCCGCTCGGCGCCCCCCAGGTCACCGAACTCCCGCTCTTCGACGAGGACTTCGTCCTGGTCGCCCCCAAGGACCACTGGCTCGGCGGCCGCGGCGACATCCCCCGCGAGGCGCTACAGGAGCTGGACCTGCTGCTGCTGGACGAGGGGCACTGCCTGCGCGACCAGGCCCTGGACATCTGCCGCGAGGTGGGCAGGGACGAGAACACCCCCGTGACGACGAGCGCGGCGGGCCTGTCCACGCTCGTCCAGCTGGTGGCCGGCGGCCTCGGTGTGACCCTGCTCCCGCGCACCGCCCTGCGCGTCGAAACCGGCCGCAACGACCAGCTCACCACCGGCTACTTCGCCGACCCGGCCCCCTCGCGGAGGATCGCCCTCGCCATGCGCTCGGGCGCCGCCCGCCAGGCGGAGTTCGAGGAGTTCGCGGCGGCGCTGCGGGGGGCGCTTCGGGGGTTGCCGGTGCGGATGGTGGAGGGGTGAGGAGCGTCAGGGGCGGTGCGGGGTGCGGTTTCGCGCAGCGTCCAGGACCTGCGTGACGTCGAGCGTGACGGTAGCGCCGATCGTCTCCGGGAGTGTGACCTTTTCCCCAGCCACGTGGATGCGGTGTACGGCGTAGCCGTCTTCCATGGGGTCGATGAGGACGTGCAGGCGCTCGTGCTTGCGGTCGACGATCACGTACAGCGGGATTCGCGCTGCGCCGTAGGCGGTGACCTTCGTTCGCAGGTCGTTGGCGTGGTTCCCGGACGTGACCTCCAGAACCATACGGAAGCATGCAGGGTCGCAGCAGTTGTACGTGACGACGTGGTCGGGAGCATCGGCGTCCACGACTGAGAGGTCCGGAACTGCGAAGTTCTCCGGTCCGTCGGGCAGCCATAGGCCGAGCCCTTCGACGACTCGCGCGTTGCCGTCGTCCAGGCCTGCCGCGACGAAGGGGCGCCTCAGGGAGGACAATCCGAACGCGTGGCCGGGGTCCGGGGGTGGGGTCACGGTGAGGACGCCTCCGAGGATCTCGACGCGGTGGCCGGGGAGCTGCTTCGCGAGCTGGTCGGCCTGTTCGAGGAGCGTCAGTGGCCCGCGACCATGCGCGTAAGGACCCTCGACAGCTGCTGCGGACATTGCATGCCTCCCGTTGGCTGGTGCCGAGGCCATCATCGTAGGCCGGGGCGTCCGCAGACGACTCGTATGACAGCGTTCACCCGTCCGTGGAGCGCACCCGTTCGGGACGGCTCACTCCGTCCGGAGCCCCTCCGGCCGCATCATCCGCCACAGCGGAGGCAGGCTCAGGGCCGTGACGAAGAGGATCACGCCACCGCCGATCCCGGTCATCGCCGCGACCGCCGGCCAGTCCACGATCACCCGGCTGTCGATCGTGGACAGCAGCAGGGAACCCAGCGTGAGGCCGCAGACCAGCGCCAGGGCCAGCCCGAGGACGACCGGGATGGCGGTCTGCCAGAGCACCGACCAGCCGAGCGTGGAGCGGCGGGTGCCGTACGCGTCGAGGACGGACAGCAGGCGGCGGCGCTCGTGGAGCTGCTCGACGGTGGAGATGATCAGGCCCGCGCCGATCAGCAGCAGGGTGATCACGGCGCCGATGAACAGGCCGTTGCGGACGCTGGTGTACTGCCCGTCGTGGGGGTTGTCGACCGAGGAGAACTCGTTCATCGTCGGGTCGATGGCGGCCGCGGTGTTGCGGATGCGCTCGACCGCGTCGGGCGTGGCCCGGTCGAAGTCGACCTGGAGCTCCATGGTGGGGCCGTTGAGCCGGGCGATGTCGATCGCCGACGGGGTGACCAGCAGGTCGTACGAGAGGTGGCCGGGGCCGATGCCGGGCGTGTGCAGCCGGGCGTCCCGGGCCGCCGCCGGGATCGTCCAGGGGCGCGGCGCCACCGGGTCCTCCTCGGTGATCGGGGCGTTGAGGTCCAGGGTCGTGCCGTGTGCCAGGGCGGGGTCGCGGCGCGGGGCGTTGGCGCTGAGGAAGACGTCGCCGTCGCGGCAGGAGGGGAGATCGGCGAGGCGGCGCAGTTCGGCGCAGCTGCCGACGGCGAGGGTGGTGTGCGGTAGGTCGGTCGGGGCCCGGCCGGTGGTCGGCATCCGTCCGGCGAGGGAGTGGACGGCGCCGCGGGCCGCGGTCACCCCGGGGGTGGCGCGCAGCTCGTCGAGCGCCCGCTGGGTCTGCGGCCAGCCCTTGGCGTTGCCCCACAGGCCGAGCCGCGGGAGCTTGCCGGACTCCGCGTACGCGTGGGCGAAGCCGGCCTGCCCACCGGTCATCAGCACATGGATCGCGATGGCGCCGGCCACCGCGACGGTGATGCCGCTGACCGCGCGGGTGGCCGAGCCACTGTTCAACTGGAGGCGGCGGACAGCCAGTTGCCAGGGGACGGGGCCGCCGCGGAGCCGTCCGACCACCGCGTCCACCAGCCAGGGGAGCAGCGCGGTGACACCGAGGAGCAGCAGCATCGACCCGGCCGCGAGCCGGACGGTGTTCAGCGGGGTGTCGGTCCAGGGCCGCTCCCAGGCCAGCGGCACCAGCAGCAGGGTGCCCACGGTCGGCAGCGCGACCCGCCACCACAGCCGGCGGCGGACGGCCGGGCGGTTGCGGACGATGCCCAGCGGCTCGACGGTGATCCCGCGCTGCGCGAACAGCGTCACCAGCACGGCCGCGGCCGGGACGAGCAGCACGATCAGCGCCGCGGCGAGCGGGCCCGGTGCCACGTCGGCGGTGAAGACGTTGATGTCCCACAGGGTGATCAGCGGGGCGAGCTGCCGGCCGACGAGGAACAGCAGGCCACCGCCGACGAGCCCCAGCAGCGAGCCGAACAGCGCTTCTCCGGAGGCGATCCGGCGAGTGGTCCGGACGTCGGCGCCGACCAGACGCAGCGCGGCCAGCCGACGCTCGCGGCGCTCGTTGCCGAAGCGCACGGACGTCCCGATGAAGACCATCACCGGTGTCATCAGCGCCACGCACACCATGATCACCAACAGTGTGGCCGGCGTACTCATCGGCCGCGGCTCCCAGCTCTTGCCGAAGTGGCCGATGCGGTAGCCGTCGGACGCGGTCAGGGTGGCGCTCTGCGCGAGGTAGGTCAGTTCCCGCGGGCCGAGCAGGCCGGCGTCGCCGATGGCGCCGGCGATCGGGTAGTGCAACCGCTCGCGGAGCAGGGCGCCTTCGGGGGAGTCGAGGAGTTCCTTGAGGGCCGGTGAGACCAGCATCCTTCCCGGGCCCGGGAGGTGGCGGACGCCGGGTGGCAGCGGCGGGCGCGCGCCGTCCGGGCGCACCAGTCGGCCGCGGATCCGGTCGCCGTGGTAGGTGGTATCGGTCGAGGCGTAGCGCAGGGTGGTGTCGGACGGCCGGGGGGCGTGCCGCTGGCCGAGGTTCTCGCGGGCCTTCTCCCGGCCGTGCCAGGCGTCCATCAGCGTCGGCACGGACGCGCCGAGCAGCAGCACGGCCACGCCCAGGGCGACCCCGACGGCGGTCAGCGCCGTACGGATCCAGCCCTCGCGGCCGCCGCCGGCCGCGAACCGTATGCCCATCGCGAGGTCGCGGGCCCAGACGGCGGGGCCGGTGCGTGGGGCCCGCGGTGCGGGCGGGGTGGCGGTGCGGGGGCCGCCGCGCCCGCCGTCGGCACCGGCGTGCGGGCGGAGCAGGGTCATATCAAGCCCGCCGTCATGTCCTTCACCTTGCCGTCGCGGACGACGATCTCGCGGTCGGAGTAGGCGGCGACGCGGGCTTCGTGGGTGACCAGGACGACCGCGGCGTGGGTGTCGCGGGCGGCGTCGGTGAGGAGGGTGAGGACGCGTTCGCCGTTGAGGGAGTCGAGTGCGCCGGTGGGTTCGTCGGCGAAGAGGACGCGGGGTCGGGTGGCGAGGGCGCGGGCGACGGCGATGCGTTGGCCTTGGCCGCCGGAGAGTTCGCCGGGGCGTTGGGTCTGTACGTCGTCGACTTCGAGGCGTTGTAGCCATTGGTGGGCCTGGGCTTCGGCGTCCTTGCGGGGGGTGCCGTTGAGGCGGAGGGGGAGGGCGACGTTTTCCAGGGCGGTCAACTCCGGTACGAGTTGGCCGAATTGGAAGACGAAGCCGAAGTCGGTGCGGCGCAGGGCGCTGCGTCGGGCGTCGTTCATCGCGGTCAGTTCGTGCGGGCCGTAGCGGACGGTGCCGGAGTCGGGGGTGATGATGCCGGCCAGGCAGTGCAGCAGGGTCGATTTGCCGGAGCCGGAGGGGCCCATGACGGCGACCACCTCGCCGGGGTGGATGGAGAAGTCCGCGCCGTCCAACGCCGGCGTGGGGCCGTACGCCTTGCACAGCCCCTCGGCGGCGAGCAGGGATCCTTCCGGCGTCATGTGCGGACCGCTTCGGCGAGTTTGCCCAGGCGGGCCGCGGTCAGCTCCAGCCAGCGCAGATCGGCTTCGAGGTGGAACAGCGCGTGGTCGCAGATCAGCTGGTCGGCGAGGTCGCCGGAGCGCTTGCGTTCGGTCAGTCCGCGCATCAGCCGCAGGTGCTCGGCGCGCTGGGTGTCCAGCAGCTCGGCGGCGTTGCGGTCGGTCATCAGGGCCAGCACGACCTTGGTGTAGAGCGTCGACTGGAGGTACGGCTCGGGCTTCTCCGGGCGGGCCAGCCACTGGGCGACGTCGGTGATCCCGGCGTCGGTGATCGCGTACCGCTTGCGCTCGGGGCCGGCACCGGCCTCCACGCCGTCCACCTCGACGAGCCCGTTCTTCAGCAGTCGGGACATCGTGGAGTAGACCTGCCCGTAGTGCAGCGGGCGGTCGTGGCCGAAGTGTTCGTCGAAGGCCCGCTTGAGGTCGTAGCCATGGCGGGGTCCGGACTCCAGGAGGCCCAGCAGCGTATGACCGATTGACATGCCGACCACCTTACTCGGGGGTGTATCGCTGGTGTATACGCGCGATGTATAGCGGGCTGGGGGCGGCACTCCGGAGCCCGGGCCGGCCGGGCCCCGGAGCGCGTGGATCACTCCGTCCGCAGTCCGTCCGGGCGCATCATCCGCCACAGCGGCGGCAGGCTGAGGACGGTGACCAGCACCACCAGGACGGCGCCGGCCGCGGGGAGCGGCCAGACCACCGACCAGTCGAAGGTGCTCTTGCCCGCCATGTTCAGCAGCGCCGTGCCCAGCCCGGCGCCGCCCGCCACCGCGAGGGCCAGCCCCAGGGCGACCGGTACCGCCGTCTGCCACAGCACCGACCAGCCGAGCGTGGCCCGCCGGGTGCCGAAGGCCACCAGCACCGACAGCAGCCGCCGCCGCTCGCGCAGCTGCTCCAGCGTCGTGACCAGCAGGCTGGCGGCGATCAGCACCAGGGTCGCGGTGGCCGCGATCAGCAGCCCGGTGCGCACGCTGCTGAACTGCTTGTCCCGCTCCAGGTCATGGAGGGTGCTGACGCGCATCAGCGGATCGATCCGGGCAGCCGTGTTGCGGACGTACTCGGCGGCATCGACGACCTGCGGATCGGTCTTCAGCAGGGCGCGGGCCACCGGGTCGGCCAGGGTGGCGGTGTCCACGGCGCCCGGGGTCGCGAAGATGCCGAACGCCATCTGCCCCGAGGGGTCCTTGCGGGAGTCGACCGTGCGGGCGTTCTTCGGGATGGTCCACAGCCGCGGGGGGCTGTCCGGTTTCTCGGTCGCCACGTCCCGGTTGAGGAGCACCTGGGCACCGGGGCGCGCGGTCTTGAAGAGGTAGTCGTCGTCGACCAGACCACTGCTGTCCCTGACGACGAAGACGTCGCCGTCCTTGCAGGAGCCGGTGTGCGCCAGCTCGCTCAGGGTGGCGCAGTCGCCGACCGTGAGCCGGGTGGTCGGGGCGAATTCCTCGCCCTTGCGGATCGGGCCGGGGCGGGAGGCGGAGGCCTCGACCGTCGCGATCACCCCGCGCACGCCCTCGGTGCGGCGGAACCGGTCGATCATCGTCCGGATCGTGCCGACGTCATGGGACGACAGCGAGACGCTCATCTGCGCCCGCCGGGAGTCCGCCCCGGTGACCTTCAGGAACTCGCTCTGGATCGCTGAGAAGAACAGCTGTAGGGCGATGGCCCCGGCGACCGCGACCGTGATCCCGCTGACCGCGCGGGCCGCCGCACCGCTGCTCAGCTGGAGCCGGCGGGTGGCCAGTTGCCAGGGCACCGACCCGCCGCGCAGCCGCGCCACGACCGCCTCGACGACCCAGGGCAGCAGCAGGGTGAGGCCGAACAGGACCAGCACCGCACCGCCCGCGATCAGGTACGGATCGACCGTGCCGGGATCGGCGCCCACCCGCCCGTTGACCACCAACAGGGCCATGCCCACGACCGGGAGCGGCAGCCGCCACCACAGGCGGCGCCGCCGTCCGGCGGTGTTCCGCACCACCCCCAGCGGCTCGATGGCCACCCCGCGCAGCGCGACGAGGGTGACGCCGATGGCGCACAGCGGTACGGCGAGGACGACCAGGGCCGCCAGCGCCGGAACGGGGGTGACGTCGTCGGGGAAGGCGTTGACGTCCCAGACCGTGACCGCGCCGATCAACTGCCGGACCGCCAGGAACAGCACACCGCCCAGCAGCAGTCCGCCGACCGCGCCGACCAGCGCCTCCCCGGCGGCCATCCAGCGCACCGTCCGGGCGTCCGCGCCGACCAGGCGCAGCGCGGCCATCCGCCGGTCGCGGCGTTCGCCGCCGAAGCGGACCGCGGTGCCGATGAAGATGGCCACCGGCATCAGCAGGACGACGCAGGCCACGATGATCAGGACGAGCAGCAGCGGGTCCAGCTCCTGCTGCTCCGTCCGACTGCCGAAGCCGGTGGTGCGCACGGCGCCGTCCGCCGAGGCGAGCGCATCGCTGACCGCGTAGTACGTCAGCTCGCCCGGCCCGACCAGGCCCGGCTCGCCGATGGTGTCGACGATCCTGAAGCGCAGCCGTTCGCGCAGCAACGCGCCGTCCGGCGAGGCGAGCAGCTCCTTGAGGGCGGGGGAGACCACCATCTCCCCGTTGCGCGGCAGGTGGCGCACCCCGGGCGGGGCCGGGGCCTTCGGCCCGTCGGGGCGCAGCAGAGCGCCCCGGATCGGGGCACCGTGGAAGGAGGTCGTGGCATCGGCGTAGAGCAGCGTCGCGGCGGAGCGCGCCACCGGCTTCTCCCCGTTGACGGCCATCCGTGCGTCGCCCCGCTGCTGCCGGGCGTCGAGGATGTGCGGGATGGACGCGGCGCCGAGCAGCAGCACCACGCCGAGCCCCACCCCGATGGCGGTCAGCACCGTCCGGGCCCAGCCCTCGCGGCCGCCGGCGGCCGCGAACCGCACGCCCATGGCGAGATCGCGGGCCCTCATACCGTGCCCGCCATCTCGGTCGCCTTGCCGTCGCGGACGACGATCTCGCGGTCGGAGTAGGCGGCGACGCGGGCTTCGTGGGTGACCAGGACGACCGCGGCGTTGGACTGCCGGGCGGCCTCCGTCAGCAGCGTCATCACCCGTTCGCCGTTGAGGGAGTCGAGTGCGCCGGTGGGTTCGTCGGCGAAGAGGACGCGGGGTCGGGTGGCGAGGGCGCGGGCGACGGCGATGCGTTGGCCTTGGCCGCCGGAGAGTTCGCCGGGGCGTTGGGTCTGTACGTCGTCGACTTCGAGGCGTTGTAGCCATTGGTGGGCCTGGGCTTCGGCGTCCTTGCGGGGGGTGCCGTTGAGGCGGAGGGGGAGGGCGACGTTTTCCAGGGCGGTCAACTCCGGTACGAGTTGGCCGAATTGGAAGACGAAGCCGAAGTCGGTGCGGCGCAGGGCGCTGCGTCGGGCGTCGTTCATCGCGGTCAGTTCGTGCGGGCCGTAGCGGACGGTGCCGGAGTCGGGGGTGATGATGCCGGCCAGGCAGTGCAGCAGGGTCGATTTGCCGGAGCCGGAGGGGCCCATGACGGCGACCACCTCGCCGGGGTGGATGGAGAAGTCCGCGCCGTCCAACGCCGGCGTGGGGCCGTACGCCTTGCACAGTGCGCCGGCTTCGAGCAGGGAACCGGCCGGGGTCATCGGCGGGCCTCCGGGAGTGCGGGCAGGGGGCATCGCCCTGCGGAGCCTATGGGCATACCGGGCACCCTACATGAGGTGTATACGCGTGATGTATAGATGCGGTGTCTAGTAGGGGGAGGCGGGCGAGGGTGCCGCCGCGGGTGCTGCGGGTGCCGCGGTGGCCGCCGACGCCACCGGGCCGCCGAGACCCCGTCGGGTCAGGGGCGGTCCTCGTCCGGTCTCGGCGCCTTGGGCGGCCGGCCCCGTCGCGGCATCGCCCCCGCCCCCCGCGGCAGCCGCCCGGCATCCGCCAGTGCCTTGCGCAGCAGGAACTCGATCTGCGCATTGGCGCTGCGCAGTTCGTCGTCGGCCCAGCGCGCCAGGGCGTCGTGGATGAACGGGTCCAGCCGCAGCAGCACCTGCTTGCGCTGCTGCGGCCGGCGCGCGGGGGGCCGTTCGCTCTCGGCGCCGGCCCCCTCGGGGGTGTCGGCGCTCATGCCGACACCCCGCTTCGCCCGGTCTCGTCGGTGCTCGTCATGGGCTCCTCGATGGGGCGCTCGCTCCGCTCGCTCACTGGTACAGCGAGCCCGTGTTGAGGACCGGCTGGGCGGCCCGGTCGCCGCACAGCACCACCATCAGATTGCTGACCATGGCCGCCTTGCGCTCCTCGTCCAGCTCGACGATGCCCTGTTCGCTGATCCGGTCCAGCGCCATCTCGACCATGCCCACCGCGCCCTCGACGATGTGCTGCCGGGCCGCGACCACCGCGCCGGCCTGCTGGCGCTGGAGCATCGCGGAGGCGATCTCGGGCGCGTAGGCGAGGTGGCTGAAGCGGGTCTCGATGATCTGTACGCCGGCGGCCTGGACCCGTGCGGTCAGCTCCACGGCGAGCTTCTCGGTGATCTCCTCGGCGTTGCCGCGCAGCGACAGGCCGTCCTCGTCGTGCGCGTCGTAGGGGTACTCGATCGCGATGTGCCGGACGGCAGCCTCGGTCTGGGTGGCGACGAACTCCAGGAAGTCGTCGACCTCGAAGAGCGCCTGGGCGGTGTCCTCGACCTTCCAGACGACGATCGCGGCCAGTTCGATCGGGTTGCCGTAGGCGTCGTTGACCTTCAGGACCGCGGTCTCGTGGTTGCGCACCCGGGTGGAGATCCGCCGGGCCGAGGTGAGCGGGTTGACCCAGCGCAGGCCGTCGGTGCGGATGGTGCCGGCGTACCGCCCGAAGAGCTGGATGACCCGGGCCTGGCCGGGCTCGACCATCTTCACGCCGGTCATGCAGAAGAGGGAGCCGAGCAGCAGCAGGGCGCCGGCGATCACCATCGGCACGGCCACCGTGTTGTGGCCGGCGTCGCCGAGCACTCCGCCGACGACGATCACGGCGATGCCCAGTGCCACGCCGAGCACGGTCAGTAGCAGGGCGAGGCCGCCCGGGATGCTGTGCGCCGGCGTCTCCCGGACCTGAGGGCGCGGCATCTCGGGGGCGTCCACGGTGAGATCCGCGGTGTGGGCCGCAGGGAGGGCGTCGCCGGGGTCGGCGGTGCGTTCGGCAGGTGTCTGGTCGGTCATGAGGTCCCCGTTCGTCCCGGTGCGGCGCGTGATGTCCGCCGCATTCCATGCTTTCACTGCTCTAGCAAAGTGATATCACTTTAACCCTCTGCCGGTCGGCCGTCCAGTCGTCGCACCGCGTCCGAATCGCGACAAGTGCGCAGGTGGGGCCGTTGCGACGCAGAACACCCGCCCCAGGTTTCCCCTGCTCCGGGTGCTCTTTGTCACGTCGTAGAAAGCCTGGATCGATGAGTATTTGTTGACAGATGCGGTGTTAGCTTCAACAGCTGAGTTAGCTGGGGGCGGAACGACTGGAGTTGCTGAAGCGATGGGCCGAGCGGACGCGAGACGGGCGCAGCAGGGGAGCGCCCGCCGGGCCAAACAGGCCGCGAAGAAATCCGGCATACGCCGCTTCTTCACCTGGAAGAAGCTCCTCGGAGCCTTCCTCGGGGTGTGCCTGCTGGGCATCCTCGGCTTCGTCGGGCTGTACCTGTACGTGGACATCCCCAAGAACGGCAACGACGAGGCCAAGCTCCAGAGCAACGTCTACAAGTACGCCGACGGCAAGGTCCTGGCGCGGGTCGGTCAGCTCAACCGTGAGAACGTCCCGATCAACCGCATACCCCTGGACGTCCAGCGCACCTTCGTCGCCGCCGAGAACAAGACCTTCTACCAGGACTCCGGCGTCGACCTGAAGGGCACCCTGCGCGGCATCTTCAACACCGTGATGGGGAAGGGCAAGCAGGGCGGCTCGACGATCACCCAGCAGTACGTCAAGAACTACTACCTGAGCCAGGAGCAGACGGTCAGCCGCAAGCTCCAGGAGATCATCATCTCCCTCAAGGTGGACAACAAGTACGGCAAGGACGAGATCCTCGCCGGCTACATCAACACCAGCTACTACGGCCGCGGCGCCTACGGCATCCAGGCCGCCGCACAGGCCTACTACGGCGTGGACGTCGACAAGCTCACCGTCTCGCAGGGCGCCTACCTCGCCTCGCTGCTCCAGGCCCCGAACCAGTACGACTGGGCCATCGCCTCCAAGGCGGGTCAGGAGCGGGTCAAGGAGCGCTGGGCGTACACCCTGAACAACATGGTCGAGATGCACTGGCTCTCGCCGGAGAAGCGCGCCAAGCAGAAGTTCCAGATCCCCAAGGCGCCCAAGCCGCTGCCCGGTTTGACCGGCCAGACCAGCTACATCGTCGAGGAGGCCAAGCGCGAGCTCTTCGCCCAGGGCGTCGACGAGAAGGAGTTCGAGCGCGGCGGCTGGACGATCACCCTCGGCATCCAGAAGGACAAGCAGAAGGCGCTGGAGCAGGCCGTCAAGCGCAAGCTCACCGACGACCTCGACCCCAAGCACCGCAGCGTGGACGGCGACGCCCAGCTCGGCGCCACCTCGGTGAACCCCGAGAACGGCCACATCGTCGCGATGTACGGCGGCGCCGGCTACCCGAAGCACTACCGCAACAACGCCACCCGCACCGACTACCAGCCGG
Source organism: Streptomyces sp. NPDC048506 (assembly GCF_040651315.1). Taxonomy (NCBI): domain Bacteria; kingdom Bacillati; phylum Actinomycetota; class Actinomycetes; order Kitasatosporales; family Streptomycetaceae; genus Streptomyces; species Streptomyces sp. NPDC048506. Next base: position 66,404 of record NZ_JBEZIX010000017.1, read on the forward strand.
CCTCCACCTTCAAGCCGCTGATCCTGGCGTCCGCCCTGGAGAACAACTCCATGACCCAGGACAGCCTGCCGATCACCCCGAACACCGTCTACGACGGCACCAACCGCCGTCCGGTCGTCGGCGGCAACGGCTACTTCGCGCCGCCCAACGAGGACCAGCGCAGCTACGGCAAGATCACCGTCCAGACGGCGACGAACAACTCCGTCAACTCCGTCTTCGCCCAGATGGGCGCGGACGTCGGCATCGACCGGGTCAAGAAGACCGCGGTCAGCCTGGGCCTGGACCCGAAGATGGACGCCCAGCCCGCCATGACCCTGGGCACCATGGGCGCCAGCCCGCTCCAGATGGCCGGCGCGTACGCCACGCTCGACAACCACGGCGAGCAGGTCACGCCGACGCTGGTGACCAAGGCCGTGCACCCCGTCGACGGCGTCGACACCGAGCTGAAGCTCAAGGACCCGATCGGCGAGAAGATCCTCAGCCGGAGGACCGCCGACACCGTCACCTCCGTTCTGGCGGGCGTGGTCAACGACGGCACCGCCTCGGAGGCCGTGAAGAACACCGCCTACCACGCGGTCGGCAAGACCGGCACCTCCGACGACAACAAGTCGGCCTGGTTCGTGGGCTACACGCCCAAGCTGGTCACCGCGGTCGGCATGTTCGGCGAGTCCCCCAAGGGCGGCGCCCAGGTGACGCTGCGGGGCACCGGTGGCGGCGGCCGGGTCAACGGCGGCACCTACCCGGCCCGGGTGTGGGCGGACTACACGGAGACCGCGCTGAACGGGAACATCGGCGCCGACTTCGACCTGGAGACGGACATGGGCGCCGGGGTCCCCCCGACCAGCACGCCGACGCCGAGCGCCACCCCGTCGACGACCCCGACGCCGTCCGGCACCCCGAGCGGTACGCCGACGCCGACCCGGACGCCGACCGGTAGGCCGAGCCAGTCCGAGACCGGCCGCCCGACCGGCCGGCCCACGCCCACCGACCCCACCTCCGGCCCGCCGACCGGCGGCACCGACGCGGGCGGCGTGGACTCCGGTGGCACCACCACCGGAAGCGGTGGCGACGCCGGCGACACCGGCGGACCCGGCGGCAACAGCCTGTCGCGCTTCAACTGAGCGGACGAAGGCGCCCGGAGCATGAGCTCCGGGCGCCTTCGCCGTGTCCGGCGGCGGGCGGTCAGCCCCCGTTCACCTTGTTGGCGATCCGGTCGCCCAGGTTCTTGTCGATGTTGCGCCAGTACTGGAGCGCGCGGTCCAGCACCGGGCGGCTGACGCCGTTGAGGAGGTGCCCGGAGACGTTGCCGACCAGGCGGTCGCGGGCTGCGTCGTCGAGCACGTCGCGGACCATCGTGCCCGGCTGGCCCCAGTCGTCGTCGTCCCGGCGCAGGGTGTAGGCGTCGCGGACCATCTCGCCCGTGGTCTCCCAGCCGGCGGCCGGGTCGAACCGCTCGGGGTCGGCGGCCGGCCCGCCCTTGGAGTTCGGCGCGTACGGCGCGCCCACCCGGGCCGGCTCGTACCGCATCGAGCCGTCCTTGGCGTACGAGTGCACCGACACATGCGGCCGGTTCGGCGGCAGCTGGGCGTAGTTGGGGCCGATCCGGTACCGGTGGGTGTCCGGGTAGGAGAAGATCCGGCCGAGCAGCATCTTGTCGGGCGACACGCTGACGCCCGGGATCAGGTTGCTGGGCTCGAACGCGGCCTGCTCGATGTGGATGAAGTAGTCCTCCGGGTTCTTGTCGAGGGTCATCCGGCCGACCTCGATCAGCGGGTAGTCGCCGTGCGGCCACACCTTGGTCAGGTCGAACGGGTTGAAGCGGTAGTCCGGGGCGTCGTCGAACGGCATGACCTGCACGTACAGCGTCCACGAGGGGTGGTTGCCGCCCTCGATCGCCTCGTACAGATCGCGCCGGTGGACGTCGGGGTCCGTCCCGGCGAGGTGGTCGGCCTCCTCCTGGGTGAGGAAGTCGATCCCCTGGTCGGTCTTGAAGTGGTACTTGATCCAGAACCGCTCGCCGCCCCCGTTGATCCACATGTAGGTGTGGGAGCCGTAGCCGTTCATGTTGCGGTACGTCTTGGGGATGCCGCGGTCGCCCATCAGCCAGGTGACCATGTGCGCGGACTCCGGGGAGAGGGTCCAGAAGTCCCACTGCATGTCGTTGTCGCGCAGGCCGTTGTCCGGCCGGCGCTTCTGGGAGCGGATGAAGTCCTGGAACTTGATCGTGTCGCGGACGAAGAAGATCGGGGTGTTGTTGCCGACCAGGTCGTAGTTGCCGACCTCCGTGTAGAACTTGAGCGCGAAGCCACGCGGGTCGCGCCAGGTGTCCGGGCTGCCCTGCTCACCGGCCACGGTCGAGAACCGGGCCAGCATCTCGGTCTTCTTGCCCGGCTGGAACACCACAGCCTTGGTGAACTGGCTGACGTCGTTGGTGACTTCGAAGGTGCCGTAGGCGCCCGCTCCCTTCGCGTGCACCACCCGCTCGGGGACCCGCTCGCGGTTGAACTGGGCCATCTTCTCGATCAGGTAATGGTCGTGCAGGAGGATCGGGCCGTCGCGCCCGACGGTGAGCGAGTGCTCGTCGCTCTCCGCCGGGACCCCGGCGTTGGTTGTCGTGCGCGGGACGTCGCGAGCGGTGCTGGTCATCGGAGGAGTTCCTCCCATTCGACTGGGGTGGAGGTGTGGGTAATAAGTCCCTTTTGTCCACCCAAGCAGTCAACGCCTCCGCCGGCACGTCGGCAAGTAAGGGACCCCGTCCGATCTCGGACGGGGTCCACTATGCGGGACGGCGGGCGGTCGGCCCGCACGGCGTCAGCGGCGCTGTGCCCCGGACGGCATGCTCAGCTCGAACCAGACCACTTTCCCCATGCTCAGACGGGTCGCGCCCCAGCGCCGGGCCATCCGGTTGACGAGGTACAGGCCCCGCCCGCCCTCGTCCGACGGCCGCGCCTGGCGCAGCCGCGGCAGCTGCGGAACGTCGTCCCCGACCTCGCAGCGCAGTACGTCCGTTCGCAGCAACCGCAGCGTGATCGGCCGCTCCGCATACCGCACCGCATTGGTCACCACCTCGCTGACCAGCAGCTCCAGCTGGTCGGTCAGCTCGTCGAGCCCCCAGCGGGCCAGTGCCCGCCGGGCCAGCCGACGCGCCTGCCCGGCCGTCTGCGCCTTCGGGTCCAGGTACCAGTACGCGACGTCGCTCGGCGCGATCCCGTCGAACCGGGCCGCCAGCAGCGCGATGTCGTCATCGCGGTCGCCGGGGCCCAGCATGTCCAGCACCTCGTCGCACAGCGGCTCCAACGGCGGCGGATTGGGCCCGGTCAGCCGGGCCGTCTCCGCCAGCCGCTCCCGCAGCTGCTCGATGCCGGTCCACACGTCCCGGATCCGCGACTCGACCAGGCCGTCGGTGTAGAGGACCAGCGTGGCGCCGGCCGGGGCGTCCAGCTCGACCGCCTCGAAGTCCACGCCGCCGACGCCGATCGGCGCGCCCGACGGCACCCGCAGCACCTCGGCGCGCCCGCCGCGGTGCAGCATCACCGGAGGCGGGTGCCCCGCGTTGGCGATGGTGATCCGGTGCGCCACCGGGTCGTAGACGGCGTACATGCAGGTCGCCATCCGGTCCGTGCCCAGCCGCTGGGCCTGCTCGTCGAGGTGGTGCAGCACCTCCTGCGGCGGCAGGTCGAGCCCCGCCAGGGTCTGCGCGGTGGTCCGCAGCTGGCCCATGATCGCGGCCGAGGTCATCGAGTGCCCCATGACGTCGCCGACGACCAGCGCCACCCGGCTGCCCGGCAGCGGGATCGCGTCGTACCAGTCACCGCCCACCCGGGCCGTCTCGGCGGCCGGCAGGTAGCGGCTGGCCAGCCGGACCCCGGTCGGCTGCGGCAGCGAGTCGGGCAGCATCGTGCGTTGCAGCGCATCGGCGATGTAGGCCTCGCGGCCGTACAGCACCGCCTTGTCCACGCCCAGCGCGGTGTGCGTCGCCAGCTGCGCCGCCACCAGCAGATCGTCCGGCTCGAACGCCGGCCGGTCCGGCCGGCGCAGGAACACCGCGGCGCCGATGACCCGACGCCGCCCGCGCAGCGGCGCCAGGATCACCCGATGGCCGCTGGGCAGCAGTGGATCCGGCCCGAGCAGCTCGGGCAGCGCGGTGCGCGCGGCCTGTGCCTCGCCGAACAGCGGCCGGACGCCCCGCAGCACCTCGGCCAGCGGACCGCCCGGCCGTACCTCGGCCAGCTCCGCGGCGCTGCCGCCCATCGCGGGCCCGAGGTCCGGCTGCGCGGGCAGTACGGGCAGCCGGGCGCCGTTGGTGTCCGGCTCCTCCGGGATCCGGTCGGTACGCCGCAGCCGCAGCACCACCGGGCCGGTCGGCCGCTCGTCGCCCACCGGCAGCGGATCGCGCAGGTAGACCAGGATCGCGTCGGCGAACGTCGGCACCGTGGCCCGGCACAGGCCCAGCACGATCTCGTCCAGGTCGATACCGCGGGCGATCCGCCGTGTGGCCGCACCGATGAATCGCAGCCGGTCCCCGCCCGCCTGCCGGGCCGCCGCCACCTCGCCGCTCTCGCCCGGGTGCGCCGAACGCGCCGGAGGAGGCGACGGCAGCGGAGCCGGCGGCAGGCTCTCCGGCGGACCGGCCGGCGCCGGAATCTGGGCCCCGGCGGCCTCGCCGGCCGCCGCCCGCCCCGGCTCGCCACCGTGCGACCGTGGCCGCCCGATGCCCTCCTCCCGGGGCCGACCGGAGCCACCGCCGCCGTGCCGCGGACGCTGCCCGCGGTGCGGCTCGTCGCCCGGCTCGGGCGCCTCGACGCGGTTCACCGCACCTCCCTGCGCCATCCGCCGCCCGGACCGGGCCGACTCCCGTCCCGCATTCGGCGTGCCGCCCGGCCGCCCGCTTGCCGGCATGGCCACCTCCCCGTGTGCGTCACCGCCGTAGGCGTCTCCGTAGGCCTCCCCGTACGGGATGGCGGCGTCGTCCCGTGCCGCTCCGTGGTCCGCGGCCGGCTCGTCGGCGGCGTGCCCGGCATGGCCGGCCGGCGGACCCGCCGAGGCCGTGACGGCGGCACCGGCCAGGTCGAGGCCGTCGCCGCCGCGCACCGCGAAACCGCCGCCGGGCGCCGGGGCGAACCCGGTCGCGGCAGGCTGATGCAGGGCGCTGCGCGGGTCGGGGACCGCGCCGAGCGGCGCCGTCCCGCCCGGCCCCCGCGCAGGGGACGCCGAGGGCGCGGCGGTCGAGGCCGACCGCCGCGATTCGTGGGAGGTGGGGTGCTCCGTCACGCGTGGGATTCCATCCGTCCGGGGCTGTGCGCCCGACGCGCCGCGTTCCGAGCGCGTCGCCCGTGTGGGACGCGCTCAACGCGCTGCGTCTCAGGCGCGTCGCAGGTGCAGAAAGAGCTGGATTTCGGGTGGTACGTCCGTACTCGCCGGGGCGTATGCGTACGCGTCCTCCCCGACGACGTCGAAACCCGCGTCGTGCACGACCCGGCGCAGGTCGTCCCGCAGGTAACCCGATACCCGGATCGAGTTGCCCAGGAACGGGATCGTGAAGTCGTCCACATCCGCCTCGACCATCGACAGGGCCAGCAGCCCCTCAGGACGTAGCAGATCATGGAGCAGGCCCAGTGCGTAAGGGATTTCCGCACGGGGCAACATCAGCAGGGTGAAAAAAGCGGCGATTCCGTCGAAAGAGCCGGGACCGCCGAGCCGGCCGCCGCGCAGATCGGCGATGTCCAGCCGGTGGGCTTCGATGCCCGGGGCGTTGTCCCGGGCCAGCTTGACCATCGAGGGGGAGAGGTCGATACCGACGACGCGGTGCCCGGCCTGCGACAGTTGACGGGCGGTCGGCAGTCCCGTCCCGCAGCCGACGTCCAGGATCCGCGAGCCGGCGGGCAACGCCTCGGACAGCCAGGCGCCGGAGGCGAGCTGGCCCTCCTTGTGCGGGAAGGCGTCGTCGTACCGGTCGCCGATCGCGTCGAACGCCTCGGCCTGTCCGGCCCGGTCCAGCGCTAACCGACTCAGGCCCTCGTATGCGTCGTAGCTCGTCGCACTCACGACCTCGCCCCTCCTGCGACCGCGGTCAAGTTCGTTTTCCCGTTCTGGAGTTGCGCCTGTGCAGTCTTGCGGAGGACGATCCTACGTTTGAAGACCCGGGGCGCAGCAAGGGGGCTCGGCCCCGCTTCTCGGCCGGCGAGCAACAGCCTTGCCCATAGGCGCGCCTTTCCACGGTTCGCCCCCTTCACTCCTGTCGGTTCCCTTCGCTCCCTCACGACCGCAAACGATCCGGTGCGCGGTCCCAGTCCTCCGGCAGCTGGGGAATCCCCCAGGCCGGATCGGGCCGCCAGTCCTCCCAGCCGTCCGCGTACGGCCCCCGCCACGCCGAGATCTGTGCGATCGCGGCCCGGCCGGCGGACCTGACCTCGGCAGCCTGCGCGGGGGACACCAGCCCGTCCCGCTGCGCCTGGGCGAACTCGTCCTCGTCCCGCCACTCCCAGTGGCGGTCCGGGTAGACGCAGATGTCGAGGAAGTGGTCCTCGGAGTCCACGCCGCCGGTCCAACGACGGCGCGGCTCCTCCAGGTTGACGTACCAGTTCTTGAACTGCCAGTCGCGCTCCCAGAACAGCCACACCGACCAGGGGTCGCCGGGCCGCGCCAGCTTCAGCACACCCGTGCCGAACCACTGGCCGAGCGCGGTCCGGCGGGGCTTGGTGTAGCGGGTGGACAGCGGCTCGCGGTGGACGGGCGTGCCGTCGGCCAGCTCCGGCCTGATGCACGGGGTGCCGGGCGCCATCCACACCGCCAGCAGCTCCTCGGTGTCCTGCACCACGGTCATCGGCCGACAGATGTGGATCTGACGACGATCGGCGTTGTCGCGATAGCGCCACAGGATGTGGTCCCCCGCGGCCCAGCGCCCCGCCGGCCGCCCGGCCGCGTCCTGCGCCGCCGTCTGCCGTCCGGCCGCCTGCGGTGTCCCGGCGGCTGGTCTCGTACGGGCCGTTCCGCGTCCGTCGGCCGTCTCGCCTTCCGTCGTGTCCACCATGTCCGCTGTCATGCGCAGATCTTAGAGGCGTGCCATGACGCGCGCCGTGACATGAGACGCACCCGTCGTTACGAGTGCGGTAACGCGCACCCCGCGCGCCGTTACGGCCGTGTGCGACGCACCGGCACTACGGGTGCGTCATCCGCAGCACGTCCAACGCCTCGTCCAACTGCGCCTCGGTCAGCAGTCCGCGCTCGACGTACCCGCCCTCGATCACCACCTGGCGGATCGTCTTCCGTTCGGCCAGCGACCTCTTCGCGACCTTCGCGGCCTCCTCGTACCCGAGGTACCTGTTGAGCGGGGTCACCACGGACGGCGACGACTCCGCGTACTCCCGGGCCCGTTCGACGTTCGCCGTGATCCCGTCGACCGTGCGGTCCGCCAGCAGCCGTGCCACGTTCCCGAGCAGGCGGACGGATTCCAGGACGTTGCGCGCGATGACCGGCAGCATCACGTTGAGCTCGAAGTTGCCCGCCGCGCCCGCTGCCGCCACCGTCGAGTCGTTGCCCGTGACCTGCGCCGCCACCATCAGCACCGCTTCCGGAATCACCGGGTTGACCTTCCCCGGCATGATCGACGATCCGGGTTGCAGGTCCGGCAGGGCGATCTCCGCCAGCCCCGTCCGCGGCCCGGACGCCATCCACCGCAGGTCGTTGGCGATCTTCGTCAGTCCTACCGCGACCGTGCGCAGCTGCCCACTCGTCTCGACGATCCCGTCCCGCGCCCCCTGCGCCTCGAAGTGGTTGCGGGCCTCCGTCAGCGGCAGGCCGGTCGCCCGCGCCACCTCGGCGATCACCGCGGCCGAGAACCCCGGCGGGGTGTTGATCCCGGTCCCCACCGCCGTACCGCCCAGCGGCAGTTCCGCCAGCCGCGGCAGCGAGCTCCGCAGCCGCTCGACGCCGTACCGCACCTGCGCGGCGTACCCCCCGAACTCCTGGCCCAGGGTCACCGGCGTGGCGTCCATCAGGTGCGTCCGCCCCGACTTCACCACGTCCGCGAACTCCTCCGCCTTCCGCTCGAAGGCCTCCGCCAGGTGCTCCAGTGCCGGCACGAGGTCGTTGAGGACGGCGGACGTCGCCGCGATGTGGATCGAGGAGGGGAAGACGTCGTTGGACGACTGGCTCGCGTTGACGTGGTCGTTCGGGTGCACCGGGCGCCCCAGCCGCTCACTGGCCAGCGTGGCGATGACCTCGTTGGTGTTCATGTTCGACGACGTACCGGACCCGGTCTGGAAGACGTCGACCGGGAAGTGTTCGTCCCACCGCCCGTCCGCCACCTCCGCGGCCGCCTCCTGCACGGCCCGGGCGATGTCCTTGTCCAGCACCCCGAGCTCGCCGTTGACCTTGGCGGCCGCCCCCTTGATACGGGCCAGCGCCTCGATGTGCGCCCGCTCCAGCCGCTGTCCGGAGATCGGGAAGTTCTCCACCGCCCGCTGCGTCTGCGCCCGCCACTTGGCGTGCGCGGGGACCCGCACCTCCCCCATGGAGTCGTGCTCGGTCCTGAACCCGCCGGAGGCGCCGCCTGCGCTGTTGTCGCTCATGTCTATGACAGTGCCCGGGAGCGCCGATCTGTTCCCGGGCGGCGGGACGAAGTCACCTGGGTGCGGGGGCGGGCCGGCAAAGTGGCTCGGAGTGGCCCGGAGTGGCCCGGAGTGGCCCGGAGTGGCCCGGAAGGGCGGCGAGTTGGCGGACGGCCCGCGGCCGCCGCCCTCATGGCGAGGACGACGGCCGCGGGCCGGGCGCCGGTGCGCTGCGGGTGCCGGGTGCCGGGTGCCGGGGGGAGGGGCCGGTCCGGACCCTAGGCGCCCCGGCGCACCGGGATGCTGGTGAACGTCGGGGCCGGGGCCGGGTCCTGGAAGAAGTCGTTGCCCTTGTCGTCGACGACGATGAAGGCGGGGAAGTCCTCGACCTCGATCTTCCAGACGGCTTCCATGCCCAGCTCCTCGTACTCCAGGACCTCGACCTTCTTGATGCAGTCCTGGGCCAGGCGGGCGGCCGGGCCGCCGATGGAGCCGAGGTAGAAGCCGCCGTGCGCGGCGCAGGCGTCGGTGACCTGCTGGGAGCGGTTGCCCTTGGCGAGCATGACCTTGGAGCCGCCGGCGGCCTGGAACTGCTCGACGTAGGCGTCCATGCGGCCCGCGGTCGTCGGGCCGAAGGAGCCGGAGGCGTAGCCCTCGGGCGTCTTGGCCGGGCCCGCGTAGTAGACCGGGTGGTTCTTCAGGTACTCCGGCATCTCCTCGCCGGCGTCCAGCCGCTCCTTGATCTTCGCGTGGGCGATGTCGCGGGCGACGACCAGCGTGCCGGTGAGCGAGAGGCGGGTCTTGACCGGGTGCCTGGTCAGCTCGGCGAGGACCTCGTCCATGGGGCGGTTGAGGTCGATCGCGACGGCGTCGAGGTCCGGGCCGGCGCCCTCGGTCAGTTCGGCGTCGGTGGTGTCGGGGAGGTAGCGCGCCGGGTCGGTCTCCAGCTGCTCCAGGAAGACGCCCTCGGCGGTGATCTTCGCGACGGCCTGGCGGTCCGCGGAGCAGGAGACGGCGATGGCGACCGGGCAGGACGCGCCGTGCCGGGGCAGGCGGACCACGCGGACGTCGTGGCAGAAGTACTTGCCGCCGAACTGGGCGCCGATGCCGATCTTCTGCGTCAGCTCGAAGACCTTCTCCTCCAGCTCCTTGTCGCGGAAGCCGTGGCCCGTGGGGGAGCCTTCGGTCGGGAGCTCGTCCAGGTAGTGCGCGGAGGCGTACTTGGCGGTCTTGAGGGCGTACTCGGCGGAGGTGCCGCCGACGACGATGGCCAGGTGGTACGGAGGACAGGCGGCCGTGCCGAGAGAGCGGATCTTCTGCTCCAGGAACGTCATCATGGAGGCCTCGTTGAGGACCGCCTTGGTCTCCTGGAAGAGGAACGACTTGTTGGCGCTGCCGCCGCCCTTGGCCATGAAGAGGAACTTGTAGGCGCCACCGTCGGTCGCGTACAGCTCGATCTGCGCCGGGAGGTTGGAGCCGGTGTTCTTCTCCTCCCACATCGTCAGCGGGGCCATCTGCGAGTAGCGCAGGTTCAGCTCGGTGTAGGCGTCGAAGATGCCGCGGGAGAGCGCTTCCTCGTCGCCGCCCTCGGTGAGGACGTTCTGCCCGCGCTTGCCCATCACGATCGCGGTGCCGGTGTCCTGGCACATGGGCAGCACGCCCGCCGCGGCGATGTTGGCGTTCTTGAGCAGGTCGAGCGCGACGAAGCGGTCGTTGGCGCTGGCCTCGGGGTCGTCCAGGATCTTGCGGAGCTGGGCGAGGTGGGCCGGGCGCAGGTAGTGCGAGATGTCGTGCATCGCCTCGGCGGCCAGTTTGCGCAGCGCCTCCGGCTCGACCTTGAGGAACGTCCGGCCGTCGGCCTCGAAGGTGCTCACGCCCTCCGCGGTGACCAGGCGGTACGGGGTGTGGTCCGCGCCGGTGGGGAGAAGGTCGGTGTAGGCAAATGCTGGGCGGGAAGCGGCGGGCATGTGTCGACTGATCCTTACTCGGAGGGGTGTGGCTGGCGTCTACGGCAGCGCCTCAACAGCGTAGAACCCTGGCGCACGACCGTGGTTGTGAGGTAAGGCTCAGTGGGGTGGGCGACGGACCTCCGTTGACACTAGTCGCGATCTATCGCGTTTCGGTACGCTGGGGACGTGAATGCTGACAACGGGGGACGACCGGGCCCCGAGACCCCGCCCGGGCCGCTGCGGAAGCAGGAGCCTGCCCCGCAGGCGGTGAAGCTGACCAAGACGGTGGCCGAGGCCGACATCCGGGCGTCCGACGCGGACCGCGACCGGATCGCCGAGATCCTCCGGGAGGCGCTGGCCGAGGGCCGGCTGGACCCGGAGGAGCACGCCGAGCGGATCGACGCGGTCTACCGCGCCAAGACCATGGGCGAGCTGGAGCCCGTCATACGGGACCTGCCCGTCGCCGGCGCCAGCCGCCCCGCATCGGAGGCCTACGCGTACGGGTCCGGCTCCCCGCAGCCCGACCAGAACCTCGTCGCGGTCTTCAGCGCCTCGGTCCGCAAGGGCCGCTGGCAGGTCCCGGCGCGGATCAACGCCGTGGCGATCTTCGGCTCCGTGGAGATCGACCTGACCGAGGCGGTCTTCCCTCAGCAACAGGTCCAGATCAACGTCACCTCGCTCTTCGGCAGCGTCGACATCCGGGTCCCGGAGAACATCACACTGCGCAGCAGCGGCTCCGGCGTCCTGGGCAGCTTCGAGATCGAGACCCACGAGGCCGAGGACGGCGACGCACCGCAGATCCTGGTCAACGGCTACGCCGTACTGGGCAGCGTGGAGGCCCGGCCCAAGCGCGGCGCCTGGGTCCGCGACCTGCGCGACCGGCTCCGCGAGGGGCACCGGGAGCTGCGCCACCAGCTGCGCGAGGAGCGCCGCGAGCGGCATCAGCAGCTGCGGGAGGAGCAGTGGGAGTGGCATCAGCGGCGGCGCGAGGAGCAGCGGGAGTGGCACGACCGGATGCGCGCCTCCCGGCGCGAGCGCCGGGACCGCTTCCGCAAGGACCTGGGCGGCTGAGCGCGCGATTTTCGCCTTGTCGCGATGTCGCGTTTCCGCACGATCGACACGGTGTGCATAAGCGTGCGCACAGCGGGTAGGGCTGGTGCATCGTCTCTCGTACGGCTGCGGGGTGCGAAAAAAGGCCGTGCGCAGCGAGACGGTCAAGGGTGATTTCTCTCGCCGAAGCCGTCGTCAGGAGTAGACCGTGCTGCTACCGCATCAGCCCCTGAAGGATGCCGCTGTCGTTCCGTCCCCGCGAGTACCTGCGCGCGACGAGACCGGCCCCTGGCATTCGGAGGCGGTGTGCCGCCGGGACGAAGCCGGGCTGTTCTTCGCCCCGTCCAAGGAGCCGACCGCTGCGCGGCTGGCCAGGGAGGAAGCCGCAAAGCGGGTCTGTGCCCGCTGCCCCGTGATGGTCGAGTGCCGGGAGCACGCGCTGCTCCAACCGGAGCCGTACGGCGTCTGGGGCGGCCTGACCGCAGCCGAGCGGCGGGTCGTGCTGACCCGTCGACGGCGCCGGGAGGCCGAGCTCCAGCGCGCCGCCCATATGCCCGCGGCAGGCTGACCACGCCTGACCCCGCGGCCCTGTGGGCCACTTCGCCCCCGCCGGAGTCTCTCCGACGGGGGCGAAGTGCGTGCAGGGGGCCGGCGGGCCGTACCGCTAGCTGGGGCGCTCGAAGTCGACCGAGCTGTATGCGCGCAGCTTGGACAACCGGTGCTGGGAGTCGATCTGGCGGATGGTGCCGGACTTGGAGCGCATCACCAGGGACTGGGTGTAGGCGGTCTCGGCGCGGTAGCGGACGCCGCGCAGCAGGTCGCCGTCGGTGATGCCGGTGGCGACGAAGAAGACGTTGTCGCCGCTGACCAGGTCCTCGATCTGAAGGACCTTGTCGAGGTCGTGGCCGGCGTCCAGGGCGCGCTGCCGCTCGTCGTCGTCCTTGGGCCACAGCTTGCCCTGGAAGGTGCCGCCCAGGCACTTCAGCGCACAGGCCGCGATGATCCCCTCGGGCGTACCGCCGATGCCCAGCAGCAGGTCGACACCGGTGCCCTCGCGGGCCGCCATGATCGCGCCGGCGACGTCGCCGTCGGAGATGAACTTGATCCGCGCACCGGCCTCCCGGACCTCCTTGACCAGGCCGTCGTGGCGGGGCCGGTCCAGGATGACCACGGTGACGTCCTCGACCGCGGACCTCTTCGCCTTGGCGATCCGCTTGATGTTCACGGCCACCGGTGCCGTGATGTCGACGAAGTCCGCCGCCTCCGGGCCGGTGGCGAGCTTGTCCATGTAGAAGACCGCGGACGGGTCGAACATCGAGCCGCGCTCGGCGACCGCCATCACGGAGACCGCGTTCGCCATGCCCTTGGCGGTCAGCGTCGTACCGTCCACCGGGTCCACGGCCACGTCGCACTCGGGGCCGGTGCCGTCTCCGACGCGTTCTCCGTTGTAGAGCATCGGGGCGTTGTCCTTCTCGCCCTCCCCGATGACCACGACGCCGTTCATCGAGACGGTGTGGATCAGGGCGCGCATGGCCTTGACCGCGGCGCCGTCCGCACCGTTCTTGTCACCTCGCCCCACCCAGCGGCCCGAGGCCATGGCACCGGCCTCGGTGACCCGGACGAGTTCCAGGGCGAGGTTGCGGTCCGGGGCCTCCGGACTGACCTCGAGTTGGGACGGGAGATGATGCTCGGTCATCGAGCGCACCTTTCTGTACGGCGACGGCCGTGAACGATGAGGGTAGGTACGACCTTATCCGGCGGCCACCAAAATGAGCAGGGGGCCCTACGCATGAGCGGCGCCGAGCGGGGCAGACGACGGGACGTCCGTGCAGGTGACGGCCGTCACCAGGGGGCCTGTCGGAGTCGCCGCGGCCATGGGGGACGATAGGGGCGTGGCAGGTATGCGAGGCAGGCAAACGGTGCGGGACATGGTCCTGTCGCTGGCGGTGATCGGCGTCCTGGTCGGGGCGATCTACTTCTTCATTCCGCACGACGACAGCGCCGACGCAGAGCGGAGCGCGGTCAAGGCGGTCGACTACCGCGTCGAGCTGATCACGGCCCGGCGGGCGGCGCCGTACCCGGTCGCCGCGCCCGAGGGGCTGCCCAAGACCTGGCGGGCCACCTCGGTCTCGTACAAGGCGACCGACGACGGCAAGGGCGGCGCCTGGCACCTGGGCATGCTCGACCCCGAGCAGCAGTACGCGTCGATCGAGCAGAGCGACGCCCCGGCGAAGGCGTTCATCCGGGAAGTCACGCTCGGCGCCGCGAAGGCCGAGGGCAAGCAGGCCGTCGGCAGCAAGAAGTGGGACCGCTACAAGGGCGACAAGTACAACGCGCTGGTCCGTGAGGAGCCGGGGGTGACCACGGTCATCACGGGCACCGCGCCCTACGGGCGGCTCGCGGACCTGGCCGCCGCGCTGGTGGCGAAGAAGGGCTGACGACCGACGGGCCGCGAAAGCGGCTCGACGGTGTGGCGCTCGACGGTGCGGCGGGGGCCGTAGGCCGCCCGCACGGCAGACGCGACGAGGCCGCCGCACCCGGGCTGGGTGCGGCGGCCTCGTCGTGCGTACGGGGTGCCTCAGACGGTGGTGGCGGCGTCGTCGAAGGAGAGGCGCGGCGAACGCGGGAAGAAGGCGTCCGGGCCCGGCTTGCCGACGTTGATGACCATGAAGGCCTTCTGCTTGCCGTCGGCGTGGAACTCCTTGGTGATGCCGTCGAAGTCGAAACCGGTCATCGGGCCGGCGGCCAGGCCGGCGGCGCGGATGCCCAGGATGAAGTAGCCCGCCTGAAGGGTGGCGTTCTGGGTGCCGGCGACCTCGCGGACGGCGAGCTGCGAGAAGAAGGCGTCCTTGACGTTCGGGGCGTGCGGGAAGAGCGTCGGCAGCTTCTCGTGGAAGTCCAGGTCCACGGAGAGTATGACGGTCAGCGGGGCGGTCAGCGTCTTGTCGCCGTTGGCGCCCATGGCGTACTTGACCAGGCGCTGGCGGGCCTCGGTGGAGCGGACCAGGGTGATCCGCAGCGGGGACTGGTTGAAGGCGGTCGGGGCGAACTTCACCAGGTCGTAGATCGCCTGCACCTGCTCGTCGGTGACCGGCTCGTCCGTGAACGTGTTGGCGGTCTGGGCCCCGCGGAAGAGGAGGTCCTGAGCGGCGGCGTCAAGGGCGAGAGTCATAGAGGCACCTCGGGGAGTCGGGTGGGGTCGGTTGTGACACCACTGTAAGCGAGTTGTGTTAACTTTCAACTAAATCGATGCTCGTTGTGAGGCGTTTCACAAGGAAATGGGATTCTACTTCCGAGATTCGGAACCTGTACGCCCTTTCGGGCAGAAGTCGGCCCCGCGAGGGCGTCCCCGCGGGGCGCCGCTCCGGCCGCTCCCCGCCGGCGGTCGTACTCCCCGCCGGCCGCACTTCGCGCCGGCCGTACTCCCCGCCGGCCGTACCCCGGGCCAGCTGTACTGCCCGCCGCCGGCCCTGCCCCGCTAGCCGCGCTCCCCGTCGCCGGCCGTGCCCCCGCTAGCCGCGCTCCGCGCCGCTGGCCGTGCCCTGCTAGCCGCGCTCCGCGTCCGCTTCCGGGCCGTCGGACTCCGCCAGCGCCGCATCCAGCCGGGCCCGCGCACCGTCCAACCAGCGCCGGCAGACCTTCGCCAGCGCCTCGCCGCGCTCCCACAGCGCCAGCGACTCCTCCAGCGTCGTGCCGCCCGCCTCCAGACTGCGGACGACCTCGATCAACTCGTCCCGCGCCTGCTCGTAGCCGAGTGTGGAGTCCACGGCCGCCACCTGCGCCGCCGCGCCGGCCGCCGCACCCTGCTCCGCGTCCGCCACGCCGTCCGTCTTCGCCTTCGCCATGTCTCCCACCCTATGCAGGGGGTGTGACGGCGCCGGTCGCCCCGGTCGCGCCGTCCACCCGCACCATGAACTCGCCTTCGGCCACCCGGGCCCGCAACACCTCGTCCGTACGGACCTCCTGCGGCGCCCGCACCGCCGCCCCGTCCGGCTTCTGGAGCACCGCGTACCCGCGCTCCAGCGTCGCCTTGGGCGAGAGCGCGACCACCCGGGCCAGGGTGTGCGCCAGCTCCGAGTCGGCCCGGTCCAGCAGATGCCCCAGCGTCCGCCGGCCGCGCTCCAGCAGCGCCGTGACCTGCTCCTCGCGCTCCGCCACCATCCGCTGCGGCCGCTGTATGCACGGCCGTTGCAGCGCCGCGGCCAGCCCGCGCTCCTCCCGCTGGAGGAAGCCGTCCACGGCACGCAGCGCGCGCTCCCGCAGCTGCCGGATCCGGGCCTGCTCCTCGCCCACGTCCGGCACCACCTTCTTCGCGGCGTCCGTGGGCGTCGAGGCGCGCAGATCGGCCACCAGGTCCAGCAGCGGGGTGTCCGGCTCATGGCCGATCGCCGAGACCACCGGCGTGGTCGCCGCGGCCACCGCCCGCACCAACTGCTCGTCGGAGAACGGCAGCAGATCCTCCACGCTGCCGCCGCCGCGCGCCACGATGATCACGTCCACCTCGGGCAGCGCGTCCAGCTCCTGGACCGCCCCGATCACCTGCGGCACCGCGTGCACGCCCTGCACCGGTACGTTGCGCACCTCGAAGCGGACGGCCGGCCAGCGGTGCCTGGCGTTCTCCAGCACGTCCCGCTCGGCGGCGCTCGCCCGGCCGCAGACCAGTCCGATCAGCTGCGGCAGGAACGGCAGCGGCCGCTTGCGCTCCGCCGCGAAGAGCCCCTCGGCCGCCAGTGACTTCTTCAACTGCTCCAGCCTGGCGAGGAGTTCCCCGACCCCGACCGGCCTGATCTCGGCGGCCCGCAGCGACAGCTGACCCCGCGGGGCGTACCACTCCGGCTTGGCGTGCACCACCACCCGGGCGCCCTCGCTGATCACATCGGCGACCTTGTCGAAGACCTGGCGGAAGCACGTCACGCTCAGCGAGATGTCGTACGACGGGTCGCGCAGCGTCAGGAAGACCACCCCCGCGCCCGGCCGCCGCGAGAGCTGGGTGATCTGCCCCTCGACCCACACCGCGCCGAGCCGGTCGATCCACCCGCCGATGAGCCGGGACACCTCGCCGACCGGGATCGGCGTTTCCGGGGACGTTGAGACAGCCATACGAGCGAGCGTAGCGGCGGCCACTGACAGTGGCCGCCGCTACGCCCTCGGTCCCGTGCCGCGGTCCTGCCCTCGGTCCCGTGCCGCGGTCCTGCCCTCGGTCCTGTGCCGCGGTCCGACTCGGTCCCGTGCCGGAGTCCCGCTCGTTCCCATGCCGCCGGTCCCGTGTCCGCCCGCTGCGGGACGCCCTCCTCAGGCCCCAGTGCCGCCGGCCCGCGCCCGTGCCCCGTACTGCACCGCCAGCACCGCCAGGCCCACCGCGCACCAGACCGCGCCCACGACCTGCGCCGTCGGGGACGCCGAGACGACCACCGCGACCACCACCACGAGCCCCAGCAGTGGCACCACCCCGTGCCGCAGCACACCCGGCTTCCCTCCCCGCCGGCGTACCAGGAACCAGCCGATCACCGAGGCGTGCAGCAGTGCGAACGCGGTCAGCGCGCCCACGTTCACGATCGACGACAGCTGGTCGAGCCCGTCGTCCCGGCGCGCCGCCCACACCGCGGCCACCAGCGTCACCAGCGCCGCACCCAGCAGCGCCCGGCGCGGCACCCCGCTGCCCTCGTCCACCTCCGCCATCGCCCCCGGCAGCCGCCGGTCCCGGGCCATCGCGAACAGCAACCGCCCGGCCGCCGCCTGCCCCGCCAGCGCCGCGAACGCCGCCCCGATCGCCTTGCCGGCCGCCACCAGCTTCTGGAGCCACCCGCCCACCGCGGCGTCCGCCGTCGCGTAGAAAGCGTTGCCCTGTTCGCCCGGCCGCACCGCCAGCTCGGCCGCCGACATCGGCGCGAGCAGTGCCGCCAGGTACGTCTGGACGGCGAACAGCACCCCCGCCACCACCAGGCAGGCGAGCACCGCCCGCGCCACCCGCCGCGCCCCGCCGGCCGCCTCCTCGGCGAACGACGCGATCGCATCGAAGCCCAGGTACGACAGCACCGCGACCGACACCGCCGACAGCACCGCGCCCATGGAGAAGCCGCCCTCACCGGTGAACGGCTCGGCCCAGCCCCGCACGGCCCCGTGCGCGGCGAGCGCCCACACCGCCGCCACGACGAAGACCACCAGCACCGCGATCTCCATCGCCAGCACCGCGAACCCCACCCGGGCCGCGGTCCGTACGCCCCACAGGTTCAGCAGCGTCGTCACCACCACCGCGAGCGCCGTCCACACCCACGCGGGCACCGACGGCACCAGCGCATGCAGCGCGATCCCGCAGAACAGGTACGCCACCGCCGGAATCAGCAGGTAGTCCAGCATCGCCATCCAGCCGGCGACGAACCCCGGGCCCTCGCCCAGCCCCACCCGGGCGTAGGTGTAGACCGACCCGGCCTGCGGGGCGACCCGCACCATCTGGGCGTACGAGTACGCGGTGAACGCCATCGCGACCGTCGCGACGAGGTAGACCAGCGTCACCGCACCGTGCGACCTGGCCTCAAGCGTGCCGAAGATGCCGACCGGCGCCATGGGGGCGATGAAGAGCAGTCCGTAGACGATCAGGTCCCGGAACGTCAGCGTCCGCCGCAGCGACCCCATCCGCGCCTCCCACCTCGTGCGATGTACGGACCCCAGTCTGGGCCAACGGCGGGATCTTCCGGGGAGGGAGCCCGGCCTTACGATGGACCGCATGACTGCTACGCCCAGCCCGTCGCCCGCCACCGCCCCGAGCGGAGACCCTTCGCGTCGCCGTGCCGGCCGCAAGGTCCTGCTCGCCGCCCCCCGTGGCTACTGCGCGGGCGTGGACCGCGCCGTGATCGCCGTGGAGAAGGCCCTGGAGCAGTACGGCGCCCCCGTCTACGTACGCCACGAGATCGTGCACAACAAGTACGTCGTGAAGACCCTGGAGAAGAAGGGCGCGATCTTCGTCGACGAGACCGAAGAGGTGCCCGAGGGCAACATCGTCATCTTCTCGGCCCACGGTGTCGCGCCCGTCGTCCACGAAGAGGCCAAGCGCGGCAAGCTCGCCACCATCGACGCCACCTGCCCGCTGGTCACCAAGGTGCACAAGGAGGCCGTGCGGTTCGCCAAGGAGGACTACGACATCCTCCTGATCGGCCACGAGGGCCACGAAGAGGTCATCGGCACCAGCGGTGAGGCACCCGACCACATCACCCTCGTCGACGGTCCCGACGACGTGCAGAACGTCGAGGTCCGCGACCCGGACAAGGTCGTCTGGCTCTCCCAGACCACCCTCTCGGTCGACGAGACCATGGAGACCGTGGACGCCCTCAAGGGCCGCTTCCCCAACCTCCTCTCGCCGCCCAGCGACGACATCTGCTACGCCACCCAGAACCGCCAGACCGCGGTGAAGCAGATGGGCGCCGAGGCCGATCTGGTCATCGTCGTCGGCTCCAAGAACTCCTCGAACTCGGTCCGGCTGGTCGAGGTCGCGCTGGGCGCCGGCGCCCGCGACGCCCACCTGGTCGACTACGCCGAGGAGATCGACGAGGCCTGGCTGGAGGGCGTCGGCACGGTCGGTGTCACCTCGGGCGCCTCGGTCCCCGAGATCCTGGTGCACGGCGTCCTGGACTGGCTCGCCCAGCGCGGCTACGACGACGTCGAGACCGTCACCGCCGCCGAGGAGTCCATCGCCTTCTCCCTCCCCAAGGAGCTCCGCCGCGACCTGCGCGCCGAGGCGAAGGCGGCCGCCGAGGCCACCGACGACTGATCCCACCGGTTTCGCGCTCCCCCGGGCGGCCGGGCCCGGGGCCGCCTAGCCTTTCCCCATGAGGGTCTTCGGTGTGGACATCGGCGGATCGGGCATCAAGGGCGCCCCGGTGGATCTGGAGCGCGGCGACCTCGCGGAGGAGCGCTACAAGGTACTGACCCCTCACCCGGCGACCCCGGACGCGGTGGCGGACTGCGTCCGACAGGTCGTCCAGCACTTCGGGTGGTCCGGTCCGGTCGGCGCGACCTTCCCCGGCGTGGTCACGGGCGGCATCACCCGTACCGCCGCCAATGTCGACAAGCGCTGGATCGGCACCGACGCCGGCGCGCTGCTCACCGGCCGGCTGGGCGGCGAGGCCGGCGGCTGTGCGGTCACCCTCCTCAACGACGCGGATGCGGCCGGCCTGGCCGAGATGCGCTACGGCGCGGGCCGCGGACGGTCCGGCACCGTCATCGTCCTCACCTTCGGCACCGGCATCGGCAGCGCCGTCTTCACTGACGGCCGCCTCGTCCCCAACACCGAGCTCGGCCATCTGGAGCTGCACGGCCACGACGCCGAGAAGCGCGCCTCCACCAAGGCCAAGGAGGACGAGGAGCTGAGCTGGCAGCGCTGGGCGCACCGGGTCCAGAAGTACCTGGCCCATGTCGAGATGCTCTTCTCGCCCAGGCTGTTCGTGATCGGCGGCGGGGTGAGCCGCAAGGCCGAGAAGTTCCTGCCGCTGATCGAGGGCGTCAAGGCCGAGATCGTGCCGGCTCAGCTCCAGAACAACGCGGGGATCGTCGGGGCCGCGATGGCGGCGTATGCCGCTCGGGCTGGCGAGCCACCTGCTGCGGACGGTTCCCGGGCTGCCCTCGCTCCGGTCCGGTCTCCCGCGCGCCCGGCCGGTCCGGCGGCCCGTACGGCCCGCTCCGCGGTCGATTCGCCGGTCGGCTGGCCCGACGCCGCGCGATGACCGAGGCCCGGCGGACGAACGCGATCAGCGCACAGACCAGCGTGCCGGCGTAGAGCCAGCCGGCGTCCAGCGCCAGGACGGTGAAGACACCCACCGCGGCCCCGCCGAACCCGCCCCCGCCGCGCTGGATCGGCAGCGCCCCGAGGGCGAAGGCGATCGGCAGCATCACCGGCGCACAGATCAGGTCGTACGGCCGGACCCAGATCCCCGCACCGACGCTGACCAGTAGGAAGAAGCCGCCGTAGACGGGCAGCGCGCCGCCGCACAGCAGCCGGTCGAGGAACGCGAAGGCCAGCAGCGCCACCGTCGCCAGCAGCCAGCACCCGAGTCCGGTGAGCTTGGCCGCGGGCATACGGTGCGGCGGGCCGGCCGGTGGGGCCGCCACGGGGCGGCGCCGGGAGCGGCCCCGGCCGGCGGCGGGGGGTTGCACACCGCCCGGTGGAGCGGGCGCGCGCCGGGGTGCCCCGGGCGGAAGGGCGGAGCCCCGGTTGGGCCCGCGGGCGGCCCCCGCCTGCGCCGAGCCGGGCGCCGAGGCCCGTACGGCAGCGGGGGCGGACGCCGGTACCGAGGTGAACCCGGAGGCCCGCATCGCGGAGAGGAAGGCGTCGTCGGGGTCGGGGGCCGGGGCCTCCGCGGGGCGCGGGAGGCGGGTTCCGGTGTCCGCGCCCGGACGTCCGGACGGTGGCGGACTGTGCTGACGCGTGTGCGCTTCGTGTTGCTCCACTCGCCAACGGTAGGCCGCTAAGTGGGATTAAACGGTTGCGGGACACGCGCTTTTGGCCCGAGGTTGGGCTCCGCGCGCGGCCCGCCCGGTGCACCGGGCGGGTGCGGCCGCTCCCGGCGGCGGCCGGTTGCCGCGGCCCGCCCCGTAGACTGGTGGATCGGCCCTCCCAGGGTCCGTATCCGCTCCCCGGACCCGGTCCCGGAGCGGTCGCCCACCCACCACCTCGCTTCGGAAGTCGAGTCGCCACCGTGTCGCTCACGATCGGAATCGTCGGTCTGCCGAATGTCGGCAAGTCGACCCTGTTCAACGCCCTGACCAAGAACGACGTGCTGGCGGCCAACTACCCGTTCGCCACCATCGAGCCGAACGTCGGCGTCGTCGGCGTCCCCGACCCCCGCCTCGGCAGGCTCGCCGAGATCTTCGGCTCCCAGCGGATCCTCCCCGCCACCGTCGACTTCGTCGACATCGCCGGTATCGTCCGCGGCGCCTCCGAGGGCGAGGGCCTGGGCAACAAGTTCCTCGCGAACATCCGCGAGTCCGACGCGATCTGCCAGGTCATCCGCGCCTTCAAGGACGAGAACGTCGTCCACGTCGACGGCAAGATCTCGCCCAAGAACGACATCGAGACCATCAACACCGAGCTGATCCTCGCCGACCTCCAGACCATCGAGAAGGTCCTGCCGCGCCTGGTGAAGGAGTCTCGGATCAAGAAGGACGTCGCCCCGAAGGTGAAGGCCGTCGAGGAGGCCAAGGAGATCCTGGAGCGCGGCGACACGCTCTTCTCCCAGGGCATCGTCCAGGGCACGGAGAAGTCCGAGCTCCTCCACGACCTCCACCTCCTCACCACCAAGCCGTTCCTCTACGTCTTCAACGTGGACGAGGACGAGCTGGTCGACGAGGACTTCAAGAACGAGCAGCGCGCCCTGGTCGCCCCCGCCGAGGCGATCTTCCTCAACGCCAAGCTGGAGGCCGACCTCGCCGAGCTCGACGAGGACGAGGCCCTGGAGCTCCTCCAGTCCGTGGGCCAGGACGAGCCCGGCCTCGCCACCCTCGCCCACGTCGGCTTCAACACCCTCGGCCTCCAGACCTACCTGACCGCCGGTCCCAAGGAGACCCGCGCCTGGACCATCAAGAAGGGCGCCACCGCCCCCGAGGCCGCCGGTGTCATCCACACCGACTTCCAGAAGGGCTTCATCAAGGCCGAGGTCATCTCCTTCCACGACCTGGTCGAGACGGGCTCCGTCACCGAGGCCCGCGCGGCCGGCAAGGCCCGCATGGAGGGCAAGGAGTATGTGATGCAGGACGGGGACGTGGTGGAGTTCCGGTTCAATGTGTAGCCGCCTACGTACTGTGCGTTGACTGATTGGTCAAATGCGCAGTTCAGAAGGGGTCGGACTCTGGCGAGTCCGGCCGCTTCTGCATTCCCGTGCTGACTTGGTGCTGACGTGGAATCGTCGTGTCAGCCCGACCGGCCGGGCGTCAGCTTGTCGAGATCGAGGCTGATCTCGAACGGCAGGGACCGTTGGAGCGCATGACGGAAGATCCCTGCCGGCGCGTACGAGTGGGTCGGCTCGTCGAGCTCGTAGACGTGCACGGCGGGGATGGTGTCCTCGTCCTCGATGCACCAGTAGTGCTGGATTCCCGCCTCGGCGTACTTGCGCAGCTTTACCGTCCGGTCGCGGTGGGCGGACTCGGGGGAGACGACCTCGATGACGAGCTGGACGTCCTCCGGGGCGAACCATGTGCGGTCTGCGTCGTACGGGACGGTGGCCAGAAGCAGGTCTGGCTCCGGGCGGTTGCGGGCATCGAGGCGGATGGTCATCTCCCGCTCGACTTCAATGCCATCGGGGGCCTGAGCCATGAGTTCCACCGTGAGACCAGTGACGAGGCGGCCGTGCCACGACCGCTGCGGGGACATCATGAAGACGAGTGCTCCGTCGATCAGCTCGGTGTGGCGGGGTGCCTCGGGGAGGCGGTCGAGGTCCTCCGCGAACCAGCCTTCCGCGCGCGGCGGGCGCATCCAGTCGGGCAGTGCGGTCATGGCTTCACGGTAGCGGCTACGGCCGTGTCGGGTGGGGTGCTCTTGGGTGTCTCGATTTCCACGCGTCGGCTTGCCGCAGGCGACCTGATCGACACCTGCACAGTCTTGCTCAGGGTGAATAGGGAGATCAGCGACGACCAGCGCGACCAGATCACCGGCTGACCAGGAACCTGGCCGGTTTCCCGTGCTGATTCTGTGCTGACTTGGGCCCTTCAGAACCACGTTTCCGCAGGTGGGAACGTTGTCGTGTACGTTCCGCTTCAACGTCTGACCTCCGCCGCGGCATCGACCTGGTGACCCGGCGAACACACAGGTCAAACGGGGTCGGCCCCATCCGGGGCCGACCCCGTCGTCGTGCCGCTTGCTGGATCCGTGCGGAATTTCCATGGACCGCATTTCCGTGGACCGCCTGA
The DNA here is from genome assembly GCF_040651315.1 of Streptomyces sp. NPDC048506. Lineage (NCBI taxonomy): Bacteria > Bacillati > Actinomycetota > Actinomycetes > Kitasatosporales > Streptomycetaceae > Streptomyces > Streptomyces sp. NPDC048506. The sequence goes on from NZ_JBEZIX010000017.1 coordinate 89,847, forward strand.
CCGACCTGACTGACAGTCATAGGCTGGCGACTGTAGGGACAGGACCAGTGGCAGGGCGGAAGAGATCATGCGCGGCCTCACCGAGGCGAACCTCAAGATGTTGGCCGGTGCCCGTTCCTTCGAGCGCGGGCGTGGATACCTGGACGCGGTGTCCGGGGTCGAGGTCGGTGACGGATGGATCACCGCGAGCGTCCACGGCACGGAACGGTACGAGGTGGAGCTGTCCCTGGACGGGCCCGGCGGGCTGTCCGGCGAGTGCGACTGCCCGTACGGCCTTGAGGGCAACTTCTGCAAGCACCTGGTCGCCCTCGGCCTGACGGTGCTCGCCCAGCCGGAGGGCCTGCCGCGGCAGCGGAAGGCGGCGCGGGACCGGGCACAGGACCTCGACGGGTGGTTGTCCGCCCTGTCCAAGGACGAGTTGCACGCTCTGGTGCGGGAACAGATCGGCGAAGACCGGCAGTTGCGGCGCCGCCTGGAGCTGCGGGCCGCGAGCGCCCGTGGGGATATCGCCTCGGTCCGGGCCCGTATCAGTGAACTGCTCGACATCGGCCCGTTCGCACAGTACGGGTACGTCGAGTACGCCGATGCCCGTGCCTACGCGGACCAGGCCGGGCAGGCGGTGTCCGCGATCGGCGCGCTCATCTGCCAAGGACGGGCAGCCGACGCGATCGTCCTGGCGCGGGAGGCGATGAAGCTGCTGGCCCAGGTGGTGGAGAGCGTCGACGACTCCGATGGCTGGCTCGGCCAGGTGGGCGCCGGCCTCGCCGACGCCCACCTCGACGCGTGCCGTGCGGCGCGCCCCGACTCGGGCGAGCTCGCGCGCTGGCTGGTCGGCCATGCGCTCGGCGAGTTGGACGACGGCCTCACCGACATCGATCCACTCGACTACGAGGACGTTCTCGGCGAAGCGGGCATGGCCGACCTGCGGAAGCTGGCGGTCGAGGCATGGCAGGGCAACCGCCGCGGCTGGGCGGAGAAGTACCTGATGGAGCGGCTGGCCAAGGCGGGAGGGGACGTCGACGCGGTGATCGCGGTGCACGCCGCCGACCTCGCACCGGACGGCCGCACGCACCTGGTCATCGCCCGGGAGCTGGATGCCGCCCGGCGCCCCGACGAGGCTCTGCGCTGGGCGGAACGCGGCGTCCAAGAGGCCCAGGACCTCGCGGCCGTCGACACCGCCCTCGTCGACCACCTCTGCGACCGCTACGCGCAGGCCGATCGGCTCGTCGATGCCGTTGCCCTGCGCCGTGACCACTTCGGCGCCCGTCGCACCCTGCTCACATACCAGCAGCTGCGGTCCGCTGCCCGGGCCGCGGACCGCTGGCCGACCGAGCGCGAGGCCGCGTTGGTCCTGCTGTGGACCGACGCGGAGCAGCGGCAGAAAGGCCGGTACGGCGGCCCCGTCCTGGTCGACGCGCTGCTCGACGACAAGGACGTCGACACCGCCTGGCAGGCCGCCACCGAGTCCGGCGCCCATGACCGGCAGTGGCTCACCCTCGCAGACCAGGCCCGTGCCACCCGCCCCGGCGACGCGCTCGGCGTCTACCTGCGCCTGGTGGAGCCGCTGACCGAGCAGACCGGCAACGCGGTCTACGAGCAACTCGTCAGCCTGCTGCTGAGCATCCGGGACTGCCACCGCCGCCTGGGCTCGCCGGAGGAGTTCACCGAGTACGTCACCGCCCTGCGCACCGCCCAGAAACGCAAGCGGAACCTGATGCGCTTGATGGACGAGCTCGAACTGTGAGCCGGGCGACGCCTCGGAGGGCACCCCGCGCCGTACGCCGCTGCCGCCGGATGGCAGCAACGGCAACGCGGAGCCGTCCCCGCCGTGATCCACCGGGGTACGTCTACCGGAGCCCGCCGACCGGAGCCCGCCGATCGGGGTCCGCCCACCGGGGTCCGTCTACCAGGGTTCGCCCACCCTGGGTCTGCCTACCGGGGAAACAGCTGGAAGAGCGTGGCCGGGCGGCCCCGGTAGCGTTCGCCGCCGGTGCGGAGGTGCTGCTCGACGAAGGCGCGGGCGTAGCCGTGCGGGTCCGCGTCGGCGCCGCGCAGGCCCCTGATGTACGTGGTGTGGGCCGCCAACGAGGCGACCGCGCGGTCGATGCCGGGGCCGACCTCGGCGGCGTGGGTGGGGTGGGGGGAACCGGCCACCGCCACCCAGCGGACGCCGTTCCAGGGGGCCAGGCCGTGCACGTCGACGAGGTCGGGGAAGATCCAGCGGTTGCCGGCGTCGCCCGCCGCGTCCAGCACGGCGCGGCCGACCACCCGGTGGTCCGGGGTGTTCCACTGCACGCCACCCCAGGTGTCGTGGTGGTTGAGGGTGATCAGCAGCTCGGGGCGGTGCCGGCGGATGGCCGCGGAGAGGTCGCGGCGCAGCGCGGTGCCGGGCTCGATGGTGCCGTCGTGGTGGCCGTCGAGGAACGCGACGCTGCGGACGCCGACGAGCGCGGCACCGGCCCGCTGTTCGGCCTCGCGGATGCCGGCGCACTCCGTCGGCGCCAGCCCGTCGATACCGGCCTCGCCGCGGGTCACCAGGAGGTAGCTGACCTCCCGTCCGGCGGCGGTCCACTCGGCGATGGCGGCCGCGGCGCCGTACTCGAGGTCGTCGGGGTGGGCGACGACGGCGAGTGCCCGCTGCCAGTCCTTGGGCATGGGGGAGAGCTGGGGTTCGGCGGGCATGGGGCCTGGCTTCCGTTCCTCTGGCGGGCCGCTTCCTGTTGATCGTGACACGCGGGGGTGGTGTGGCGCGGGAGGCGGAGAGGGAGCGGGGGAAGTGTGGGGTCCGGGTGGGATGGGGGACGTGGGGTCGGTGGGGTCTGAGCGCGCTCGCCAGGTGGCTGAACTGGGTTCATCACATCAGGTGAATATCTGGCCCAAGGTTGCGGATGGCAACACGCGGTTGCCACGCTGTTGCTGACTGTCAAGCTGTTGGGAGGGGCACGTGCCTTTCGGTGAACAGCCCGCGTACCTCCGCGTCGCCGGCGACCTGCGCCAGAAGATCGTCGAAGGGGTGTTGCCGCCGCACACCCGCCTCCCCTCCCAGGCCCGTATCCGCGAGGAGTACGGCGTCTCGGACACCGTCGCCCTGGAGGCGCGCAAGGTGCTGATGGCGGAGGGGCTCGTCGAGGGTCGGTCCGGGTCGGGCACGTATGTGCGCGAGCGGCCGGTGCCGCGCCGGATCGCCCGGGTCGGGTTCCATGCGGTCGGCGGCTGTACGCCCTTCCGGCAGGAGCAGACGGACGAGCGGGTGCGCGGCACCTGGGAGTCCAACAGCGAGCAGGAGCCGGCCAGTTCGGCGGTCGCCGCCCGGCTGCGCATTCCGCCGGGGGGCAGGGTGATGCGGACCCGCTACGTCTTCCGGGCGGAGGGCGAGCCGGCGATGCTCTCGACGTCCTGGGAGCCTTTGGAGGTGACCGGGCGGACGCCGGTGATGCTGCCCGAGGAGGGGCCGCTGGCGGGGCGCGGGGTGGTCGAGCGGATGGCGGCCATCGACGTGGTGGTGGACAACGTCATCGAGGAGGTCGGGGCGCGGCCCGCGCTCGCCGAGGAGGCGATGGCGCTGGGCGGGGTGCCGGGGCATGCCGTGCTGGTCATCTCGCGGACGTACTTCGCGGGCGGCCGGCCGGTGGAGACCGCCGACGTCATCACGCTCGCGGACCGCCATCGCGTGGCGTACCACCTGCCCGTGAAGTGAACGGGCGGCCCGTGGGGCCGCCCGGCCGCACCACCGCGGACCCCGACTCCGCCGGCCCGCCGTCCCGGGCCCGCGCCGTCCCGGGCCCGTCGCTCCGACTCTCCGTGCGCGCCGTCTCGACGCCCCGTGCGAGATCCGTAGTCGCTTTCGGACTCAAGCTCGATGTCTGGTTTGTGTCGATATCTAGCTAAATGTTGGCCGGATCTTGGTGTTGGAAACCTCACACACCCTCAAATGGGAGGGATTTTTGGCCAGCTACGGGAAGCCGATCTTCGGATTCGCTCTTACGATGGCGAAGTTTGTGCACGGCACGGGGGAAGACCAGGAGACCAGCACGTGAGCACGACGAAAACACCGGGTGCGGAGCAGGGTTCGCATTCGAATTACCGTCGGTCCCTCGGGACCATCGCCCTGACCGCCACTGGTCTCGGGTCGATCATCGGGTCCGGCTGGCTCTTCGGAGCCGAACGGGCCGCCGCCATCGCCGGCCCGGCCGCGATCATCGCCTGGATCATCGGCGCCCTGGTGGCGCTCACCATCGCGCTCACCTACTCCGAGCTCGGCGCGATGTTCCCGAAGGCCGGCGGCATGGTCCGCTACGGCCAGTACTCGCACGGCTCGCTGGCCGGCTACCTCGCGGCCTGGGCGAACTGGATCGCGATCGTCTCGGTCATCCCCGGCGAGGCCACCGCCTCGGTCCAGTACATGAGCTCCTGGGACTACGGCTGGGCCCATGCGCTCTACGACGGCAAGGAGCTGACCGGCACCGGCGTCGGTCTCGCCAGCATCCTGCTGGTCTTCTACTTCTTCCTCAACTGGTTCGCGATCTCGCTGTTCGCCAAGACCAACACCGCGATCACGGTGTTCAAGGTCGTGGTGCCGGTGCTGACCGCCAGCGCGCTGATGCTGGCGCACTTCGACACCTCCAACATCGCCCACCGCGGTGGCTTCACCCCCAACGGCTGGAGCTCGGTCTTCACCGCCGTCGCGGTCTCCGGCATCGTCTGGGCCTACAACGGCTTCCAGTCGCCGCTGAACCTCGCCGCCGAGGCCCGCAACCCCGGCAAGTCGCTGCCCAAGGCCGTCGTCTCGTCGATCATCATCGCGCTGGTCATCTACGTCGCGCTCCAGGTCGCGTTCCTGATGGCGGTCCCCGGCGACAAGCTGGGTGCCAGCGGCTGGGCCGGCCTCGGCTACAACTCGCCGCTCGCCGACCTCGCGGTGACCTGGGGCCTGAACTGGCTGGCGCTGCTGCTGTACGCGGACGCCTTCGTCTCGCCGTCCGGCACCGGCATGATCTACGCCGCCACCACCTCGCGCATGATCCACGGCGTGCAGGAGAACGGCCATCTGCCCGGCGTCTTCGGCAAGGTGGACAAGAAGACCGGCGTGCCGCGCCCGGCGCTGCTGCTCAACCTGGCGATCGCCTTCCTCTTCCTCGCGGTCTTCCGCGGCTGGGGCTCGCTCGCCGAGATCGTCTCGGTCGCCACGGTCATCTCGTACATCACCGGCCCGGTCGCGGTGATGGCGCTGCGTCGGCTGTCGCCGGACCTCACGCGCCCGGTCAAGCTGCGGGCGATGCCGGTCATCGCGCCGATCGCGATGGTCTTCGGCTCGCTGGTCCTGTACTGGGGCCGTTGGCCGCTGACCGGCAAGGTCATCCTGATCATGGCCGTCGGACTGCCGGTCTGGGCCTGGTACGAGATCGGCAAGCCGCTGAGCCAGGGCCGCAAGCCGTGGGCCGACCTGCTCCCGCACCTGAAGGCCGGTGCCTGGATGGTGGCGTACCTGCTGGTCATGGCGGCGGTGTCGTACATGGGCGGCAAGGAGTTCGGCGGCAAGGGCTACCTGCCGGAGGGCTGGGACCTCGCCCTGGTCGTGGTGATCGGGCTGGCCTTCTACTACTGGGGCGTGCGCAGTGCGTGGCGCAACCCGTCGCTGGTCCAGGTCGAGGCCGAGCTCCACGCTGCCGACGAGGCCCGTGTGGCGGACGCGGCAGGGGAGGCCGAAGGGGCCAAGGCGCCCGTAGGGGCCTGAGTCAGCCCGGCGTCGCCCCGGACCATTCCGTAAACATGCCCGAGACCGTCGGGCACCACCGGCCACTCGCAGGTCGATTCCGGTTCGCCGGGGTCCGCGAGTGGCCGGTTTGGTATCTCTTTGTGTAAATCCATATCCGGTGCGTAAAGGTCGGGCGTACGCTCGGGCATATGCGGATTGCGATTTCGGCATCAGCAGACGAGGGGCGCGCAGCGGCGCGCTGCGCGGCAGACGGAGGGGTGCAATGACCGACAGTGGAGCGGTGCTCCCCTGGCTCGTCATCCGCCAGGACGAAGGCGGCGACCGGTATCGCGTCGGTCGCTACGCCACCCGAGCGGAGGCGGAGCGGGTGGCCGACGGGCTCGATACACGGGGCAACCAGCAGCTCTACGTCGTCGAGAAGGTCGACCGCGCGGCGACCTGAGAGGCGGCGGGCGAGAAGCGGGACGAGGGCGGGGCACGTAGGCTGCCGCGCATGACGACCGTGCGCGTAGTGGTCGGCGGAGCGGTGTGCGACGGCGGGCGGCTGCTGGCCGCCCGGCGCAGCGCGCCGCCCGCGCTGGCCGGCCGCTGGGAGTTGCCCGGCGGCAAGGTGGAGGACGACGAGACGCCGCAACAGGCGCTGGAGCGCGAGCTGCGCGAGGAGCTGGGCGTCGAGGCGGCGGTGGTGGAACGGATCCCGGGGGAGTGGGTCCTGCGCCCCGGCTTTGTGCTCCAGGTGTGGTCCGCCCGGCTGGTGTCCGGGGTGCCGAAGCCGTTGCAGGACCATGACGAGCTGCGCTGGCTGCTGCCCGGTGAGGAGGATCAGGTCGACTGGCTGGACCAGGACCGCCCGGCGGTCGCCGAGGCGATGCGCCGGCTGGCCGCCACGGCCGGGGTGCCGGGCGTGCTGCCGCAGGCCGTTCCACCCGGCTCGTAGGCCGTTCCACCCGGCTCGTAGGCCGGCCTGCCCGGCTCGTAGGCGGCTCTGCCCGGCTGGCATGCCGTTCCGCCCGTTCCGCGAGGCGCGTCGACAGAGCCGGCGAGGGCGCGCGGGCGGGCGTGCGCCGTTGGCCGGGACCCGCGTGTCCCGGCCCCTCCGTCGCGCACGGATGTCCGCCCTCCTCGCGCACTCGCCCCACTATCCACACGCGCGCCATTTATGCCACAGTGCACCGTTGAAGGCGGTACTTCGGCCTCGATATCGGGTATGTCCTGATTGACCCCCTCAATACGGGCAATCCGTCAGGGGATGCTCTCGGGCTGGGATGTGATCGGCGTGAGCGACAGCGCAGCGGCAGGGGTCCCGGAGTCCGGCTCCCACACCGTCCGCAGGCGCGGCATGGCCACCGGTTCACCGACCGCCGAATGGAGTTTCCCGGCGGATCCCGGCGCGGTACGCACCGCGCGCACCGCGGTCCGCCGCGTCCTGGACGACTGGGGACTGAACGGCGCGGCCGACGTGGCGGTGCTCCTCGTCAGCGAGCTCGTCACCAACTCCCTGCGCTATGCCAGTGGGCCGATCGGCGTCCGCATGGTGCTGCTGAGCTCCGGCGGTCTGCTCGTCGAGGTCTCCGATCCGCTGCCCGACCCGCCACAGGAGCGCGCCGCCGCCCCGGACGACGAGGGGGGTCGCGGATTGCAGCTGGTCGCGTGCAGTTCGCGCCGTTGGGGGACCCGGCGCGGAAAGAGTGGCAAGACAGTGTGGTTCGAGCTGTCGGTGGCTGGTTAGGAGACAGGTGGAGTCCTGATCGTTGCCATTTCATCGACATTTCGTAGATGGCCTGCGATCGAGACTGTGCTGTGATCGTGAAGACCGTGTTCCGGATAGCCGAGGTGCTGGATACTCATGCTGGTCCGGTCCGGGCACGATGAGCTGGAGGGGACGGGGCTCGTGAGCGAGATGTCATCTGGCGGGGCAGAACCCGCACAGGCCGGTGGTCAGGGTGCGGACGGCCCCGGTGACCCAGGTGGCCGTCCGCAGTCGCACGTCCTGCACGGCTCGCCGGTATGGCAGAGCAGCCGCCCCGGTTCGATCTACGACTACATCCGGGTGGCCTCCTTCTCGCTCGGCCCCGACGGACGCATCGACCAGTGGAGCGAGCGGGCCGAGCAGATGCTCGGCATCCCGGCCCGTTACGCCATCGGCAAGGACCCCGTAGAGGCCTTCGTCCCCAGCGAGTTGCGCGAGACCGGCCGCCGCAAGGTGTCCGAGATCCTCGACGGCCGGGAGTGGACCGGCCTGGTGCCCTACCGCAGGGAAGAGGGCGGACCGGCCGACGGCCTCGCCGAGATCTATGTGATGCCCTCGCACGACGAGGAGGGCGAACGCGCCGCGGTCTGCGTCGTCGTCGACGTCCGGGCGCTGCGCGGTATCGAAACCGACCTCGCCGCCTCGCAGGCCGTTTTCGGTCAATCTCCCATGGGCTTCACCCTGTTCGGCACGGACCTGAAGCTGCTGCGCGTCAACGAACGCTTCGCCACGGTCTTCGGCGGCCCGGCGAGCAAGTACCGCGGCTGCACCCCGCACGACTTCCTGCCCCGTCCCGAGGCCGAGCGGATGACCGCCGCCCTGGCCGGCGTCCTGGAGACCGGCGAGCCGGTCACCGAGATGCAGCTGGTCGGCTCGGTGCCCGGCGAGGAGGAGCGCCGTCGCTGGTCGGTGTCGCTCTACCGGCTGCACGGCGCCAGCGGCCGCCCCATCGGCGTCGCGGCGCTCGCCGCCGACGTCACCGGCCGGCGCCGGGCCGAACGTGAGGCCGCCAACGCCCGCCGCAACCTGGCGCTGCTCAACGAGGCCGGCGCCCGCATAGGCAACTCCCTCGACCTGGAGACCACCGCCCGCACCCTCCTGGACGTCGCCGTACCGCAGTTCTGCGACCTGGCGTCGGTGGACCTGTACCAGGGCCTGCTCTCCGGCGACGAGGCCCCGCCCGGGATGAGCGACGGCAGCGCGGAGCTGCGCCGGGTCGCCTTCGCCAGCGCCGTCTCCGACGCCCCGCTCGCCAGCGCGGCCTGCTGCGTCCCCGAGGGCGCACCGGGCCCGGTCGCGGTCGGCGCGGTCCACCGCTACCCCTTCAACTCCCCCTGTGCGGGCGCCCTGCGCACCGCCCAGGCGCAGATCATCCCGAACCGGGAGAGCGACGACCGGCCGGAGCTGGGCGCCGTGGTGCACTCCACCCTGGCCGTCCCGATGGTCGCCCGGGACACCGTCGTCGGGCTGGTGCAGTTCTCCCGGACGAAGGGCAGCGAGCCGTTCGGCGAACGCGACACCGCCCTCGCCGTGGAGCTGGCCGCCCGCGCCGCGGTCTGCATCGACAACGCCCGCCTCTACCGCCGCGAGCACGAACGCGCCCTGATCCTCCAGCGCAGCCTGCTGCCGCCCGGCGACCCGGAGGCGGCCGGCCTGGACATCGCCTGCCGCTACCTGCCCGGCACCACCGCCACCGAGGTCGGCGGCGACTGGTTCGACGTCATCGAACTCCCCGGCCACCGCACGGCGTTGGTCGTCGGCGACGTCATGGGCCGCGGACTGCGCGCCGCCGTGGCGATGGGCGAACTGCGCACCGCGGTGCGGACGCTGGCGCTGCTGGACCTGGAACCGGCCGAGGTGCTCTCGGCGCTGGACGAGATCGCCCGCGGGCTCGGCGGCACCGGCGACGGCCGGTCCACCGCCCGCACCCGGTCCGGACCCGCCCGGGGCGCGCTGGAGCCCGGCCGCTCCGCCCGCACCGCCGACCTCTCCGAGGTCTACCTCGCCACCTGCGTGTACGCCGTCTACGACCCGGTGACCCGGCGCGCCACCTTCGCCAACGCCGGGCACCTGCCGCCGGTGCTGGTCGAGGAGGGCGAGGACGCACTGCTGCTCGACGTACCGCCGGGGATGCCGTTGGGCGTCGGCGGCGAGCCCTTCGAGGAGATCGAGGTCGACCTGCCGGACGGTGCGCTGCTCGCGCTGTACACCGACGGCCTGGTCGAGTCCCGGGACCACCCCCTCGACGAGGGGCTTCAGGCCTTCCGGGCGGCCCTCTCGTCCGCCGACCGCCAGCTGGAGGACGCCTGCGACCACGTCCTGAGCGCCCTGGACACCTCGCACGGCGAGGACGACATCGCCCTGCTGATGGCGCGGGTGCACGGGCTGCCCAAGGACGCGGTGGGCGACTGGAGCCTGGCGCCGGAGGCCCGTTCGGTGGCCCGGGCGCGTGAGCTGGCCCGCGACCAGCTGACGGACTGGGGCCTTCAGGACCTGGTCGACACCACGGAGCTGCTGGTCAGTGAGTTGGTCACCAACGCCCTCCGGCACGGCCACGGCGACATCCGGTTGCGGCTGCTGCTGGACCGCACCCTGGTCTGCGAGGTCTGGGACGCCGACCTCGCCCAGCCGCGCCGCCGCCGCGCCCGCGACACCGACGAGGGCGGCCGCGGACTCCAGCTGGTCGGCCTGCTGAGTCAGGGCTGGGGCAGTCGCCGTACGCCGCGCGGCAAGACCGTCTGGTTCGAACTCGCCCTGCCGGACGGGGAGTCGACGGCGGCGGACCCCACGGAGGCGTTGCTGAGCCTGTTCTGAGCGCCGGGCGGGACACGGAGGTCCACCCCGTGTCCCGCGCGCTCAGGCCGCCCGGACGTTCGCCGCGGCCCGCTCCGCCTCGCGGACCACCCGCGCGGTGTCCACGTGCAGCAGCTCGCCGCCGGACACGCGCAGATGGCCGTCGACGAACACCTCGCTGACGTTCGGCGGCTGCCCGTTGAGGACGATCTGGCTGGTCCAGTCGAAGCGCGGCGCGAAGTTGAGCGTGCCGGGGTCCAGAACGACGACGTCGGCGCGCTTGCCCGGTGTCAGCGATCCGATCCGGTCCGCCATCCCGATGCACTCCGCACCGCCCAGGGTCGCCATCCGCAGCACGGCCGGGATGGTGGGGTGGATACCGGCGTCCTCGTGCCGGGCCCGCTGCAACCCGACCGCGGCCTTCATCAGGTTGAACATGTCCGAGGTGTCGTTGGTCCCGCCGTCGTGGCCGAGCCCGGCCCGTACACCGTGCCGGTGCAGTGCGGGCAGCGGCGCGATGCCGGAGGCCAGCCGCATGTTGCTGAGCGGGCAGTGGGCGACCCGGACGTCGTGTGCGCCGGTCAGCGCGATCTCCTCGTCGGTGAGGTGGATCGCGTGGTTCATCAGCAGTTCCGGTCCGAAGGCGCCGGCCTCGCGCAACGCGCGGATCGGGTCGTCCTTGCGGTCGTCGCGGTGTTCGAGCACATGGGAGTTGAGCATCACGCCCAGGTCGCGGGCGAGTTCGTGGAACTGCCGGAGCTCCCTGCCGACCGACATCCCGGCGTGCACCGACACCTGCGCGGAGGCCAGCGGCAGCGGGTCCAGGAGCTCCTTCTTGACCTTGGGGACGAGGGCGAGGTCGGCGGCGCTCTGGGTCGCCGCGTAGACGAACCGCAGGCCGGCGTCGTCCAGCGCCCGGACGTAGCGCTCGCTGGTGTCGTACGGGATGGGGTGCACCCAGTCGACGACGGTGGTGACGCCCGTCCGGAGGGCGTCGAGGGCGGCCAGGTGGACGAAGCGGTACATGTCCCGGGCGTCGATCTTCGGCAGGACGACGCGGTTGCAGCCGCCCAGCCAGCCGTTGAGGTCCTGGTCGGAGCAGCCCCCGCGGATGCTGGACTGCCACAGGTGGTTGTGCAGGTCCACGAACCCGGGCAGGACGATCTTGCCGCCGACGTCGACGATCCGGGCGCCGCGCGGGGCGTCCAGACGCCGGCCGACGGCCGCGACGGCGCCGTCGCGCAGCAGGAGGTCGACGCCGTCCTCCAACGTGCCCAGCTCTCCCGCGCCGAGAGCCGGGTCCATGGTCAGCACCAGGTCCGCGCCGCGCAGCAGGGTGGTCCGTCTGCCGCCCGGGCCGCGGGCCGGTTCGGCGGGCCGGCCGCGGCGGCCCTCGGGTACGCCGGCGGCGGTCAGCGGCACACTGCCGATCCCCGCGAGCACACTGCGCCGGCTCAGTTTCGGAAAATTCATTCCGTTCTTATACCGCGTCCCCGAGAGCCCGCCGCGAGGCGTTTTCCGGTCAACCGAGGTGATGTCGGAAACCGCTGAAACGGCCCCACCCGGCGGCCAACCGGGTCATTCGGTGCGCCGCCGGATCTTGTTCCCGAGCCACACCAGCGGGTCGTACTTCCGGTCCGCGGCGCGCTCCTTCAGCGGGATCAGCGCATTGTCGGTGATCTTGATGTGCTCGGGGCAGACCTCCGTGCAGCACTTGGTGATGTTGCAGTAGCCCAGCCCGTGCTCGTCCTGCGCGGTGGCCTTGCGGTCGATCCCGGACTCCGGCGCCGCGTCCAGCGGATGCATGTCCAGCTCGGCGATCCGCATCAGGAACCGCGGACCGGCGAACGCCGCCTTGTTCTCCTCGTGGTCACGCACCACATGGCAGGTGTCCTGGCACAGGAAGCACTCGATGCACTTGCGGAACTCCTGCGAGCGGCCCACGTCCTCCTGCTGCATCCGGTACTCACCGGGCGCCAGCTCCGCCGGCGGGACGAACGACGGGATCTCCCGCGCCTTGGTGTAGTTGAACGACACATCGGTGACCAGGTCCCGGATGACCGGGAACGCCCGCATCGGTGTGACCGTGATCGTCTCCGCCCGGTCGAACACCGACATCCGGGTCATGCACATCAGCCGCGGCCGCCCGTTGATCTCCGCACTGCACGAACCGCACTTGCCCGCCTTGCAGTTCCACCGCACGGCGAGATCCGGCGCCTGGGTCGCCTGGAGGCGGTGGATGATGTCCAGCACCACCTCGCCCTCGTGCACCTCCACCGTGAAGTCCTCAAGGCCCCCGGACGCCGGATCACCCCGCCACACCCGGAAACGGGCCTGGTAGGCCCCGGCCTGCTTGCCCTGCGTGGCCCGACCGTCCAGGTCGCGTGCCGTCTGCGCCTCGCTCACCGGCTCAGCTCCTCGTCCGTCAGATACTTCGCCAGCTCGTCCTTCTCGAACAGTTCCAGCAGGTCGGGCCGGATCGGCGGGGTCTCCCGGCGGGCCAGCCGGATCTGTCCCAGCGCCGGGTCCGCGGCCCGGGAGTCGCCCTGAAGGTCGGCCAGCCGGCAGACCAGATTGATGTTGCGCCAGCCGCGGTCCATCGCCGGATGGTCGTCGCGGGTGTGCCCGCCCCGGCTCTCCTCCCGCTCCAGCGCCGCCCGCGCCACGCACTCGCTGACCAGCAGCATGTTCCGCAGGTCCAGGGAGAGGTGCCAGCCCGGGTTGTACTGGCGGTGGCCCTCGACACCGGCCCGCCGGGCCCGCACCCGCAGATCCGCCAGGCGTTTGAGCGCCTCGTACATCTCGCTCTCCCGGCGGATGATGCCGACCAGGTCGTTCATCGCCTGCTGGAGCTCCTGGTGCAGGGTGTACGGATTCTCGGCCGGCCCCTCGTCACCGGCGCCGCCCGCGGTCACCTCGGCGCTGAACGGGCGCAGCGCCTCCGCCTCCGCCGCGTCGATCTGCAACGGGTCGGCCGCCGGCCGCTCGGTCAGCGACGCCGCGTACTCGGCCGCGTGCAGACCCGCCCGGCGGCCGAAGACCAGCAGGTCGGAGAGGGAGTTGCCGCCCAGCCGGTTGGAGCCGTGCATCCCGCCGGCCACCTCACCGGCCGCGAACAGGCCCGGCACGCCGTTCGCCGCCGCGGTGTCCGGGTCCACGTCCACCCCGCCCATCACGTAGTGGCAGGTCGGCCCGACCTCCATCGGCTCGGCGGTGATGTCCACGTCCGCCAGCTCCTTGAACTGGTGGTGCATGGACGGCAGCCGGCGGATGATCACTTCGGCCGGCATCCGGGTGGAGACGTCCAGGTACACCCCGCCGTGCGGGGAGCCGCGGCCCGCCTTGACCTCGGCGTTGATGGCGCGGGCCACCTCGTCGCGGGGCAGCAGCTCCGGTGGCCGACGGTTGTTGTCCGGGTCCTCGTACCAGCGGTCGCCCTCGGCCTCGCTCTCCGCGTACTTCTCCTTGAAGACGTCCGGGACGTAGTCGAACATGAAGCGCTGGCCGTCGCTGTTGCGCAGCACCCCGCCGTCGCCGCGTACCGACTCGGTGACGAGGATGCCCTTCACCGACGGCGGCCAGACCATCCCGGTGGGGTGGAACTGCACGAACTCCATGTTGATCAGCGACGCCCCGGCCAGCAGCGCCAGCGCATGGCCGTCACCGGTGTACTCCCAGGAGTTCGAGGTCACCTTGAAGGACTTGCCGATGCCGCCGGTGGCCAGCACCACCGCCGGCGCCTCCAGCACGAAGAACCGCCCGGACTCCCGCTCGTAGCAGAAGGCGCCACAGACCGCGCCGTCCGCCGTGAGGACCCGGGTGACCGTGCACTCCTGGAAGACCTTCAGCCGGGCGTCGTGCGCGCCGAACTCCCGCTCGTCCTCCTGCTGGAGCGAGACGATCTTCTGCTGGAGGGTGCGGATCAGCTCCAGGCCGGTGCGGTCGCCGACGTGCGCGAGCCGCGGGTACTCGTGGCCGCCGAAGTTGCGCTGGGAGATCCGGCCGTCCGGGGTGCGGTCGAAGAGCGCGCCCCAGGTCTCCAACTCCCATACCCGGTCCGGTGCTTCACGGGCGTGCAGCTCGGCCATCCGCCAGTGGTTGAGGAACTTCCCGCCGCGCATGGTGTCCCGGAAGTGCACCTGCCAGTTGTCGTGCTCGTTGGCGTTGCCCATGCTGGCCGCGATACCGCCCTCGGCCATCACCGTATGGGCCTTGCCGAACAGGGACTTGCAGATCACGGCGGTCCGCATGCCGGCCTCGCGGGCCTCGATGGCGGCGCGCAGACCCGCGCCGCCCGCGCCCACCACGACCACGTCCCATGCCTGCCGGTCCACATGCGCCATCGGAGGGCACACCTTTCCTAGAAGAAGCTGTCGTCAGAAGAAACGGGGGTCGTCGAAGGCCCCGCTGGAGAGCAGGAAGACGTAGAAGTCCGCCAGCGCCACGCTGATCAGCGAGGACCAGGCGAGCAGCATGTGCCGCTCGTTGAGCTTGCTGACCCAGCCCCACAGCCGGTAGCGCACCGGGTGCTTGGAGAAGTTCCGCAGCCGGCCGCCGATGATGTGCCGGCAGGAGTGGCAGGAGAGGGTGTACGCCCAGATCAGCGCGATGTTGACGAGGAACACCACGGTGCCCAGGCCCATGTGGCCCCAGTGGTACTGCTCGTCGCGGAAGGTGAGTGCGGTGTCGTAGGTCAGCACGCCGGCGACCAGCACCGCGAAGTAGAAGAAGTAGCGGTGGATGTTCTGAAGGATCAGCGGGAAGCGGGTCTCACCGGTGTACTTCTTGTGCGGCTCGGCGACCGCGCAGGCCGGCGGCGAGGCCCAGAAGCCCCGGTAGTAGGCCTTGCGGTAGTAGTAGCAGGTCAGCCGGAAGCCCAGCGGGAAGATCAGGATCAGCAGGGCGGGGGACAGGCCCCACCAGCTGCCGAAGACCTCCCAGTTGGGCCCGCCGCGCATGGTGTGGCAGTTCTCCGCCAGACACGGCGAGTAGAACGGCGAGACGTAGGGGGCGTGGTAGTAGTCGGTGTTCGCGAACGCCCGCCAGGTCGAGTAGACGACGAATGCGAGCAGTCCGGCCGCGGTGCCGGCCGGCGCCAACCACCAGCGGTCGGTCCGCAGGTGACGGGCGGGGATGGCGGCGCGCGAGGCGGTGTGCACACCGGTCGCGCCCGGGGGCGATGAGGGTTCGGTACCAGTGGCCAACGTCGGTCTCCGTGAAGGGCGTTCACGCCGGAACACCGCACCGGTGCACAGCAACACCACACCGAAGCGGCTGGCCAGAACGCCAGCGGGGTAGGGGTCTGAGTGGGGCGAGGGCACCCCCTAGGGGCCGCCACCAGGGGTTTCCCCCAGGGCCCCAGGGGCTCTCCCTAGGGCGCGTGACCGTTGCGGGAGCCGAGTCCCTCGTCCTCGGCGTCGGTCCACAGCTTGGAGTCGTAGGGGGCGTCGGAGATCTGCACCATCTCGTCGGGCCCCTTGCCGGCCGCAGGACGGCCCGGCGGCCCGGCGGCCGCGCTCTGCCTCAACAGGGCGAGGTCCTCGCGCAGATGGTCCGCGTCCGTGCGCACCCGGCGGATGTCCAGGCCGGCGCCGAGCCGCGCCTCCAGCTTGCCCACCGACCGGACCAGGTCGTCCAGGCTGCGTTCAACCGCCGTCAGTTCGTCCTGAAGGGACATATAACGTGCCCTCACTTTTGAAGAGGTGGTGGGCGATCTCATGCGCCCGAGAGTGTCGCGCGTCACAGTAGGCGTTGGGAAGGGGTCCGGCGCGATTACGACTCGAACCGGTGCGTTTCGGCAACGGCGCGCGACGCCGGACTTCGAACGCCGGTACGGGACCGGGCGGATGTACGTACGTCTGCGAGCGCGCGAAGCCGCCCGCAGGGGCCGCGGATTGGGCCGGGCGGGTGGCCTTGGTGACGCCTCCGACGTGTCGGGCGGCCGGGCGTCGAACGGTCGCCTTCAGTAGGGGCCCATAGATGTGATGAGCCGCAAAGTCGGCCGAACGTGGTGCGCCGGAGAGGGACCGGCCAGCGGCACGACGCGGGCGAGCCCGGAGGTAACAGTCATGACCGACCACGACAACCCCGCCCGCGCGGCCCGTAGACGCCGCATCGCCGTGCTGGTCGCCGCCGGCGTCCTGCTCCCCCTGCCGGTCCTGTCCGGATGCAGCGGCGACGACCGGGGATCCTCCGCCGCCGCGTCCCAGGACATCGCCCCGGCGCCCCGCAGCGAACTCCGTGACGGCGGCACGCTGCGCTGGGCCGTCGACGCGATGCCCGCCACCCTCAACGCCTTCCAGGCCGACGCCGACGCCACCACCACCCGGATCGCCGGCGCGGTGCTGCCCAGCATGTTCGTCGTCGACGCCAACGGCACGCCGCAGCGCAACGCCGACTACCTCGACTCCGCGGACACCAGCGCCCGCGACCCCCGGCAGGTCGTCACCTACAAGATCAATCCCAAGGCGCGGTGGAGCGACGGGACGCCGATCACCGCCGCGGACTTCATCGCCCAGTGGACCGCCCTGCGCGGCAGGGACGACGCCTTCTGGACGGCCCGGAACGCCGGCTACGACCGGATCGGCAAGGTCGAGCAGGGCGCCGGCCCGCGCGAGGTGAAGGTGACCTTCGCCCGGCCCTACGCCGACTGGCGGTCCCTGTTCACCCCGCTGTACCCCAAGAGCGTGATGGGCGACGCCAACGCCTTCAACGACGGCGCGCGCGAGCACCTCGCGGTCGGCGCGGGCCCGTTCCTCGTCCAGAAGCGGGACGCCGAGCGGGGCCGGGTCGTGCTGGTACGGAACCCGACGTGGTGGGGCGCGCCCGCCAAGCTCTCCAAGGTCGTGCTGGAGGCGGTGCCCGCCGACAAGCGGGGCGCGGCGCTGGCCGCCGGGTCCCTCGACGTCGCCGCGGTCCACCAGACCGCCGCGAAACGGGTCGACGACTCCGCCGCCGGCCCGCCCGGCCCGGCCCGTAAGGCCGGCTCCGGCAACGCGGGACCGCGGGGCGCCGACGCCCGGGGCGCCGCCGAGGAGCACGCCGGCCTGCACGACTACACCATCCGCAAGGCCCTGGAGCCCGCCTACACCCAGCTCGCCCTCAACGGCAGCAGCGGCCCGCTCGCCGACGACCGGGTGCGCCGGGCGGTGGCCCGCGCCATCGACCGGCAGGCCCTGGCCGACACCGTCCTGAAACCGCTCGACCTGCCCTCCAAGGCCCTCGGCAGCCATCTGCTGATGGCCGGGCAGCCCGGCTACGAGGATCACAGCGACGCGCTCGGCGAGCAGGACACCGGGGCGGCCAAGGCGCTCCTCGCGGACGCCGGCTGGAAGCCCGACCACGCCGGTCACCAGCAGGCCGGGGAGAAGTCCGGGGAGAAGGCCGGCGCACCGGCGCCGGGCGCCTGGCGCGGCGTCGACGACTTCGGGGACGAGGACGGCGACGAGCCGGACGGCGGCCGGTACGGGGGCGACTCCTCCGGCGACGGCCACGACGCCGACGACGCCGACGACAAGGACGGCCGCAACCCCGGACGCCCCGTCCCCGCACACGCCGGCGCGCCCGCCGAGGGCGGCCGGAACGACGGTATGCGGCCCGCCGCCGCCGAGGCCCCGCTGTCCTTCACCGGCGCGGTCGGCTCAGAGGTCCAGCAGGCCGCCCTGCTGCGGCAGAGCGCGTCGTTCTACAAGGACGCGGCCGCCCGGGTGAAGGAGGAGGCGGACGGCGACACGGAGTCCGCCGCGTATGCGAAGTACCACCGGTACAAGAAGCGCGCGGCACAGGCGCTGGGCGCGGCCGAGCGGATCGAGACCGGACAGGCACCGGACCTGCCCGGATCCGGCGGCCACCCCGGCTCCCGGCACGCCGCCGCCGAGCGGGCCCGGGGCGCGGCCGCCGGGCACGCCGGCCGGCCGCCGTTCGACGGCAAGGCGGCCCAGACCACCGTCAAGAAGCACGGCAAGCCGCTCACGCTGCGCTTCGTGCTGCCCGACGGCGCCGCCTCCGAGCAGCTGCGCACCGTCGGCCGGCGGATCTCCACCATGCTCGCCGAGATCGGCGTGCAGACCTCCGTCCAGCGGGTCTCCGACGCCAGCTACTTCCAGGACCACATCGCTTCCGGTGACTACGACCTGGCGCTGTACTCCTGGCCCGGTACCGCCTACCCGGCGACCGACGCCCGCCCGATCTACGCCAAGCCGCAGCCCGCGCCCGACGGGTCGCTGACCGTGGAGCAGAACTACACCCGGGTCGGCAGCGACCACATCGACCAGCTCTTCGACCAGGCCGCCTCGGAACTGGACGAGCACTCCGCGCGCACGCTGGTGGAGCAGGCCGACGCCCGCATCTGGGCGGCCGCCGGGTCGATCCCGCTCTACCAGCGGCCCGAGCTGGTCGCCACCCGGAAGTCGCTGGCGAACGTCGGCGCCTTCGGCTTCGCCACGCCGCGCTTCCAGGACATCGGTTACACGAAGTAGCCGGCACCCGAAGCGGCGGTCGAGCAGAGGCCAACAATCGGTAAGAAACCGCAGGTCAGAGGTGTTGTACGCGGGCTGGGGCGGCCATTGTCGTCCCAGCCCCGTACCATGGGGTGAGGCCGTGGCGTCTTCATGCCCGGCGGGCGCGCGTGCCAGACCGTACGCGCCGCCATCCACGATTCCGGGAGAAGCGCCGCAGTATGCCCACGCGCCACGACATTCGCAACGTCGCCATCGTCGCCCACGTCGACCACGGCAAGACGACCATCGTCGACGCCATGCTCAAGCAGGCCGGCGCCTTCGCCGCGCACCAGCTCGACTCCGTCGACGACCGGGTCATGGACTCCAACGACCTGGAGCGTGAGAAGGGCATCACGATCCTCGCCAAGAACACGGCGGTGAAGTATCACCCCAAGGACGGCGGGGCCCCGATCACGATCAACATCATCGACACCCCCGGCCACGCCGACTTCGGCGGCGAGGTCGAGCGTGGTCTGTCGATGGTCGACGCGGTCGTCCTCCTCGTCGACGCCTCGGAGGGTCCGCTGCCGCAGACCCGCTTCGTGCTGCGCAAGGCGCTCCAGGCCCGGATGCCGGTCATCCTGTGCATCAACAAGACCGACCGCCCGGACTCCCGCATCGACGAGGTCGTCAACGAGACCTACGACCTCTTCCTCGACCTCGACGCGGACGAGGACCAGATCGAGTTCCCGATCGTCTACGCCTGCGGTCGTGACGGCATCGCGTCGCTGACCAAGCCCGAGGACGGTACGGTCCCGGCCGACTCCACCAGCCTGGAGCCGTTCTTCTCCACGATCCTGGAGCACGTCCCGGCCCCCACGTACGAGGAGGACGCGCCGCTCCAGGCGCACGTCACCAACCTCGACGCGGACAACTTCCTCGGCCGTATCGCGCTGCTCCGCGTCGAGCAGGGCGAGCTGCGCAAGGGCCAGACCGTCGCCTGGATCAAGCGCGACGGCTCCGTCGCGAACGTCCGCATCAGTGAGCTGATGATGACCGAGGCGCTCACCCGCAAGCCGGCCGAGGTCGCCGGCCCGGGCGACATCTGCGCCGTCGCGGGCATCCCCGAGATCATGATCGGTGAGACCCTCGCCGACCCGGAGAACCCGATCGCGCTGCCGCTGATCACGGTCGACGAGCCGGCGATCTCCATGACGATCGGCACCAACACCTCCCCGCTGGTCGGCCGCGGCGGCACCGGCAAGGGCGCGGACGCCAAGTCCGCGGTCAAGGACCGCAAGGTCACCGCCCGCCAGGTCAAGGACCGCCTGGAGCGCGAGCTGATCGGTAACGTCAGCCTCCGCGTCCTGGAGACCGAGCGCCCCGACGCCTGGGAGGTGCAGGGCCGCGGTGAGCTGGCGCTCGCCATCCTGGTCGAGCAGATGCGCCGCGAGGGCTTCGAGATGACCATCGGCAAGCCGCAGGTGGTCACCAAGGAGGTCGACGGCAAGACGCACGAGCCCGTCGAGCGCATGACCATCGACGTGCCCGAGGAGCACATGGGCGCCGTCACCCAGCTGATGGGCACTCGCAAGGGCCGGATGGACAACATGTCCAACCACGGCTCCGGCTGGGTCCGCATGGAGTTCGTCGTCCCCTCCCGGGGTCTGATCGGCTTCCGCACCGAGTTCCTGACGAACACCCGCGGCACCGGTATCGCCCACTCCATCCACGAGGGCCACGAGCCCTGGTTCGGCGCGCTCCAGACCCGTAACAACGGTTCGCTGGTCGCCGACCGCTCCGGCGCGGTCACCGCCTTCGCGATGACCAACCTCCAGGAGCGCGGCGTGCTCTTCGTCGAGCCCGGCACCGAGGTGTACGAGGGCATGATCGTCGGCGAGAACTCCCGCTCCGACGACATGGACGTCAACATCACCAAGGAGAAGAAGCTCACCAACATGCGGTCGTCCTCGGCCGACTCGTTCGAGGCGATCGTTCCGCCGCGGAAGCTCTCCCTGGAGCAGTCCCTGGAGTTCTGCCGCGACGACGAGTGCGTCGAGGTCACCCCCGAGGCCGTCCGGATCCGCAAGGTCAACCTGGACGCCCGCGAGCGTGCCCGCGCGGCGTCGCGCGCCAAGCGGTAGCGCTGCGCTGGGCTTGGCCCGGCTCTTCACGGGGCGCCTCTCCCTTGGCGGGGGGGCGCCCTGTTTTGCTTCCCCCACGTTGTCGTCTGCGGCGCCGTGGCCTGGCCACGGCGAGCAACAAGCACGGCGCCGCAGACGAAAACGTGGGCCATTCAGCGCAGCATCGCATGCGGTACACCCCGGTTTGCGATCTTATGTGGAGAGGGATGAGGCCCCGGATCTGAGGAGGCGTCATGCGTGGAGCGGCACGCGTGAGGTGGGGGGTGTGCGCGGTCGGTGTCGCTCTGGTGGTGGCGGGGTGCGGTGGGGGGAGTGCCGGGCGTTCCGGGGTGGTGAGTGCCTCGTGGGGGGATCCGCAGAACCCGCTGGAGCCGGCGAACACCAACGAGGTCCAGGGCGGCAAGGTCCTGGACATGGTGTTCCGGGGGCTGAAGCGGTACAACCCGAGGACCGGTGCCGCGGAGAACGTGATCGCGGACCGGATCGAGACGACGGATGCCCGGCACTTCACCGTGACGTTGCGGCCCGGGTGGACCTTCAGCAACGGCGAGAAGGTCACGGCGCGGTCGTTCGTGGACGCCTGGAACTACGGGGCGCTGCTGGACAACAAGCAGAAGAACGCGCCGTTCTTCCAGTACGTCGAGGGGTTCGACCGGGTGCACCCGGCTCATGGCCGTCCCACCGCGAAGACCCTGTCGGGGCTGGTGGTGAAGAACGACCGGACCTTCACCGTCACGCTGAACCAGAAGTTCTCCAGCTGGCCGGACACGCTGGGCTACAGCGCGTTCATGCCGCTGCCGCGGGCGTTCTACACGGACCATGCCGGTTGGCTGTCCCGGCCCGTCGGGAACGGGCCGTACCTCGTGGACTCGTACGACAAGGGGTCCGTGCTGCGGTTGCGGAAGTGGGCGAAGTACCCGGGGAAGGATCCGGCGCACAACGGGGGGATCGATCTCCGGGTCTACACGGACAACAACACCGCCTACACGGATCTCCAGGCCGGGAACCTCGATCTGGTGGACGACGTGCCGGCGTCCCAGCTGAAGCATGTGAAGACCGATCTGGGCGGGCGGTACCTCAACCAGCCGGCGGGGATCATCCAGACCATCACCTTCCCCTTCTACGACAAGCAGTGGTCGCGGCCGGGAACGGAGAAGGTCCGGCGCGGAATCTCGATGGCGATCGACCGCGAGCAGATCACTCAGGAGATCTTCCAGAAGACGCGGACGCCAGCGACGGACTGGACCTCGCCGGTGCTGGGGGCGTCCGGCGGATATCTGGCGGGCCTCTGCGGGGACGCCTGTGTGTTCGACGCGGCCCAGGCCCGACGGCTGATCAAGGAGGGCGGTGGGCTGCCCGGCGGGCGGATGGCGATCACGTACAACGCGGACACCGGCTCGCACAAGGACTGGATCGACGCGATCTGCAACAGCATCAACAGGACGCTGGGGAACGACAAGGCCTGCGTGGGCGACCCGGTCGGCACCTTCGCCGACTTCCGCAACAAGATCGCGGCCCAGACGATGACCGGGCCGTTCCGTGCCGGCTGGCAGATGGACTACCCGCTGATCCAGAACTTCCTCCAGCCGCTGTACTACACCAACGGCTCGTCCAACGACGGAAAGTTCAGCAACGCCGGCTTCGACCGGTTGGTGAACCAGGCCAACGCGGCGACGGACACCAAGGCGGCCGTCAGGTCGTTCCAGGACGCCGAGCGGATCCTCGCCCAGCAGATGCCGGCCATTCCGCTCTGGTACCAGAACGGCAGCGGCGGCTACTCCGAGCGGATCGGCAATGTGTCGCTGAATGTGTTCGGCGTGCCCGTCTACAACGCGATCAAGGTCAACTGAGCCGAGCGCGAAGGAGGTTGGAGGCCCATGGGGCGGTATGTGGTCCGGCGGCTGCTACAGATGGCCCCGGTGTTCATCGGCAGCACCTTTCTGATCTTCTTCATGGTGTACGCGCTGGGCGACCCCGTCTCCGCGATGTTCGGCGACCGGGCACCGGACCCCGCCACCGCGGCGCAGATCCGCCGCGACCTCTACCTCGACCAGCCGCTGTGGAAGCAGTACCTGCACTACATGGGGCAGATCTTCCGAGGGGACTTCGGCACCGCGTTCAACGGCCAGTCCGTCACCGAACTGATGGCGTCCGCCTTCCCGGTCACGCTCCGGCTCACGATCGTCGCCGTCGCCATCGAGATGGTGGTGGGCGTCGTGCTGGGCGTGTTCAGCGGACTCCGGCGCGGCCGGGACATCGACACCACGGTGCTGATCCTCTCCCTCGTCGTGGTGTCCATCCCGACGTTCGTCAGCGGCTATCTGTTGCAGTTCGTGTTCGGTGTGCGGTGGGGGTGGGCCGCGCCGTCCGTCGCCCCGGAGGCGCCGCTCAACGAACTCCTGCTGCCGGGCCTGGTGTTGGCGCTGGTCTCGCTGGCGTATGTGACCCGGTTGACCCGTACCTCGATCGCCGAGAACGCCCGCGCCGACTACGTCCGCACGGCCGTCGCCAAGGGCCTGCCCCGACGCCGTGTCATCAGCCGCCACCTGCTGCGCAATTCGCTGATCCCGGTGGTCACCTTCATCGGTACCGACATCGGCGCCCTGATGGGCGGCGCGATCGTCACCGAGCGCATCTTCAACATCCATGGCGTCGGATACCAGCTCTACCAGGGCATCCTCCGGCAGAATTCGCCGACCGTGGTCGGCTTCGTGACCATCCTGGTGCTGGTCTTCCTGCTCGCGAACCTGCTCGTCGACCTGCTGTACGCCGTCCTCGACCCGAGGATCCGCTATGCCTGATTCCTATGTCCCCAAGGAAGCCATCGGCCACGGCGACGGCGGTACCGCCGCGCTGGCCATCGGCGAGGCGGAGTCGCTGGAGCGGGCGCCCGGTGCGGCACCACCCGGCGGTGTACCGCCGGCCGGCGTGCCGCTCGGCAAACCGCGCAGCCTGTGGAGCGACGCCTGGCACGATCTGCGGCGCAACCCGGTCTTCGTGCTCTCCGCGCTGGTCATCGTCTTCCTGGTGGTCATCGCGATCTGGCCGCAGCTGATCGCCACCGGCAACCCGTACCGCGCCGACCTGGCCAAGGCGCAGCAGGGCTCCCAGCCAGGCCACCCCTTCGGCTTCGACACCCAGGGCCGGGACGTCTACACCCGGGTGGTCTACGGAGCCCGCGCCTCCATCACCGTCGGCGTCTGCGCCACGGCCGGGGCGGCGCTGCTCGGCAGTCTGCTCGGCGGATGGGCCGGCTTCTTCGGCAACTGGTCGGACACCCTGCTCTCCCGGCTCGCCGACATCTTCTTCGGCATCCCGGTGATCCTCGGCGGCCTGGTCTTCCTCTCCGTCGTCACCAGCACCACGGTCTGGCCGGTGGTCGGCTTCATCGTGCTGCTCGGCTGGCCGCAGATCTCCCGGATCGCCCGCGGCTCGGTCGTCACCGCCAAACAGAACGACTACGTCCAGGCCGCGCGGGCCCTGGGCGCCGGCAACGGCCGGCTGCTGCTGCGGCACATCGCCCCCAACGCCGTCGCCCCGGTCATCGTCGTCGCCACCATCGCGCTCGGTACGTACATCGCGCTGGAGGCCACCCTGTCCTACCTGGGCGCCGGCCTGAAGCCGCCCACGGTCTCCTGGGGCATCGACATCTCCACGGCCTCCGCCTACATCCGCAGCGCCCCCCACATGCTGCTGTGGCCGGCGGGCGCGCTGAGCATCACGGTGCTGGCGTTCATCATGCTCGGCGACGCGGTGCGCGACGCCCTCGACCCCAAGTTGCGCTGAGGAGGCGGCAGATGACGAACGGTGCCGGCGAGCCCGGGAGCGGCGCGGTGGCCGTCCGCACGGACACCGCCCTGCTCGACGTGCGCGACCTCAGGGTGGAGTTCCGCACCAGGGACGGCATCGCCAAGGCCGTCAACGGCGTCAGCTACACCGTGGCGCCGGGACAGACGCTGGCGGTGCTCGGCGAGTCCGGCTCCGGCAAGTCCGTCACCGCACAGGCCGTGATGGGCATCCTGGACTCGCCGCCCGGATATGTGACCGGCGGCGAGATCGTCTTCCAGGGGCGCGACCTGCTGGCGCTGCGCAAGGAGGAACGGCGCAAGGTCCGCGGCGCCAAGATGGCGATGATCTTCCAGGACGCGCTCTCCGCGCTGAACCCGGTCCTCAGCGTCGGGGCGCAGCTCGGGGAGATGTTCCAGGTCCACGAGGGGACGTCCCGCAAGGAGGCGCGGGGCCGGGCGGTGGAGCTGATGGAACGGGTCGGGATCCCCGCCGCCCGGGCGCGGGTGGGGGACTACCCGCACCAGTTCTCCGGCGGGATGCGCCAGCGCATCATGATCGCCATGGCGCTGTCCCTCGGCCCGGACCTGATCATCGCGGACGAGCCGACCACGGCGCTGGACGTCACCGTGCAGGCGCAGGTGATGGACCTGCTCGCCGAGCTCCAGCGGGAGCTCACCATGGGCCTGATCCTGATCACCCACGACCTGGGCGTGGTCGCGGACGTCGCCGACACCATCGCGGTGATGTACGCGGGACGGATCGTCGAGACCGCGCCCGTCCACCAGCTCTACCGGGCGCCCGCCCACCCCTACACCCGTGGCCTGCTGGACTCCATTCCGCGGCTGGACCACAAGGGGCAGCGGCTGTACGCGATCAAGGGCCTGCCGCCCAATCTGACCGCCATCCCGCCCGGCTGCCCGTTCAATCCGCGCTGCCCACTCGCCCAGGACGTCTGCCGCAGCGAACTGCCGCCGCTCCACGACGTCGGCCCCGGCCGGACCAGCGCCTGCCACTTCTGGAAGGAGACCCTCGGTGACGCGCGCTGACGCGACCGGAACCGGCCCCGGGCCGGCGTCCGGCGAACCCCTCCTGGAAGTCCGCGACCTGGTCAAGCACTTCCCGCTCACCCAGGGCGTGCTCTTCCGCAAGCAGGTGGGTGCGGTCAAGGCCGTCGACGGGATCTCCTTCGACCTCCGCAAGGGCGAGACGCTCGGCATCGTCGGCGAATCGGGCTGCGGGAAGTCCACGGTCGCCAAGATGCTGGTCGGTCTGGAACGCCCGACGGCCGGTCAGATCCGTTACCGCGGCGCGGACATCACCACCCTGACGGGCCGGGCGATGAAGTCCGTCCGGCGCAACATCCAGATGGTCTTCCAGGACCCCTACACGTCCCTGAACCCCCGGATGACCGTCGGCGACATCGTCGGCGAACCGTACGAGATCCACCCCGAGGTGGCCCCCAAGGGGGACCGCCGCCGCAAGGTCCAGGAGCTCCTGGACGTGGTGGGGCTCAACCCCGAGTACATCAACCGCTACCCGCACCAGTTCTCCGGCGGCCAGCGGCAGCGCATCGGCATCGCCCGCGGCCTCGCCCTGCGTCCGGAGATCATCGTCGCGGACGAGCCGGTCTCCGCCCTCGACGTCTCCGTCCAGGCCCAAGTGGTCAACCTCCTGGAGCAGTTGCAGGACGAGTTCGACCTCTCCTACGTCTTCATCGCGCACGACCTGTCCGTCGTCCGGCACATCTCCGACCGGGTCGCGGTGATGTACCTGGGCCGGATCGCGGAGATCGGCACCGAGGAGCAGGTCTACCGCCACCCCACCCACCCCTACACCCAGGCCCTGCTCTCCGCCGTCCCCGTACCGGACCCGGACGCGCGCGAGCGCCGGGAGCGGATCCTGCTCACCGGCGACGTCCCCTCACCCGCCGAGCCGCCCTCCGGCTGCCCGTTCCGCACCCGTTGTTGGAAGGCCCAGGAGCTGTGCGCCGAGGTCGTCCCCCCGCTGGACGTCCCCCCGGAGTTCCGGGAGTCGACTGGACCCGCGCGGCACGCCTCGGCCTGCCACTTCGCACAGGAGCTCACGGTGGTGCCGGGCGAGTGAGCCCCGCGCCGGGCGGCCGGCGCCGGATCAGGCCGTCGGGGCCGGCCCTACGGCGTCCGGCAGTCGCGTCGCCCGCACCACGTCCAGGTACGCGCTGACGGCGTCCCTGTTGCGCACCAGCGTCTCGATCCGCTCCGTCATCCGGTCGCACTCCCGCTCCAGCGTGGCGAGCATCTCCGGTGTGGCGTCCGGGAAGTGGATGGCCCGCGGCGCGTTGAGGCAGGGCAGGATCTGCTTGATGATCCGGGTGGGCAGCCCGGCGTCCAGCAGCCCCCGGATCTGCCGGACGCGGTCGGCGCAGGCTTCGTCGTAGGAGCGGTAGCCGTTGGCGCAGCGCTCGGCGACGATCAGCCCCTGCTCCTCGTAGTACCGCAACAGCCGGCGCGGCGTGCCCGTCCGCTCCGACAGCTCCCCGATCCGCATCGATCGCCCCCTTCCGAAGACGACAACGCCGCCGCGGCGGGAGGGATTCCCGCCGCGACGGCGCTCGAACGGCTCCGGGTTACTCGGCCGGGTCCGTGTCGGACTCCTCCATCGCCGCCAGCGCCGGGTCGAGCACGATGTCCTCGTCCCGCGCCGCGGTCGTCGGCTCCTCCGGGAAGTGGCAGGCCGTCAGGTGGCCGGCCGCGTTGCCGGAGAGCTGGAGCAGCGGCGGCTGCTCGGTCGCGCACTTGTCCTGCGCCTTCCAGCAGCGGGTGCGGAAGCGGCAGCCGGACGGCGGGTTGACGGGGGAGGGCACGTCACCGGCGAGGCGGATGCGCTCCCGCTCCTCCGCGTCGTCCTCCACCAGCTTGGCCTCGGGCACCGCCGAGAGCAGGGCGTGGGTGTACGGGTGGCGCGGCCGGTTGTAGATCTCGTCGCGGCTGCCCACCTCGACGACCTTGCCGAGGTACATCACCGCGACCCGCTCGCTGAAGTGCCGCACGATCGCCAGGTCGTGGGCGATGAAGAGGAAGGCGATGCCCAGCTCGCGCTGGAGGTCCTGGAGCAGGTTGACGACCTGCGCCTGGATGGACACGTCGAGCGCGGAGACCGGCTCGTCCGCGACGATCAGCTTCGGCTCCAGGGCGAGCGCCCGGGCCACCCCGATGCGCTGCCGCTGGCCGCCGGAGAACTCGTGCGGGAAGCGGTTGTAGTGCTCCGGGTTGAGACCCACGGTCTCCAGGAGCTCGCGGATCCGCTTCTCCCGGCCGCCGGGCGGGTTGATCCCGTTGATCTCCATCGGGCCGCCGATGATCGTGCCGACCGTCTGCCGCGGGTTGAGCGAGGCGTACGGGTCCTGGAAGATCATCTGGATCTCGGAGCGGATCGGCGCCAGTTCCTTGCGGCCCGCGTGCGTGATGTCCTGCCCCGCGTACGTGATCTTGCCGGAGGTCGGCTCCATCAGTCGGGTGAGCAGCCGTCCGGTGGTGGACTTGCCACAGCCCGACTCGCCGACCAGGCCGAAGCTCTCGCCGGCGTGCACGGTCAGGTCGACGCCGTCGACCGCCTGCACCGCGCCGACCTTCCGCTTGAACGGAAAGCCGCCGTAGATCGGGAAGTGCTTGGTCAGGCCCTCGGCGGTGAGCAGCGGCTCGCCCTGGGCGGACGCGGCGTCGCGCGGCGCCGGAAGGGTTGCGTTCTCTGCCATGGTGGTCGCTCCTAGCCCAGCCGGGGCTTGATCTGCTCGATGAAGAAGGTCTGCTTCTGCTCGGCGCTCAGATGGCACGCGGCGGCGCGCCCCGGCTCCAGCGGCGGCCGCTCCTCGGTGCAGCGGCTGCCGCCGACCTCGCCGGTGAATCCGCAGCGCGGGTTGAAGGCGCAGCCGGACGGCGGGTTGAGCAGGCTCGGCGGGGAGCCGGGGATCGGGTGCAGCGCCTCGCTGACGTCCGAGGAGAGCTGCGGCATGGAGCTCAACAGGCCCCAGGTGTACGGGTGCCGGGGCTCGGTGAGGATCTCCTTGACGGAGCCCCGCTCGACCGCCCGGCCCGCGTACATCACCAGCAGCTTGTCCGCGGTGTTGGCGACCACGCCGAGGTCGTGGGTGATCAGGATGATCGCGGAGCCGAACTCCTGCTGGAGGTCCTTGAGGAGGTCGAGGATCTGCGCCTGGACGGTGACGTCCAGGGCGGTGGTCGGCTCGTCGGCGATCAGCAGCTGGGGGTTGCAGACCAGCGCCATGGCGATCATCGCGCGCTGGCGCATACCGCCGGAGAACTGGTGCGGGTAGTCGTCGACCCGCAGGTTGGGCTGCGGGATGCCGACCTTGGTCAGCATCTCGATGGCGCGCTGCCGGCCCTCGCGCTTGCTGGCGCCGGTGTGCTTCATGAACGGCTCGGCGATCTGCCGGCCGACCGTGTAGTACGGCGACAGCGCGGTCAGCGCGTCCTGGAAGATCATCGCCATCTTGTTGCCGCGGAGCTTCTCCAGGGTCTTCTCCTTGGCCCCGGTCAACTCCTGGCCGTCCAGGACGATTTCTCCGCCGATCTCGGTGGCCTTGGGGTTGTGCAGCCCCAGGACCGCGAGGTTGGTCACCGACTTGCCCGAGCCCGACTCGCCGACGATGCCGAGGGTCTCGCCGCGCTCCAGGTCGAAGGAGAGACCGTCGACCGCCTTGACGATGCCGTCCTCGGTGGAGAACCGCACATGCAGGTCACGAACGGACAGGAAGGGGTCGGACCCGGCCGGCACGGTGGTGCCTTCGGTCTTGGTGAGTGTGGTCACTTCAGGTTCTCCTAGGACAGGCGCACGCGCGGGTCGATGAAGGCGTACGTCGCATCCACGATGATGTTGAACACCAGGATCAGGGCGGCGCTGAAGACCAGCACGCCCAGGACCATGGGCAGATCGAGGGTGATGACCGAGTCGATCGCGAGCCGTCCGACGCCCGCCAGCTGGAAGGTGAACTCGGTGATCATCGCGCCGCCGAACAGCGAGCTGAGGTCCATGCCGAGGATCGTCACGATCGGGATCAGCGAACCGCGCCAGGCGTAACGCAGGAAGACGTACGAGCCGGACATGCCCTTGGCCTTGGCCGTCCGGACGTGCTCCTCCTGGAGCTGCTCGATCATCGTCGAGCGGGACATACGGGTGTACTGCGCGGTGAAGATCGTCGCCATCACGACCCAGGGGATCAGCAGGCCCATGAACCAGCCCGCGGGGTCCGAGGTGAGCGGCACGTACCGGGGCGACTCCAGCAGACCGCTGTAGACGAACAGACCGAGCGCGATCGGGCCGAGGATGTAGATCTGCGCCGAGCTCAGCACCATCGAGACGGAGGTGAGCGCCTTGTCGACGAACGAGCCGCGCTTGTAGGCGGCGAGCAGGCCGGTGCCCAGGCCCACGGTCAGGAACACCGCGGCGCCGCCGACGGCCAGCGAGGCGGTGGTGGGCAGCCGGTCGATCAGCGTGGACCAGACGTCCTGCTTGGTGGCGAAGGAGTAGCCGAAGCAGGGGGCGCTGCAGTGGCCGATGGAGTAGTCACGGCCGGCGAAGATGCCGACCAGCCAGTCCCAGTACTGCGTCGTCAGCGGCTTGTCGAGGCCGAGGTTCTGGTGGATCAGCGCGATGTTGTCCGCGGTGCAGTTCTTTCCGCAGGACATCGCTGCCGGGTCACCGGCACCGAAGAACACGAAGAAGGTGAAGGCACTGAGCAGGAGAAGGATGACAACAGCGCCGAACGTCCGGCGAAGTAGGAATTGAAGCATGGCAGTTCGCTGCTCTCAGGACGGCGGCGGCAGTGGGCGTGAGGGGTGGGGACAAAGGCCCCGGAGGGCGCGCGTTCCGCCGTGTGCGCGCCGTCCGGAGTACCTTCGTCAGGTGGTCGCCTGAGCGGCCGTTACTTCTTCAGGTACAGCGTGTTCGGGTCGAGGTAGCTGACATCCAGGTTGTACCGGGTGCCACCGACGTTCGAGCCGTACAGCTGGAGCACCTTGGTGTAGAAGGCCGGCGCGGCCGGGTTGATCTTCTCCACGATGTACTGGTGCAGCTTCTGCCACTCCTCGGTCGACTTCTTGACGTCGGTGATCTGCGAGATCCGGGCGATCTCGGAGTTCACGTGCTTGTCGTTGACGTGGGAGTAGTTGGAGGCGCCGTCCTGGATGGTGGTGCCGTCGTACGAGGGCGGGATGACCGTCGAGGCGTCCGGCCAGTCCTGGCCCCAGCCCGTCATGTAGATGTCGAAGCCGTTGTCGACCTTGCCCATCTGCTCGTACCAGGAGGCCGCGTCGACCTCCTTCTTCTGGACGTTGAAGCCGGCCTTGGTCAGCGCGTCCTCGATGGCGACGGCTTCCTTCTGGCGGGACTCGGTGTTGGAGTAGGCGTAGACGAGCTTCATGCCCGTCTTGCCGGCCTCCTTGAGGAGCTTCTTGGCCTTCTCCGGCTCACCGTTGGGGTGCGACAGCTTGCCGTAGGGGTCGTAGCCCTTCTTGTAGCCCGCGACGGTCGGGGCGAGCAGACCGCCGGCGATCTCACCGCCGTAGCTGCCGCCGTTGAGCCGGACGAGCTGCTGGTCCGGCAGCGCGTAGGTGATCGCGTCACGGATCCGCTTGTCCTTGAGGCGGTCCATGTTCATGTTCATCTGCCAGACGTAGGGCTGGTAGCCCTGCACCAGGCGCTTGCTGGCGCTGGCGTTGTTCAGCACGTCCTTGGTCAGCGTGGGGTCGACCGCGTTGGTGAAGCTGATCGCGTTCTTGGCCTCACCCTGGTCTGCCATCAGGCGCTTGGTGGAGTCCGAGGCCTGGTGGTTGAAGGTGATGTTGAAGCCGTCCGGGTACTGGTGGTGCACCGGGTCCGTCTTGGCGTCCCAGTTCTTGTTGCGCACCAGCTGCATGGACTTGCCGGACTTGAACGACGCGATCTTGTACGGGCCGGAGGACACCGGCTTGACGTCGTAGGCGTCCTGGGTGTCCTTGGCGCTGTCCGGGACCACGCTGTAGCCGGGCATCGTCAGCGCGTACGGCAGCTGCGACTGCGGCTTGGTGAAGTGGAAGATGATGGTCTTCTCGTCCGGGGTGTCCAGGACGTTCTTGGGCAGGTGGTCGCCCTTGTACGGACCGTCCGGCAGCGCCTTGCGGTAGGTCGTGCCGGCGCCCGACAGCCAGGTCTGGACGTAGGTCGGACCGTCGGTGATGAACTTGGCGTACAGCCGCTCTATCGAGTGACGGATGTCCTTCGAGGTGATCGGCTTGCCGTCCTCGAACTTGATGCCGTCCTTGAGCGTGTACTTCCAGGTCTTGCCGCCGTCCGACATCTGGCCGGCGTCGGTGGCGAGGTCGCCCACGACCTTGGCGTTGCCCTGGTCGTCCTGCTTGAAGGCGGTCAGACCGCGGAAGATCAGCTGCGACAGCGCCTTCATGTCGCTGACGTACATCTGGCCCGGGTCCAGGTGGTTGTAGCTGTCACGCTGGTACACGCGGATGGTGCCACCGTTGCGGGCGCCCTTGACGGCGACGGCCGGTCCGGTGGAGTCGGCTGCGGTGCCCATCGGGATCACCTTGGCCTGGGCCGCGGCGTCCGCGTCGGTCTGCGACTTGTCCTTGTTGTTGCCGCTGCCGCCGCTGCAACCGGTCAGCGCGAGTGAACCGGCCGCTAGGGCCACGATCACCGCGCGCGCTCTGCGCGTAGAAAGTGCGTTCATGAGTTCCAAGCACCTGCCTGTCGGTTGGGGTCCAGATGTGCTGTCTGAAACATCCGGGGCAGGCCCGGCCGGTGGGGGTGACAGCAAGCCCCCCTCAAGTGGGGCGATCAGCGCCCTGACTTGGGGTCGAAGGCGTCGCGGACCGAGTCTCCGAGCAGGTTGAAGCAGAGCACGAAGATCAGCATGGCCGCGGCGGGGAAGAGCAAGAAGGTGGGGTCGTTCTCGTAGAAGTGGGCGCCCGCCTGGAACAGCCGGCCCCAGTCGGGGGTCGGCTCGATGATGCCGACGCCCAGGAAGGACAGGCCCGCCTCCGCGGTCACGAAGAGCGGCAGCATGTAGGTGCTCTGCACCAGCACGGGGGTGACCACGTTCGGCAGCAGTTCCTTGCGGATGATCCGCCAGGGCGACGCGCCGGTGATCTTCGCGGCCTCGACGAACTCCCGTTCCCGCAGGGAGAGCACCTGTCCGCGGAGCAGTCGGGCCAGACCCATCCACCCCAGGAACCACTGCACGATGATCAGCGCGCAGACCCGGACGTACGTGGGGGTCTCGTCGCCCGGCGGCACGAAGAGCGCCACCACGACCGGCATGAAGGCCACGAAGGTCAGCTGGCTCGGGAAGGCCAGCAGGAAGTCGATCACCCGGCTCAGGAAGTAGTCGGTCTTGCCACCGACGTAGCCGGCCGTCACGCCGATGATGATGCCGGTGATCACGGTCAGGATGGTCACTGCGACGGAGATGCCCAGCGACATCCGGATGCCGTAGATCAACTGCATGAACACGTCGCGGCCCAGCTGCGGTTCGATGCCGAACCAGTGCGCGGGGGAGATGCCGCCGTTGGCACCCGCCGGGTAGCCGAACTCGTCGAGGAGGTTGGGGTCCTCGCTGCCGTAGAGCGTGTACGGGTCCTTGCCGTACAGCGCGCCGATCACCGGGGCCAGGGCGGCGATGACGAAGAAGGCGAGCACGATGATCGCGCACACCACGCCCGTGCGGTCGCGCTTGAAGCGCGTCCACATCAGCTGGCCGGGAGAACGGCCTACGAGCTCACCGCCCTTGCCCTTCTTTCCCTTCTTCAGACCCTCTGGTCCAAGCCCTGGGGTGTCGGACTTGGTAGCCGCGGTCTGGGATGGACTAGTCATCGCGAAGTGCCCCCGCGCCGAGTTCTCTTGGAACGTGAAGCGGCACCGGTCGCACCGCTGGATGAGCGGACTTTCGCAAGTGATTTATGGCGGAGTCAAGGGGATCGGGTGTGCTCGTGAACAGGTCGTCTACTTCTTGAGCGAAGATTGCGCAGATTGACGCCCGGGCGTGCTTGACAGGGGGGAGCAATATGCGGCATGGGGGACATATCGTCACCAACCGCTTTAACGTGAAGGCAACTTCACTGTCGCATCACCGATATACGGACGCGTCATGATGAACAACGTACGGCCGTGCGGGTGCCGTAGACCGACCGGGAAGCCAGGCGGCGTCCCGGTCGGTCACTGCTTTATATGGACTTTGTCCGGATTTCATCCGGCACTCTGTTCGGTACTCCGTTCGGGTCTGTTGTCCCCGGGCCGCGACTCCAGTAGACCTGCGGTGGACGCCTCGTATACCGGGGCGACGTGGACGACCCTGGTACACCGACACGGACGGGGGGCGAGCCGTGTCCACAGTGCGGGATCGCGTTCTCACCCGCGGCGCGCGCGGCCTCGGCGCGCTGATCTGCCTGCTGCTCGCCCTGCTCGGCGCGGTCTGGATCGTCCGGGACCTCGCCCTCGCCCGGCACGGCACCGATGTGTGGTGGGCCTGGCTCGGTGAGGCCCCGAGGCCACGGGAGTTCACCGCCTGGGCCACCTCGGCGCTCGACCCCCTGCTGGTGCTCGGCGCGCTCGCCGCGGCGGTCACCGCGCTGCGCACCGCCGTCACCGCCTCCGTGGCCACCGGCGCGCTGCTCTCCGTCGCGACCGCCACCGTTCTGCTGAGGACCCCCTTGGTCTGGACGCTGAACGCCGGCTGGCTCCAAGGACTGGACGGCGGTCTCATCGGCCGGGCGCGGTGGACCGCCGTCGTCGAGCTCGTCCTGGCCGTCGCCCTGCTGGCCGTGGTCGCGGCCGGCCGGCGCACCGGTGGCGGCAGCGGCCGCCACACCGGGCGGCGGCCGCGCGCCCTGCCGGACGTGGCTCCGTCGGCGTACGGAGTCGTGCACGCCGCACCGCACGCCGCCGAACCCGGCGCGCCCGGCCGGCCGCACAAGGGGGCGGCCGTCACCGCCGCCGTCCTCCTGGCCGCCGCCGCGCTGGCCGTCGTCGGCTGGGAGGTCCACTGGTGGCTGGTGCTCGGCGGGGACGTCTACCGCAAGGGGCTGCTCGGCGACGCCTCCGTCTTCCGCGCCATGTTGGAGCCCCCGGTGCACTGGCACCCGGCGGCCCTGGCGCTGCTGGCCTTGGCCGCCGCGACCGCCGCGCTGCGCCGCGCGTCCTGGGCCCGGCCGGCGGTGGCCGGTGCCGCGGCGCTGCTGCTCGGCCACGGCACCGTGGTGCTCGCCGCCGCCGTCCACACCGGCACCGCCGGCCGGTTCGCCGCCCTGCCCACCGAGGCCCAACTGGAGCTGGCCACCGCCGCTTTCCTGGTCGTCGCCGGGCTGACCACGTTGATCCTCGCGGGTCGGCCCGGCGTACCGGACGCCGCCCGGGACGCGGACGAGGTGCGGGCGTACGGCTCCGCCCCCGGCGAGGCGCGGCCGCCGCACGCCCCGCCCCCGCCGTCCACCCTCCCGCCCGGCTGGTGAGGGCGGGGCGGGAGCCTTGGGGAGGCGGGTTCTCAGGCGGGGTGGGGCCTCAGGCGGAGGGCCTTTAGGTGGGGCGGGGCCTTAGGGGGCAGGCGAACAGATCCCGTAGGGGATACGGGCCCCCCTTCGGGGCCACAACGGGGCGGGGGCAAGGTGCATTCCCGTGATCGGGAAATGCACCCCCGCAGTCAGGACGGCAGCCCCCCGGTCAGGCCGGCACCCCCGCAGTCAGGACGGCAGCCCCAGCGACCGCTTGAGGAAGTCGACTTGGAGCAGCAGCAGGTTCTCGGCCACCTGCTCCTGGGGCGTCATATGGGTCACCCCGGACAGCGGCAGCACCTCGTGCGGGCGGCCCGCCGCCAGCAGTGCCGACGACAGCCGCAGCGAATGCGCCACCACCACGTTGTCGTCGGCCAGGCCGTGCACGATCAGCATCGGACGGTGCGGCTCCACCGCTCCGGACAGCCCCTCGTCCGTGAGCAGCGAATTCTCCGCGTAGACCGCCGGCTCCTCGCCCGGGTGGCCCAGATACCGCTCCTGATAGTGGGTGTCGTACAGCCGTAGATCGGTCACCGGCGCACCCACCACCGCGGCATGGAAGACGTCCGGTCGGCGCAGCGCGGCGAGCGCGGCGAGGTAGCCGCCGAAGGACCAGCCGCGGATGGCCACCCGCTCCATGTCGAGGGGAAAGGATCCGGCCAGTGCCGTCAGGGCGTGGACCTGGTCGTCCAGCGTGATCTCCGCGATGCGCCGGGAGACCGACTTCTCCCAGGCGGGGGAGCGGCCCGGGGTGCCCCGGCCGTCCGCGACGATCACCGCGAAGCCCTGGTCGGCGAACCACTGCGAGGTCAGGTGGGCGTTGTGCGAGGCGACCACCCGCTGGCCGTGCGGACCGCCGTACGGATCGAGCAGCACCGGCAGCGGCCCGTCACCCTCCGCA
Organism: Streptomyces sp. NPDC048506; assembly: GCF_040651315.1. Classification (NCBI taxonomy): domain Bacteria; kingdom Bacillati; phylum Actinomycetota; class Actinomycetes; order Kitasatosporales; family Streptomycetaceae; genus Streptomyces; species Streptomyces sp. NPDC048506. The sequence goes on from NZ_JBEZIX010000017.1 coordinate 125,913, forward strand.
TAGCCGTCGGGCAGCAGCACCGCACACGGGATCTCCCGCTCCCCGGCCAGCACCAGCCGCGGCCGGGCGGTGATCGGCGGCTCCTCGGCGTACGAACCGATCGTGGCGAGCGTCTTCTCCCCGCCGTCGGGATCCAGCCGGACCACGTCCACCTGGGTGCCGGGCCGCTCCAGAGACGTCTGGGACAGCACGGTCAGCGCGCCGCCGCGCACCGCGGAGGACACCGTCGGATACGGACGCTCGCCCACCCGCTCCCAGCCGCCCTGGTCGCCGCTGCCGCGGAACCACGCGCGGTAGACGCCGATGTCGTGCATGTCCGTGCCGCTCGCGGAGAACAGGACGTCCTCCTCGCCGATGTCCAGCACCGCCCGCACATGCAGCGGCGCCCCGGTCAGCGGCCGGTCGCCGACGAACAGCTTGCGCGCCCCGCCCTCGTCCGCGATCCGCACCAGCCGGCCGTCCGGCGTCCAGGCCGGCACTCCGGGGAACGGCTCGACCCACACCTCGTCCTCGTCCTCGTGCACCGTCCTGGTCGCGCCGGTCGCGGTGTCGACGGCCAGGTAGCGCTGGTCCCGCTGGTCCCGGGCCTGGACCAGCAGCAGCGGCGGGCCGGCCGCGGACCAGTGGACGCGCGCCAGATAGGGGTAGCGCCCGGTGTCCCAGCGGACGTCCGTACGCGAGCCGTCCAGGCCGAACAGCGTCAGCGTGACCTCCGCGTTGGCGGTGCCCGCCGCGGGGTAGGCCACCCGTACGGGCTCGCGGTCCGGGTGCGCCGGGTCGGAGATCCACCAGCGCTCGACCGGCGCCTCGTCGACCCGGGCGGCCAGCACCGCATCGCTCTCCGGGGACCACCAGAAGCCCCGGTAACGGCCCATCTCCTCGGCCGCGATGAACTCCGCGAGGCCCCAGGTCACCTCCGGTCCGTCCGGCTCCGCCAGCACCCGGTCCGCCGACCCGCCGCCGGGTCCTGCCGCGGCATCGCCGTCGTCGGACGTCGCGGTGCCGTCCACCGCGACCACCCGCAGCCGGCCCTCCGACACGAAGGCCACCTGTCGGCCGTCCGGCGACGGGCGGGGGTCCACCACCGGCCCCTGCACCGGGAGTTCACGGGTCGTGCCGGCCCGCAGTTCGGAGACGAACAGCCGGCCGGAGAGGGTGAACGCCGCCAACTCCACGGCGGAATCCGTGGCATAGCCGACGATGCCGGCCGAGCCCTCCCGACTGCGCTCCCGGCGGGCCCGCTCCTCAGGGGGCAGGTCCTCCTCCGCACCGGCCAACAGGGCCTGCGGATCGGCCGCCGTGAACTCCCGCCCCGCGTCCAGGTCGAGCACCCACAACTGCTGGCTGCGGTCCGTGCCGGAGGCGGAGCGGAGGAAGACGACGCGTGTGCCGTCGGGCGCGATGGTGTAGCCGCGCGGTGCGCCCAGAGTGAAGCGCTGCGTACGGGCGGAGTGCCGCGGGAACGAAGGCTGTCCGGTCATGAGCCGAGCCTAGAGGGTGTCCGGCCGATCGGCCCCGGACCGGCGGCGGACCGGAGTCGTACCGGCGGCGGAGAGGCAGGGCTCACCGTGGTCGCACTCGTGAAGATCGTGTGCGCCCCCGCTCTGCTTCCGTGCTCCGACTTATGCGCTAGGACGGAAAGTTATGATCCCTTGCGCGTAGTGGGTACGGGGTAAAGAGCCCTTGGCATACCCCGGCGCGCCGGTCCGTGGTCGCGGTCCGCGCGCCGTCAACTCTGTTCGGACCATGAGTACTTGGAGGTGAGCCGCCGTGGCACTCTCGATTTCGGCGGTGGTGCTGCTGGCGATCATCGTCTTCTTGCTCGTCAAGAAGTCCGGACTGAAGGCCGCGCATGCCTTTGTCTGCATGTTGCTGGGCTTCTATCTGGCCAGCTCGTCCATCGCACCGACGGTCAAGACCCTGACGACGAACGTCGCCAGCATGATCGGGGGCCTCAAGCTCTGATCCGCCCCCGGCCGGGCCGGCCCGCCGCGCGTCCGCCCGGGGCGCGGGCGGACGGCCGGTGGCCGGGATCGCATGGTGAGGGCGCGGCGGCCGGCTCGTAGGCTTGTCCGCATGACCTCCCACCCCGCCCGCCGTCTGCTCCTGGTGCACGCCCACCCGGACGACGAGTCGATCAACAACGGCGTGACCATGGCCAAGTACGCGGCCGAGGGCGCCCGGGTCACCCTCGTGACCTGCACGCGCGGCGAGGAGGGCGAGGTCATCCCGCCCGAACTCGCACACCTCGCGCCGGACCGCGACGACGCCCTCGGTCCGTTCCGGGTCGACGAGCTGGCCGCCGCGATGACCGCCCTGGGCGTCACCGACCACCGCTTCCTCGGCGCACCGGGCCGCTACCGCGACTCCGGCATGATGGGCGCGCCCCAGAACGAGCGCCCGGACGCCTTCTGGCAGGCCCCGCTCGACGCGGCGGCCGCCGACCTGGTGGCGGTCATCCGTGAGGTCCGCCCCCAGGTCCTGGTCACCTATGACCCGAACGGTGGATACGGCCACCCCGACCACATCAAGGCGCACCGCGTCGCCATGCGCGGCGCCGAGCTCGCCGCGCGGGACGACTTCCGGCCCGAGCTGGGCAGTCCGTGTGCGATCGAGAAGATCTACTGGAACTGCAACCCGCGCTCCGTGGTCGAGGAGGGCTTCGCGCGGCTGCACGCGGCCGGCCACCGCTTCCCCGGAATCGCCTCCGTCGACGACGTGCCGGGCGTGGTGCCGGACTCCGAGGTCAGCGCGTCGATCTCCGGCGAGCCCGGCCACGCCGCCGCGAAGGCCGCCGCGATGCGCGCCCACTACACCCAGATCGCGGTCGACGGGCCGTTCTTCGCGCTCTCCAACGACTTGGGGCAGCCGCTGTTCGCCACGGAGCACTATCGGCTGGTGCACGGCGTCGCGGGCGCGACGGACGGGCCGGAGGGCGATCTCTTCGCAGGTATTGGTGAAATGGCGGGTATGGAGGAGAGTGCCCGGATCGAGGAGGTGGCGGAATGAGCGCGGCGAAGAGTGGCGACGGCGGTGCGACCCCGGGGAAGGGGAACGGCCGTCCGGCCGCCGACAAGGCGAACGGCAGCCCGGTCGCCGGCCGGGGGCAGCGGTCCCGGGCCGGCTCGGGCGGCACGCCCGGCGCCCGGGACCGGGTCCGGCCCGGCGCTCCCGTGCCGCCGGCCCCCGGCAGCGGGCTCTCCGCACCGCTCACCCCCGGCAGGATCGCCACCTACGTCCTGCTCCTCATCGCCGGCGTCCTGGTCGCGTTCGGCGGCACGCTCGTACAAGCGGCCTGGTTCCCCGGTGGGTTGGTGCTGGCCCTCGGTGGAGTGGCCGGGCTCTTCTACGGTGGCGCCCGGGCCACGGGCACCACCGCGGGCGCGTTGGTGCCCGGCGCGTCCTGGCTGGTGACGGTGTTCCTGTTGCTCAGCGACGTCCGGCCGGAAGGTGACTTCCTCTTCGGCCCCGGCGTCGGGTCGTACCTCTTCCTGCTGGGCGGCATCCTCGTCGCTGTGATCTGCGCCACCGCGGCCCAGGTGCGCACTGCCGGCGCGCGGTACGGCCGAGTTGGCGGATGACGTGGTCCATACCGGGACGGATGCCGCGCGGGTTCGGGTGAACGGCCCCGGAACAGGGGTATCGCCCGTGGCGGCAGTGTTCGTACGCTCGCCGGGTGTCCGCCCGCGGCGGACAGTATGGTGGTGCGCGCCGTCGCGCCGCCCTGGGGGCACCCTCCGGCCTCGGGCCGGGGATCATCTCTGACGAGCGGCGGAGCCAACCGGGAGAACCTGCTTTGAGTCGTGAATCTGACAGTTCGTCCTCCGGCCTTCAGGGCCGTGGCGCAGCCGCGTACCCGTCAGGAACGCCGCCGTACGGCTCGCCCAGGGGAGACGCCGGCGAGGCACTGGCGCCCGGTGCCGCGGACCGGCCGGACGAACCCAAAACCGAGACCACACTGACGACGCGGATCAAGATCAACATTCCGGGTTCGCGCCCCATCCCGCCGGTCGTCGTGCGCAAGCCCGTCGGTGAGGAGTCCGGCATGAACGCAGCGGCCGCAGCCGGCGGTTCCGCCGGTTCCCGGGGCGCGCCCCGGGCCGCCCGCGGCAGCGAGCGGACCGCGGAGCGCACGGCCAACACGCCCCGCCCCGACGCCGCGGCGGACGAGGCGGCCGCCGGCCGGACCGACCAGACCAGCGACTGGTTCGCGCCGCGCAAGGCGCAGAGCGGACCGTCCGGCTCGTCGTCCACCACCGGCTCGCACGCCGCGCCGTCCGGCTCGTCGTCCACCACCGGCTCGCACGCCGCGCCGCCCGCCCCCGGCGGCGGCACCCCGCCCCGTGGCAAGCCCCAGCAGCGTCCGGACCTGCCGTACTTCTCCGACGGTCCGGCCCCGCAGGGCGCCCCGTCGCCGTACGACGACGATGCCCGGCCGGCCGGTGCCGCCCCCTTTGACGGCGGTCCGCAGGACGGCGCGGCACGCGGTGACGCCGCGCCCTTCGGCGCGACGCCCGCCGCCGACTCGCCGTTCGACCGCGCGGCGCAGGCCGGCTCGCCGTTCGACGCCCCCACCGGGCTCCCCCGCGACCACAGCCCCTTCGACGCCCCGGCCGGCGGCCCGAGCGGCCCCACGGCCGGCCCGGCCCGCGGGGACGCCGCGCTGAACCTCCCGCCCGGCTTCAGCGACCCGCTCGCGGGCTCCGGCGCCACCACCCGGAGCACGCCCCAGATCCACGACGACACCGCCGAGCTCACCCCCCAGCCGCCCGCCCCCCTCGCCGGACCCGGCAGCGGCCACGGACCGGGCGGCGGCATCTCCGGCGGACTGCCCGGCTCCCAGGCCGGCGCCGCACCCGCCGGCCCGACCGGCAGGCGCGGCGCGAAGAGCGGCCCGGCCGGCGCCACCTCCGGAAGCCGCGACCGGCTCTCCGGCGACACCCTCGTCAGCGGCATCCCGGCCACCCCCGGTGCCGACGGCCCGGCCTCCCCGTTCGCCACCTCCCCGGGCGGCACGGGCGAGAGCGCAGCCCCCAAGCCGCGTCCGAAGATCCCCGAGCCGATCAACCCGCCCAAGAAGGGCCGCAACAAGCTCGTCCTCGTCGGCGTCGGCGTCGTGGTCCTCGCGGGCGTCGCCTACGGCGCCGGGCTGCTGCTCGACCACGCCGACGTGCCCAACGGCACCACCGCGCTCGGCGTGGACATCGGCGGCACCACCAAGGACGACGCCGTCCGGAAGCTGGAGGCGGCGCTCAAGGACCGTCGCACCGCGCCGCTCAAACTCACCGTCGACGGCAAGGCGGTCACCCTCGACCCGGCCAAGGCGGGCCTCGACATCGACCCGCAGGCGACCGTCCGCAAGGCCGCCGGCCGCGACTACAACCCGGTCTCCGTCATCGGCTCTCTCTTCGGCGGCACCCGGACGGCCGAACCGGCGATGGTCGTCGACAACGAGAAGCTCCAGGTCGCGCTGGAGAACCTGGCGGGCCCGGCCGGCGCCGCCGCGGACGGCGGCATCACCTTCGAGAACGGCCGGGCCGTTGCGCACTACGGCAGCCCGCACAAGGCGATCGACGTCAAGGCGTCCGAGCAGAAGGTCAGCGACGCCTACCGCGACCGCGCCACCAACGGCACCGACGCACCGATCGTCCTCGCCGCCGGCACCCAGCAGCCTCGGGTGAGCAAGGCCGCCGTCGACAAGGCGATGAAGCAGTACGCCGAACCCGCCATGGCCGGCATGGTGACGGTCCGTACGGACCCGGGGCACACGGTCTCCTTCAGCCCGCAGAAGTCCATCCCGAAGTTCCTGTCCTTCAAGATCGGCAGCGACGGCGAGCTGGTGCCCTACTACGACCGGGCCGTCCTCAGGGAGCTCTACGGCGACACCTTCAACGGCGTCCTGCTCACCAAGGGCGACGGCTCCAAGAAGCCGGTCTCCGTCGAGGAAGTGGCGAGCGCCGTCGGCAAGGCCCTCCAGGGCACCACCGCCGCGCAGCGCGTCCAGACCATCGGTGCGGACGGCGCCTGACGGACCGTCGACACGGACCCGCAGACCGTCCCAGCGGACACGAGGCCCCCAACAGGGCTTCCCGGCTCACCCCGGGAAGTCCCCTAGGGGGCCTCACCCATGACAGATGTCATGCCGGAGTCCGTACAGCCGACACTGCCGCGCGGACGACGGATCCCGGAAGCTGAACCACATGACGACCACAGCGACCAGCACGGCCAGCACCGCTCAGGAGGCGGAGAGGGCACCCGTGGTCAGCTTCCGGCAGGTCAACAAGAGCTACGGCGCGGTGCGCGCGGTGGTCGACCTGGACCTGGAGCTGTATCCCGGCGAGACCGTCGCCCTCCTCGGCCCCAACGGGGCCGGCAAGTCCTCCACCCTCGACCTGCTCCTCGGGCTCCGCACGCCCGACTCCGGCAGCGTCACCCTGTTCGGTACGACCCCGCAGCGCGCCATCGAGCAGGGCAGGGTCGGCGCCATGCTCCAGAGCGGCGGCCTGATGGAAGGCGTCAAGGTCAAGGAGCTGGTCACCCTCGCCCGCGACCTGCACCCGCGCGGCTACCCCGTCGACCAGATCATGGCCACCGCCGGCATTACGGAGATCGCCGACCGCAAGGTCGACAAGCTCTCCGGTGGCCAGGAGCAGCGGGTCCGCTTCGCCCTCGCCACCGCCGGCGCCAACGACCTGATCGTGCTGGACGAGCCCACCACCGGCATGGACGTCTCCGCCCGGCAGACGTTCTGGGGCGCGATGCGCCAGCAGGCCGAGCAGGGCCGCTCGGTCCTGTTCGCCACGCACTACCTCGAAGAGGCCGATGCCATCGCCGACCGGGTCATCGTGCTCCACCGCGGCCGGGTGCTCGCCGACGGCACCGCCACCGAGATCAAGGCCCGGGCCGGCGCCCGCCGCGTCAGCTTCGACCTCGACGAGCCGATCGACCGCGGCGCGCTGCACGGCCTGCCGTTCCTGACCTCCCTGGAGGTCTCTGGGCGCACGGTCCGCATCCAGTCCCAGGACGCCGACGCCACCGTCCACGCCGTCTACCGCCTCGGCCTCTACCCGCACAACCTCGAAGTCTCCGGCCTCGGCCTGGAGCAGGCCTTCATCGCCATCACCACGGCATCCGACCGGACCCCCGCCACCGCCGAGGAGGCGGCCCGATGACCACCCTGATCAAGCTGGAGATCATCCGCGCACTGCGGAACAAGAAGTTCATGTTCTTCTCGGTGATCTACCCGCCGGCGCTGTACCTGATCATCGCCGGCGGCGCGGACCGCAAGCCGATCCCGGGCATGCGGCTGGACATGGGGCTCTACTTCATGGTCTCCATGGCAGCATTCGGTGCCATGACCGCCGTGCTGCTGGGCAACAGCGAGCGCATCGCCAAGGAGCGCGAGAAGGGCTGGGTGCGGCAGCTGAGGCTGACCGCCCTGCCCGGGCGCGGCTATGTCGCAGCCAAGATAGCCGCCGCCGCGACCGTCAGCCTGCCGTCGATCCTGCTGGTCATGCTCGTCGCCGCGGTCGTCAAGGGCGTCCGCCTCGACGCCTGGCAGTGGGTCGCCATCGGCGCCGGCACCTGGCTCGGCAGCTTCGTCTTCGCCGCCCTGGGCGTCGCCATCGGCTACCTCGCCACCGGCGACGCGGTCCGCCCGATCGCGATGCTGTGCTACTTCGGGCTCGCCTTCCTCGGCGGCCTGTGGATGCCGCTGACGATCCTGCCCGAGTGGGTGCAGAACATCGCCGAATGGATCCCCACCCACGCGTACACGGCGCTGGGCACCGCGGTCGAGGCCGGCCAGGCACCCCACCTCAAGGACGTGGCCATCCTCGCCGGCTACCTGCTGGTCTTCGCCGGCGGCGCGGCATGGCTGTACCGCAAGGACACCCGGAAGGCATGACGCCGGTGGAGAAGACGAACGAGCCCGAGGACCACAACCCGGTGCGGATCGGGCAGGAGCCCCGCAACCGCCGCCAGGCCCTGGCCAAGACCGCGTGGACCGGCGTCTGGCTGCTGTACCTGGCCTCACCGGTGGGCCAGCTGGTCCAGGACGGTGTGTCCACCGGCGACCGCATCTGGGGATTCTCCGGCCTCGCGCTCTTCGTCCTCTCCTACTTCGTCCTGGTCTTCCGGCACATGTGGCGGGTCCTCACCCGCCACGTGATGTACGGCGCGCTGGCCCTGATGCTGGGCCTGTCCCTCGCCCTCTCCTTGACGCTGGACTTCGCCTGGCTGGTGCTGTTCATCTTCACCAGCGTGGCCAGCGGCGTGGTGCTGCCCTGGCGGCAGTCCCGGTGGGCCATCCCGCTGATCACCGCGCTGCTCCTGGCCGTTGGCGCGCGCTACCCGGAGATCCGCGACTACTACGTCTTCGCCTATGCCCTGCCCGCGCTGGGCTGCGGCTTCATGATGGTCGGGGTGCAGCACCTGATCCGTACCACCGCCGAGTTGCGCGCCGCGCGCCAGGAGGTCGCCCGTCTCGCCGCCAACGACGAGCGGCTGCGCCTCGCCCGCGATCTGCACGACCTCCTAGGCCACTCCCTCTCCCTGATCACTCTCAAGAGCGAACTGGCCGGCCGGATGCTCCCGGACAAGCCCGAGGACGCGGCCAAGCAGGTCGCCGACATCGAACGGGTCAGCCGCCAGGCCCTGGTCGACGTCCGTGAGGCGGTCACCGGCTATCGGCGTCCCCGCCTCGCCGTCGAACTGGCCGGCGCGCGCGCCGCGCTGCGTACCGCCGGCCTCACCATCAGCGTCGACCCGGCCCTGGAGCGCGAGCACCACCGGCTCGCCGCCGACGAGGAGGGCGCGCTGGCCTGGGCGCTGCGTGAGGCCGTCACCAACGTGGTCCGCCACAGCGGCGCCCGCAGCTGCGAACTCCTCCTGACCGAGGAGTGGGAGTCCGACGAGCGCCGCTACCTCTGTCTGTCGGTCGTCGACGACGGCGCCGGCCCGCCCCGCAGCCAGCACGACGGAAACGGCCTCAGTGGCCTGCGCGAGCGCCTGGCCCTGGCCGACGGCCGCCTGGAGACCGGCCCCGCCCCGCGTGGCCGCGGCTTCGCCCTCCGCGCCTACGTTCCCCTGACCACCGCCCTCCGCGCCGCGGAGCCCTCCACCCCGTCCCCGCTACGGCCGGTCGATGATGCCGCCGGCCGATGATGCCGCCGGCCGGCGAGCCGGCCCGTGGTGAAGAGAGGCGTCCCCGGCCGGCTGCGCGCCCCGAGGCGGGTGCCGGTCGCCTACTAAGCTGGTTCGCATGATCAGGGTGCTGCTGGCCGAGGACCAGTCGATGGTCCGGGAGGCGCTGGCCGCGCTGCTGTCGCTGGAGGGCGACCTGGAAGTCGTCGCGCAGGTGGCGCGCGGGGACGAGGTGCTGCCGGCGGCGCGGGCGCAGGCCGTCGATGTCGCTCTGTTGGACATCGAGATGCCCGGCATCAGCGGGCTGGACGCGGCGGCCGCGCTCCGCGGCGAACTGCCGGGGGTGAAGATCGTCATCCTCACCACCTTCGGACGTCCCGGCTATCTGCGCCGCGCCATGGAGTCCGGCGCGGAGGCCTTCCTGGTCAAGGACGCTCCGGCTGCCCAGCTGGCGGACGCGGTGCGGCGGGTGCTGCGCGGGGAGCGGGTCATCGACCCGGCGCTGGCCGTGGCCGCGCTCGCCGACGGCGCCAGCCCGCTGACCGAGCGCGAGCGGGAGGTCCTGCGGGCGGCCGGGGACGGTGCCACCAACGCCGAGATCGCCACCGCTCTGCACCTCTCCCAGGGCACGGTCCGCAACTACCTCTCGATCGCCATCCAGAAGACCGGCGCCCGCAACCGCGCCGAGGCGGTCCGTACGGCCCGCGACAAGGGCTGGCTCTAGCCGGCTCCAGAGGCGCACGGCCGGACGACCGGTCCGTTCGGTGCGGGGACCTTCGCCCCTGTGCGGTGTCGGGCGGCGTCCCGCAGGCTTGAAGTGTTATGCCTGCCCATCGCCCTCAGGAGAGCGGCCGCCGCGCCACCGCGCTGCTGATCCTCGCGGTCGTCGTGGTCACCGTGGTGGACGCGACGACCGGTCCGGAATTGCACATCTCGGCCTTCATGGGCATCGCCCCGCTGTACGCCGCGCTGCGCTGCTCGTTCCGGCAGACGCTGCTGGTAGGAGCCGTCTTCGTGGTGTGTCTGACCTACGTCGACCTCTTCACGGTGCCGGACTGGGCCCCGGCCAGCCGGGCGGTGGGGATCTTCGGCGCGTACCTGGTGGCGGTCTTCTCCCTGGTGCTGTGCCGCACCCGCCTCCAGCGTGAGGCGCTGCACGAACGCACCAGTCTGGTGGCCGACACCGTGCAGCGGGCGATGCTCCGTGAGCTGCCGCTCAGCGCCGGACCGGTCGAGGCGTACGGCTTCTACGTCTCCGCCCAGGAGGGCGCCCGGGTCGGCGGCGACATCTACGAGGCCATCGAGACCCCGCACGGACTGCGGCTGATGATCGGCGATGTGCAGGGCAAGGGCATGCCCGCGATCGGCGCGGGCCTGGAGGTGCTGGCGTCGTTCCGGGAGGCCGCGCACTACCAGGAGTCCCTGGAGTCGGTGGCCGGGCGCATGGAGAAGGCGCTGACCCGCTACAACACGCGCTCCGTCGAGCAGGGCACGGACGAGCGCTTCGTCACGGCGCTGCTGATGGAGTTCCGCGGCCCGGCCGGCCTGGCACAGGGCCGGGTGCTGTCCTGTGGCCACATCCCGTACTACCTGGTGCGCGGCGGCCGGGTCTACGAGCGCCGGGACGGTGAGGGCGGGCTGCCGCTGGGCCTGGGCGCGCTCAGCGACGAGCCGCGGCGCAGCGTACGGGTGCGTCCGGAGCCCGAGGACTGGGTGGTGCTCTGCACGGACGGGGTGACCGAGGCCCGCGGCACGGACGGCGCGTTCTATCCGCTGGCCGAGCGGCTCGCCGGCTGGACGGATCTGGAGCCGCCCGAGCTGGCGCGGACGCTCCGCGCCGACCTGGAGCGCTTCACCGGTGGTGAGCTGCTGGACGACGCGACCGTGCTGGTGGTCCGGCGCACGCCCACCGCGGCTCAGTTGAGCATGGCACGGGCCGCGGCGGCCTGACGCCGGATGGCCGTCGCCCCCGCCGGCTCGACGGCCTCCACCACCTGCGCGTACTCCTCCAGCTCGGCCGCCCCGGCGAGGAAGTCGCCGCGCTGGACGAGCAGTTGGGCGTGCTCATGGCGCAGCCGCGCGGGATGGCTGGGCAGCAGCAGTGCCAGCTCCAGCGCCCACAGCTGCACCGCGCTGTGCTCCGGGCGGGCCTGCGCCCAGGCCCGGATGTTGTTGAGCATCCGCAGCACGATGTCCAGCGGATCGGCGGGCGCCGTCATCCGCGCGGTCAGCCGCTCACCGGTCGCCCCCGCGACCAACAGCGCCGCGTCGTCATCGGTGAGCAGCCGCCCGCCGGCGAACGGGTCGGCCAGTACGTGGGTCCCGTACGGGTCGCCGAAGCCAACGACGAAGTGCCCCGGCAGGGCCACCCCGTAGACGGGGGCCCCGGCCCGCCGCGCGACCTCCATCCACACCACCGACAACAGGATCGGCAGGCCCCGGCGCCGCCGCAGCACCTCGTGCAGCAGGGAGGACTCCAGCCGCCGGTAGTCGCCGGGCGTGCCGGCGAAGCCGCAGCGGGTGCCGAGCAGCTCGGCGACGTTACGGGCCCAGGCGCCGGGGCCGCCGGCCGGGGAGTACGGCAGGAGCCCGGCCAGGCGGTCCAGCTCGATCTGGGCCTCGTCCATGCCGGTCTCGTCCAGGTCGGGGTCGGCCTCTGCGCCGATCAGCAGGCACAGCAGCGCCAGATCGGGCCGCTCGGCGCGTGCGGTGTCGGCGAACAGCCGTCGCCGCGCGGCACGGGCGCCCTGCTCCGGCTCGGGTTCGGTGGCCATATCGGAGGGATACCCGTTCAGCTCTCACCGGCGGGCCGGGCCCGCCGGTAGTGGTAGCCGTGGTGGTCGGTGAAGCCGAGCCGGTCGTAGAGGGCCAGGGCGTCCGCGTTGTCGGCCTCGACCTGGAGGTAGGCGGCCGAGGCGCCCTCGTCCAGGGCCCGCTGGGCGAGCGCCGCCGTCACCAGCGTGGCCAGGCCCTGCCGACGCTCGGCCGGGGCCACCTCTATGGCCGCGAAGCCGGCCCAGCGGCCGTCGACGACCAGCCGTCCGATCGCCGCGGTCCCGCCGTCGGCGCCGCGCACCGTCGCGAACCACACCGAGGGCCCGCCGGTCAGCACCGTCATCGCCTCCGTCGAGGGGGCGCCGCTGCCGCCAGTCCGGTTGTACAGCGCCAGCCACTCCGCGCCCGGCTCCCGGGACAGCGTCACGCGGGTGGGGGCATCCCCGGTGGAGCCCGGGGGAGTGTCGGTGGCGGTGTCGGCGAGCGGCGCCAGCGCGGAGATCAGGATCCTGGTGTGCCGCTCGGCGGTCCAACCGCGCCGGTCCAGCTCCGCGGCGAGCTCCTCGTCGTCGCCCGCCCGCCCGGTGGCGACGACGATCACCGGCGGCAGCCCGCGTGCGCCGTACCACTGGACGATCCGCTCCAGCGCCGCGTCCAGGGGGAGACCGGGGTCGCCGAGGGGCAGTACGGAGTTGGCCCGCCGGGTGAAGCCGCCGGATGCCCGCAGCGTCCACTCCCCGAGACGCTCCGTCTCGATGGCCGGCCAGCCGCGGGCCGCGACCTGCTGGAGCTCGCGCACGGTGGCGGCCGGGACCTTCCGACGCGCCGGTGCGGCGGGCACGACCTTGGCCGCCACCAGCGACGATTCCGCGATCCGGACGCACTCTCCGGTGCGGCGTGTGATGCTCAGCACACCCTCGTCCCAGGATGTGAGCACGCCGACCGCGTCCGTGAACGCGGCTTCCCCCGCCGCGCCCCCGGTGCGGCGCCGGACGGATACCCTTTTGCCCACGTCAGCACGGGTGATGCGGACCTCCGCGCGACCGCCGGCCAGGAATTCCATCGCTCAAACCGCCCCTCTTGTTCGTCTCGTGCCCGGGAACGGAGATACTAGGTGGCGGGCATCGACGACGCCGCGCTCCCGCGCGCCCTGCGGCGGTACCGCCCATCGGTCCGCCAGCCCTACCGAGGAGGAACGACAGCGTGACCTACGTCATCGCGCAGCCTTGTGTCGACGTCAAGGACAAGGCGTGCATCGAGGAGTGCCCGGTCGACTGCATCTACGAGGGCCAGCGGTCCTTGTACATCCACCCGGACGAATGCGTCGACTGCGGAGCCTGTGAGCCGGTCTGCCCGGTCGAGGCGATCTTCTACGAGGACGACACTCCGGAAGAGTGGAAGGACTACTACAAGGCGAACGTCGAGTTCTTCGACGAGCTCGGTTCGCCCGGTGGCGCCAGCAAGCTCGGGCTGATCGAGCGCGACCACGCGTTCATCGCTGCGCTGCCGCCGCAGAACCAGTAACGATCCGGGGGCCGGGGCGGGAGCCCGCCGCTCCCTCCGGCCTCCGACGTCGCCAGCGGTCGCACGGCGCCGCCCCGGTTCCGTACGGCGGACACACACGTGGACGCACTACGGAACCGACACCGCCCGGTCCCGTACGGCCCAGCCGTACGGGACCGCGGGCTTTTTCGCGCCGGCGTCCCGGCACCACCGAGAAAGACCGAGAAAGAGAGCACCGTGGGCGCAGCCTCCACCCCCCAGCCCGACTCCCACCACCAGCCGTCCAGGACGTCGCTTCGCGACCGGCTTCCGGTCTTCCCCTGGGACCGGCTGGAGCCGTACAAGGCCGCCGCCGCCGCGCACGCCGACGGCATCGTCGACCTGTCCGTCGGCACGCCGGTCGACCCGGTGCCCGAGGCGGTCCGCCAGGCGCTGACCGCGGCGGCCGACAGCCCCGGCTACCCGACGGTGTGGGGCACGCCCGCGCTGCGCGACGCGCTCACCGGCTGGGCCACCGACCGCCTGGGCGCCCGGGGTCTGGAGCACACGAACGTGCTGCCGGTCGTCGGATCCAAGGAGCTGGTGGCCTGGCTGCCCACCCAGCTCGGCCTGGGCCCGGGCGACCGGGTCGGCTACCCGCGCCTGGCCTACCCGACGTACGAGGTGGGCGCCCGGCTGGCCGGCGCCGAGCCGGTCGTCTACGACGAGCCCTGGGAGCTGGACCCGAGCGGCCTGAAGCTGCTCTGGCTGAACTCACCGTCCAACCCGACCGGGCGGGTACTCGACGTCGAGGAGCTGCGCCGCACGGTCGCCTGGGCGCGCGAGCACGGCGTGCTGCTCTTCAGCGACGAGTGCTACCTCGAACTGGGCTGGGAGGCCGACCCGGTCTCGGTGCTCCACCCGGACGTCTGCGGCGACTCCCTGGACGGCATCGTCGCCGTCCACTCGCTCTCCAAGCGCTCCAACCTCGCGGGCTACCGCTCGGCCTTCCTCGTCGGCGACGCCGCGGTCCTCGGCGACCTGCTACAGATCCGCAAGCACGGCGGCATGATGATCGCGGCGCCCGTCCAGGCCGCCACCGTCGCGGCGCTCGGCGACGCCACCCATGTCGCCGAACAGCGCGCCCGCTACGCCCGCCGCCGGGCCGCGCTGCGCGGCGCCTTCGAGGCCGCGGGCTTCCGCATCGAGCACAGCGAGGCGTCGCTCTACCTGTGGGCGACGCGTGACGAGCCCTGCTGGGACACCGTCGGCGACCTCGCCAAGCGCGGCATCCTGGTCGCCCCGGGCGAGTTCTACGGGCCCGCGGGGGAGCGGTTCGTGCGGATCGCCTTCACCGCCACCGACGAGCGGGTGGACGCCGCGGTGCGCCGCCTGGCGGCGTGAGCCGAACCACCGCAGCGGTACGCGAAGGGGCCCGGGGAGGGTGAACTCCCCGGGCCCCTTGGCGTCGTACGGGTGCCGCGGCGGGGCATCAGCCGCCGAGCGGAATGCCGCCGAGCATGAGGGCGGGGGTGGCCGGCGTGATGGCGGGGGCGCCCGACATGTGCGGCACGTGCTGCATCGCGCCCTTCACGTGCTGCCGCAGCACCGCCCCGGACACGTGCTGCTTCGGGGCCTTGATCAGGCGCTTGCGCGGCTGAGCGGCCGGCTGAGGGGCCAGCTGCTGCCCGAGGAGGCCCTGGGCGAGGGCCGGCAGGCCGTTGGTCGCCAGGCCGTTCTTGGCGAGCGGACGGGCCACGTCCTGCACCTTGCCGACGACCCCACGGGAGATCGGCACGGCCTTCTTCACGGCCGGGCCCACGGTCCTGACGGTCGCCGGGGGCAGCTCGCGTGCCGCCGCGTTGCCGGTGGTGCTCACCAGGTCGACGCCGTCGTGCGCGCCGCGGTTGACCGTCTTGCTGGTGTGCTGGGAGTCCAGGGGCGCGACAAGTCCGCCCTGGCCGGGCGCCTTGACGGGCAGTTGCGCGGCGCTCGCCGAGCCGGCCGCAGCGACCACAGGAGCGGCGCCCGCTGCGACGAGCAGGGCGGCTCGGGCGATCCGACGCGTAACGGGGAGGGACATGGTGCTCCTTTTACGGAGAAGGACTCGTACTTCTGACAGATGTGCCATGTCCGCCTGGCGGACGCATTGACTACCGCGTCAGACCCCCGAAAGTTTCGGTGAATTCGGGCAAAGAATTGGTAACGCATCACATAATCGCAGTGCGGAAATGCAGCCAATATGTGCGCAGCTCACGGGGTACGAGCGTGCCACGCCCCGCCGGGGTAGCGGTAATTGGCGAAGTACCCGGGCTTTCCTGCCCAACTCCCGCAGGTCAGCGGGGAATTGTCGCCCTCAACAATTCCGGTGGAATTCCAGGAAGGCGGACTACTGCGCGGTGATGATACGAACGTCCCGCTCGGCGGCCGCGGAGCCGGCCGGGCGGTGTTGCCAGCCCTTTCCCGCATTGTCCGCCGACCACATCCGGCCCGCGTAAGAGATCTGTTCGATGTGCAACTCCGCGGAGTGCGCCATCGCCCACGTCGCCAGCTCCCAGCCGCGTTGCGTGGCATCCGCGCCGGCTCCCGTCCCGGACCGCGGCACCGGCACCGTCAGGGCGTGCCCGTCGCCCACGCTGCGCCCGCCGGCGCCGTCGGTGTGCGGCAGCACCGCCGGCCCGAACTCCCGCACCAGCTTCTCCCGCACCGCCGCCGTGCCGCCGCCCTGGCTGTCCACCGGGCGGCTCTCGGTGCAGGCCATCGCGCCCGCGTCGCGGCCGGTCAGCGCCCCGGTCAGCCGCGCGGCGTTCGCCTCGTGCTTCGCGTACGCCTGCGGATAGCCGCTGCGCTGCACCTTCTGCGCGGCGACGGTCAGCGGCAGCCGGGAGTAGCCGGGCACCCGCGCCAGATGCCGGTAGAACTCCCCGGCCGAATAGACCGGGTCCATGATCTGCTTCACCGTGCCCCAGTCCTGGGACGGCCGCTGCTGGAAGAGGCCGACCGAATCCCGGTCGCCGAAATCGATGTTGCGCAGCCCCGACTCCTGCATGGCGGTCGCCAGCGCGATGGTCACCGCCCGCTCCGGCAGCCCGCGTGAGGACGCGACCGCCGAGATCGTCGCGGCGTTCGCGGCCTGCTCCGGGGAGAGTTCGTACGCCTTCTCGTCCCCCTCGGCGCGCACCGTGCAGTGCGGCGCTCCGGGGCCACCGGTGATGTACTGCACCAGGAGGTAGCCGGCCAGCCCAAGGAGCACGGCGACGGCCGCGGCGGAACGCCAGAGGCGGGTGCGGCGGGTGGGGGAAACGGGCTGGGCTGGCACGAGCCCACCGTACTGGAGTGCTGCCGATAGGGTCGGATCCATGGAGCGCTCCACACACCACCCCGCCCTCGACCTGTCGCTCGACGCCGCCGCGCTCACCGCGCAGCTGGTCGACTTCCCCTCGGTGAGCGGCGATGAGAAGGACCTCGCCGACGCCGTCGAGCAGGCGCTGCGCGCGCTGCCGCACCTGACCGTCGACCGGTACGGCAACAACGTCGTGGCCCGCACGAACCTGGGGCGCGCCGAGCGGGTGGTGCTCGCCGGGCACCTCGACACCGTCCCGATCGCGGACAACCCTCCCAATGTGCCGTCCCGGCTCGACGAGGAGGGCGTCCTGTGGGGCTGCGGCACCTGTGACATGAAGTCCGGTGTCGCCGTCCAGCTGCGGATGGCGGCCACGGTCCCGGCGCCCAACCGCGACTTGACCTTCGTCTTCTACGACCAGGAGGAGGTCGCCGCGCACCTCAACGGCCTCGGCCGCGTCGCCGAGGCGCACCCCGACTGGCTCGTCGGGGACTTCGCTGTCCTCCTGGAGCCGTCCGACGGCCAGGTGGAGGGCGGCTGCCAGGGCACCCTGCGGGTCCTGCTGCGCACCACCGGGGAGCGCGCGCACTCCGCCCGCAGCTGGATGGGCGCCAACGCCGTCCACGCCGCCGCGCCGATCCTGGCCAGGCTCGCCGCGTACGAACCGCGCCGTCCGGTGATCGACGGCCTCGAGTACCACGAGGGCCTCAACGCCGTCCGCATCGAGGGCGGCGTCGCCAACAACGTCATCCCCGACGCCTGCACGGTCACCGTCAACTTCCGTTACGCGCCCGACCGCACCCCCGACGAGGCCCTCGCCCACGTGCGCGAGGTCTTCGCGGACTGCCCGGTGGACGAGTTCGTCGTCGACGACCACTCCCCGGGCGCCCTGCCCGGACTCTCCCACCCGGCGGCGCGGGCCTTCATGGAGGCGGTCGGCGGCCGGGCGATGCCCAAGTTCGGCTGGACCGACGTCTCCCGGTTCAGCGCCCTGGGCGTCCCGGCCGTCAACTACGGCCCTGGCGCCCCCCTGCTCGCGCACAAGACGGACGAGCGGGTCGAGGTGGCGCGCATCCTGCACTGCGAGGAGCGGCTGCGCGCCTGGCTGACCGCCTGACCGCCTGACCGCCGCCTCCGGTTGGTCCCGCCGGTGCCGTGGGGACCGGCCGCCGACCGTTCTCGGTCCTGCCGAATTCCCCTGCGCTTCACGTCCGTGGATCTACGCTGAAACGGCAAACGATCGTCTGCGGAGGGAGCACGTCATGGCCAGTCCCGAGGGAGCACCGACCCCCGAGGAGCAGCGGCTGGGCCGCGTCCTGCGCCGCCGCGACCAGGTGCAGGCCGGCACGACGGACCAGCGGCTGCTGGACTCCGAGGGCCCTTCCGAGTGGGTGCACACCGACCCCTGGCGCGTCATGCGCATCCAGGCGGAGTTCGTCGAGGGCTTCGGCGCGCTGGCCGAGCTGGGGCCGGCGGTCAGCGTCTTCGGCTCGGCCCGTACGCCGCGCGACTCCAAGGAGTACGACGCCGGCGTGCGGATCGGTCGGGCCCTGGTCGACGCCGGGTTCGCGGTGATCACCGGCGGCGGCCCGGGCGCGATGGAGGCCGCCAACAAGGGCGCCCACGAGGCCGGCGGCGTCTCCGTGGGGCTGGGCATCGAGCTGCCCTTCGAGCAGGGCATGAACGACTTCGTGAACCTCGGCGTGGACTTCCGGTACTTCTTCGTCCGGAAGACCTGTTTTGTGAAGTACGCCCGCGGGTTCGTGGTGCTCCCCGGTGGACTCGGCACCCTCGACGAGCTCTTCGAGGCGCTCACCCTCGTCCAGACCCGCAAGGTGACCCGCTTCCCGATCGTGCTGTTCGGCACGGCCTACTGGAGCGGACTGGTCGACTGGCTGCGCGACACCCTGATCGCCGAGGGCAAGGCGTCGATGCACGACCTGGAGCTCTTCCACCTCAGCGACGACGTGGACGAGGCGATCGCGCTGTTGACGAAGGAGGTCGGACTCTAGCCGGGTCCCGACCGCCGGGCCCGGCATTCCGACCGCCGGGCCCGGCCTCCCGGACCGGCGGCCCGGTGCCCGGGACTCAGGCCAGTCCCCGGCGGGCGACCGCCGGGGGCCGGTGGCCGGCGATCGAGGCCACCATGTCCAGCACCTGCCGGGTCTCGGCGACCTCGTGGACGCGGTAGACCTGGGCGCCCAGCCAGGCCGAGACCGCAGTGGTCGCCAGGGTGCCCAGCACCCGCTCCTTGACCGGCCGGTCGAGCGTCTCGCCGACGAAGTCCTTGTTGGACAGCGACACCAGCACCGGCCAGCCCGTCTCGGTCATCTCGCCCAGCCGGCGGGTGGCCTCCAGGCTGTGCCGGGTGTTCTTCCCGAAGTCGTGCCCCGGATCGATCAGGATCGCGTCCCGCCGCACGCCCAACTCCACTGCCCGCTCGGCCAGTCCGAGCGTCACCCGCAGGATGTCGGCCATGACGTCGTCGTACGTCACGCGGTGCGGGCGGGTCCGCGGCTCGGCGCCGCCCGCGTGGGTGCACACCAGGCCGACGCCGTAGCGTGCCGCGACCTCCGCGAGGCGGGGATCGACACCGCCCCAGGCGTCGTTGAGCAGATCCGCGCCGGCCTCGCAGACCGCCTCGCCGACCTCGTGCCGCCAGGTGTCGACGCTGATCACCACGTCGGGGAAGCGCTTGCGCACCTCGGCGACGAACCCGACCGTGCGGCGGGCCTCCTCCTCGGCGCTCACCTCCTCGCCGGGGCCGGCCTTGACGCCGCCGATGTCGATGATCGCGGCGCCGTCGGCCACCGCCTGCTCCACCCGGGCGAGCGCGGGCTCGTCGTGGAACGTGGCGCCCTGGTCGTAGAACGAGTCCGGTGTCCTGTTGACGATGGCCATGATCACCGGCTCATGCGTCCCGAACTCGCGATTCCCCAGCCGCAGCATTCCCTGACTCCCTCTCCGTGGTCCGGGAGCGACCCTAACTGTCGGACCCGCATGGCACGATCGGTGCAGGCACATAGTCCGGGGAGTTGGTCGTGTTCTGGTTCTTGCTGATCGCGATGGTCGTGGTGGTGGCCGCGGTCACGCTCGTGGTCGTCGGCGGTGACGGCGGGGGGCTGCGGGATTCCGAGCCGGACCGGCTGTCCGACCCGCTGCCCGAGGACCGCCCGGTGGGCCGCGCCGACGTGGAGGCCGTCCGGCTGCCGGTGGCCGTCCGCGGCTATCGGATGGACGACGTGGACGACGTCCTGGACCGTCTGGGCGCCGAGCTCGCCGAGCGGGACGCCCGGATCGCCGAGCTGGAGGCGGCGCTGGCCGGCGCCCATGCCGCGGCGATGGGCGGCCCGGGGCTGATAGAGGGCGCCGCTGACCGGGACGCACCTCCCGGGGCCACCGGTCCACAGGCCCCCGGAGCCCCCGAATCGTTCCGCACGACGGAAGGCGAGGACCAGTCATGAGCCGGGGTGTGGTGACGGCACCGGACGGTGTCCCGCGCTGTCCGTGGGGGATGGAGTCGGAGCAGATGGCCGACTACCGCACCTACCACGACACCGAATGGGGCCTGCCGGTCCACGGCGACGACGCGCTCTTCGAGCGGATGAGCCTGGAGGCGTTCCAGTCGGGGCTCTCCTGGATCACGATCCTGCGCCGCCGCCCCGGCTTCCGTGCGGCCTTCGCCGGCTTCCGGATCGCGCAGGTGGCGCGGTTCACGGAGGCGGACGCCGAGCTGCTGCTCGCCGACCCCGGCATCATCCGCAACCGCGCCAAGATCGCCGCGACGATCAACAACGCCAAGGTCGCCGCCGAACTGGCCCCGGGCGAGCTGGACGAGCTGATCTGGTCCTACGCCCCGGACCGCGCCGGCCGGGCGGTGCCCCGCACCCTCGGCGACGTACAACCGGTCACCCCGGAGTCGACGGCGCTCGCCAAGGACCTCAAGAAGCGCGGCTTCCGCTTCGTCGGCCCGACCACGGCGTACGCGATGATGCAGGCGTGCGGTCTGGTCAACGACCATCTGGCGGCCTGTCACGTCCGGGCGGCGGTGGAGGCGGCGGCCGGCTGAGCCGGGTGCCGGGGCGCGGGTCCGGCCGCCGGGTCGGGTCAGCGCCCCAGGAAGACCGGCCGCTCCTTCTTCACGAACGCCTCGACCGCGATCCGGTGGTCCTCCGACGCACCGGCCCGCCCCTGCAACTCGTCCTCCTTGCCGAGCGTCTCGGCGAGCGAGTGCCCGGCCCCGTAGGCCAGCGACTCCTTGATCGCGGCGTAGGCGGCGGTCGGGCCCTCGGCCAGCCGGCGGGCGACGGCCGCCGCCTCGTCCGCCAGTTCCTCGGCCGGTACGACCTTGTTGGCGATGCCCAGCTCGTACGCCTCCTGGGCGCTGACGCTGCGCGGGAAGAGCAGCAGGTCGGCGGCCCGGCCGTGGCCGATCAGCCGGGGCAGCGTCCAGGACATCCCGGAGTCGGCGGTCAGCGCGACGCCCGCGAAGGAGGTGTTGAACGACGCCGAGTCGGCGACGACGCGGTAGTCGGCGGCCAGCGCGAAGCCGGCACCGGCGCCCGCGGCGACGCCGTTGACGCCGGCGACCACCGGCTTGGGCATCTCGGTCAGCGCCGTCACGATCGGGTTGTAGTGCTCACGCACGGTGCTCATGGTGTTCCCGGAGCCGTTCGCCCGGTCCGCCGCCAGCAGGCCGATGTGCTCCTTGAGGTCCTGCCCGACGCAGAACGCGCGCCCGGTGGCGGTCAGCAGCACGGCGCGCACGGCCGGGTCGGCCGCGGCCTCCCGCAGGGTGTCCCGCAGCTGGACCTTCGCCTCGATGTTCAGCGCGTTCATCGCGTCGGGGCGGTTGAGTGTGATCGTCGCGAGTCCGTCGGTCACGTCGTAGAGCACGGTGTCGGCCATAGTGGGAGTCCCCTCCGTCGCGGCTCGGACTGCTCGGCAGCGGCAGTCAGCGCTCAGGATGCCGGAGATCAACGACCGTTCGCATGTGACGTACATCAAAGAATGCGGCCGCGTCGGACGTCGGTGGGTGGCGGAGTATCGCAGCCCGCTCCCCGAATTGGGTGGGTTTGAGAGAGCGCGTTGCCGAAGGGATGCTCCCCGATGTTGGTCATCGGGTCGTTCGATGCGGGATAATGGCCTGGAAGCAATGTGTTCGATGCCGGTGACACGTGCCTATTCGGGCCGTCGGCTGAGATGAGCTGGTTTCAGGAAGGGGAACGAGCATGGCGGCCATGAAGCCGCGGACGGGCGACGGCCCGCTCGAGGTGACCAAGGAGGGGCGGGGCATCGTCATGCGCGTTCCGCTCGAAGGCGGCGGACGGCTCGTCGTCGAGCTGACCCCCGACGAGGCCAAGGCCCTGGGTGAGGCCCTGGAGAAGGTCACCGTCTGAAACAACGGTGGAACCGGCGGATCCCCTGGGTTGACGGCCCTCGGTACCCCCAGTCGCACCACCCCGGCCCCGGCAGGCGGCGCGCAGTTGATGCGCGCCGTGTGCCGGGGCCGTTCAGTATGTGTCTGTATGTGGGCTGTATGTGGGTTACATATGGCTGTATCCGCGTCGCGGGCCTGCGTGTGCCACCTGGCCGGCGTCGCCGTGTGGGGCCGCCGGGTCGCGGGTCAGCCGCGCTTGACCGCGCAGAGCAGCCCGTCGCCGACCGGCAGCAGGGACGGCACCAGCGTCGTGCTCTCCCGGATGGCCCGCAGCAGCTCGCGCAGCCGCAGCACCTCGGCCGGCTGCATCGCCGAATCGACCGTACGGCCGTCCGCGAAGACGCCCTCGAAGCAGACCAGGCCCCCGGGGCGCAGCAGACGCAACGATTCGGCGAGGTACTCCAGGCACTCCACCAGGTCGCCGTCGCAGAAGACCAGGTCGTATCCGCCGTCCGCGAGCCGCGGCAGGACGTCCAGGGCCCGTCCGGGGATGAAACGGGCGCGATTCCCGGCGAAGCCGGCCGCGCGGAACGCCTGCTTGGCGAAGGCCTGCCGCTCGGGCTCGCAGTCCACGGTGGTCAGCACCCCGTCGGGCCGCATGCCGTGCAGGAGGTAGATGCCCGACACGCCCGTGCCGGTGCCGATCTCGGCGACCGCCTTGGCGTCCACGGCGGCGGCGAGCAGCCGCAGGGCCGCGCCGGTGCCGGTCGTCACCGTGCGGATGCCGGCCTCCGTCGCGCGGTCGCGGGACCAGCGCAGGGCGGCCTCGGTGGTGCCGTCGATGGTCCCGGCGCCGTACGCCTCGGCGAATGCCAAGCTCGTCTGCCGGTTGCCGGTAATGGCCCTCTCCTGTCCCCGTAGTTGACGCAACCGTGACTGTATCCGCTGTCTGCGGGAACCCGCAGATGGGACCGGGCGTTAAGGAGAGGTAGGGGAAAGACGGGGGGACGCAGTGGTGAAGACCGCGCGAGACGGGAATCAGGGAAATCACAGCCAGAAGCAGGACCAAATGCAGGTCAAAACTGCTTATCCGGAGCTAACGGGCGAGGTGGATATGGTAGGGGCTCTACTGGACACCACCAGAGCCACCAGGGGAGGTGCGGCTGCGGCGGGTGACCGAGGAGTGCTGAGGCGCTTGAAAAGGTCGTTCGCCGAGCCGAAATCCGTGACCAACACCGCTGACCGTTTCCGCACCACCGACTCCGCACCTACCGCGACCTTTGCCGCAGACGCGGATGCGCAGGCGTGGACTCCGCCCACCTGGGAGGAGATCGTCAGCACCCACAGCGCACGGGTCTACCGCCTCGCCTACCGCCTCACCGGCAATCAGCACGACGCCGAGGACCTCACCCAGGAGGTGTTCGTCCGCGTCTTCCGCTCACTGTCGACGTACACCCCCGGCACCTTCGAGGGCTGGCTGCACCGCATCACGACCAACCTCTTCCTGGACATGGTCCGGCGCCGTCAGCGTATCCGCTTCGATGCGCTCGGTGACGACGCCGCCGAGAAGCTCCCCAGCCGTGAGCCCGCGCCGCAGCAGCAGTTCGACGACAGTCACTTCGACGCCGATGTGCAGCAGGCGCTGGACACCCTCGCGCCCGAGTTCCGGGCCGCGGTCGTCCTCTGCGACATCGAGGGCCTGTCGTACGAGGAGATCGCCGCGACGCTCGGCGTCAAGCTCGGTACGGTCCGCAGTCGGATCCACCGCGGCCGTTCCCACCTGCGCAAGGCGCTCAAGCACCGCGCCCCGGCGACGCGCAGCGAGGAGACCCGGCAGCGGCGGTCGCTGGCCGTGGTGCCCACGGGGGAGGTCGGAATCGCGTGAGCCTCAGTGGCGGTCCGTCCCCCGCCGAGCAGCATCTCGGCGACCGCCTCGCGGCCCTGGTCGACGGCGAGTTGGGGCATGACGCGCGCGAGCGGGTGCTCGCGCATCTTGCGACGTGCGGAAAGTGCAAGGCGGAGGCCGACGCCCAGCGTCGGCTGAAGAGCGTGTTCGCCGAGGCGGCGCCCCCCGGGCCCTCCGCGGGGTTCCTGGCACGCCTGCAACAGCTGCCCGGAGGAGACTCCGACGGGCCCGGCAGTCGGCTCGGCAACGGCAGCTTCGGGCGCGGTGAATTCGCCCGGGGCGGCAGCCCGTTCCGCTACGTCCCCTCCGGCAACCACTCCGGCCCTGCGATGCCCGCCGTTCCCCCGCAGTCCCGTCCGCGCGGCTTCCGCGCCCAGGAGGCCGAACGGCCCGCGCAGCGGCGCCGGTTCGCGTTCGCGGCGGCCGGTGCGGTCTCGCTCGCGGCCTTTGCGCTCGGCGGCGCCCTGCCGTTGGAGGCGGCCGTCGATCCGGGCGGTGGGCGTCCCGAGGGCGGCGGCACGGCCGTCACCCCGCTCAGCGTCAGCCCCGCGGCCGACAGCGGTTCGCTGCTCCGCAGCGGGGAGTTCCTGCGGACCGGCAACGCCCGGCAGCGGACGTGGCCGTCGTCCGGCGGCCCGACCCTCGCGCCGGCACCCAGCGCCCTGGCCCTCTACGGTCCCGGCGCCGCGTCGGTGCCGTCCGCGCCGGCAACGGACCAGCCGGCCGGTCGGTTCGGCCTGTCGCCCCTGATAGCCGCGAGCGGCGCCCCGGCGCACCGCAACCCGCCCCCGCTCCCGCCGCTGGAGCCCAAGCGGCCGCTGATCGGCTCCGCGGCCGCCGGCTCCGCTTCCCCGGACACCGCCGCCGCCCGGCGCTGACCGGCCCCTGCGCAGCCCCGCACGGAACTGATTGAATCCCTGTGGGGCGGCGCACCCCTGACCGGGGGACCGGTCAGGTGCCGCGAGGTGGCGGTGGCCCGCGTGTGCGCGGGCGAATTCTGGGGAGAGCATGGACGACGGTAAGGCTGCCGGGGCGAAGCTGAAGTGGTGGAGCCGTCCGGGACACACCCCGGGCACCGGGTCGTCCGCCGAGGCCGGCCCGCAGGCGATGCCGTCCGCAGACGGCTCGGCGGACCCGGCACAGGCCGATGCGTCCGACGCCTCCGGGATATCCGGGGCGCAGGAGCCGGCGGACTGGGTCGTGCGGCCGCCGGAGGCAGCGGCGGCCGAAGCGGCCGATGCAGCGGAGGAGTTGGCGCCGGCTGCCCCCGCGGCCCCGGCGCCGTCGGTGTCCGCGGAGACGCCCAGCGCGCCGCCGCAGCGCCAGCAGCCGCTGCACCCCGAGGACCCGTACGGCACGCCTCCGTACGGCGGCCCCGGGCCGTGGGCGCCCGCGCCGCCCGTGCAACGCCCGGTGGCCACCCCCGCGCACGGCACCGTGCTCCCTCCCCCGGCTACCGCCGGGATGTACCCCCAGCCCGCCGGGCCGATGCCGCCGTACGGTGCTTCGCCGCCGGCCGCGGGTTATCCGAGCGCGCCGCAGTCCCCGCCGCCCGCCGTGCCGCAGGGCACGGACGGCAGCGGGATCGCCGCGTCGTCCCCCCTGCCGCCGGCCACCGCCGACGGCGCGCCGACCGGCCCGACCGGCCCGACCGGTGAGCAGCCGCACCCGGCCCGCCCGGCCGAGTCCACGCACCCCGCACCCGCCGCCGAACCGGCCGTTCCCGTGCAGCCGCAGCCGCAGCCGCAGCCGCAGCCGCAGCCGCAGCCGCAGCCGCAGCCGCAGCCGCAGCCGCAGCCGCAGCCGCAGCCGCAGCCGCAGCCCGGTGTACCGGGTGGCCGGGGGCCCGATCCGGTGCCGGCCGGCCACGGCGCCTGGCAGCAGTACGACCCCTGGAGCGCGCCCCTACAGGGCGGCCCGTCCGTACCGCCGCCGCCCGGCGCCGGGCGGCGCAGTCGGCGTGGGCTGCTGGCCGTCGGCGCGGTGGCGCTCGCGCTGATCGCCGGCGGGGTCGGCGGCGGGGTCGGCGCGTATGTGGAGCGCTACGGCGGGATCAACGACATCAAGCTGCCGCAGGCGGCCGGTGACGAGGGCGGCCGCAAGCCCGACAGCGTCGCCGGGATCGCGCAGGCCGCGCTGCCCGGGGTGGTCACGATCCACGTCCGGGGCAACGCCGAGCAGGGCACCGGCACCGGCTTCGTCCTCGACCGGCAGGGCCACATCCTCACCAACAACCACGTAGTGGAGCCGGCCGGGAGCGGCGGCGAGATATCCGTGACGTTCAGCGGCGGACAGACGGCCAAGGCCAAGGTCGTCGGGCAGGACGGGGGCTACGACCTCGCCGTCGTCCAGGTCGAGGGCGTCACGGGGCTCCGGCCGCTCACGCTCGGGAACTCCGACTCGGTGCAGGTCGGCGACCCGGTCGTGGCGATCGGCGCGCCGTACGACCTCGCCAACACCGTCACCTCCGGCATCATCAGCGCCAAGCAGCGCCCGATCACCGCCGGCGGCAAGAAGGGCGACGGCAGCGACATCTCCTACGTGGACGCGCTCCAGACCGATGCGCCCATCAACCCGGGCAACTCCGGTGGGCCGCTGGTGGACGCCAGGGCACGGGTGATCGGCATCAACAGCGCCATCCGCGCGGCCGACAGCGCCGGCGGCCTGGACGGCGGTGGCCAGGGCGGCAGCATAGGGCTGGGCTTCGCGATCCCGATCAACCAGGCCAAGCGGGTGGCGGAGGAGCTGATCAACACGGGCCGGGCGACCCACCCGGTGATCGGCGTCACGCTGGAGATGGAGTACGCCGGGGACGGCGCGCGGGTCGGCCGGCACAGCAAGGACGGCAAGGCGCCGGTCACCCCTGACGGCCCGGGCGCCAAGGCCGGGATCCGGGCCGGCGATGTGATCACCCAGGTGGACGGTGCCGCGGTGCACAGCGGCGAGGAGCTGATCGTGAAGATCCGCAGCCACCGGCCGGGTGACACGCTGATGCTGACGCTCCAGAGGGGTGGCAAGGAGCAGTCCGTACGGCTCAGGCTGGGTTCCTCCACGACGGGCTGATCGTTTGCACGGTGTTGGCACGGGCGACTCCCGTCGGACGTGCGGAGCCAGGTACCGTGATAGTCGGCCTGGCCCATAGGCTTACGAAGGCCGCGGATGACCCAAGGAGCTGCACGGTGTTCTTCGACATAGGACCACTCGAGCTGGTAGCGATCGTGGTCCTCGCCGTGTTCGTCTTCGGCCCGGACAAGCTCCCCAAGGTCATCCAGGACGTCATGGGCGTCATCCGGAAGATCCGGGAGTTCTCCGACAGCGCCAAGGAAGACATTCGCAGCGAGCTGGGCCCCGAGTTCAAGGACTTCGAGTTCGAGGACCTCAAGCCCAAGAACTTCGTCCGCAAGCACGTCCTGGAGAAGGACGAGTACGGCCTCAAGGAGCTCGCCGAGATCCGCAACGGCTTCGATCTGAAGCAGGAGATGGCCGAGGTCACGGACGCCGTGCACGGCCGCGGGAGCGGTTCGTCCGCCACGCACTCCAACGGCTCAGGCCTGAGTCTGTCCAAGGAGTCCCCGGCCGCAGGCGGCCGCCCGGACATGCTCAAGAAGCCCGGAAACACGGGGCCGGACGAGCGTCCGCCGTTCGACGCCGACGCTACCTGACACACTCCGGTATGCCCGGGCTGTGTTGACCCCTATAGCTATGCTCCGGGTGTCCGGGGTTTGGTCGCCTGAGGGGGGCGGGCCGCCCACGACGCAGGGCAACAAGGAGGCTCCGCACAGATGGAGACGACGAGTCGGACAGCGGATCACGAGGCGACCACCACGGCCGGCCGGAAGGTCGACGGCTACCTGCTGGCAGCGTTCCCGTGGTACGGGCTCGATGAGGCATTCACCGGTCCGCGCTGGCTGATGCAGGTCGGCGCGGCCGCGGACGGAACGGTCGAGCACGGCGCCACCGGGCATGGTGAGGAGCCCACCATCAAGGTGGAGTCGCCGCAGGACGAGCGGTTCGCGGTGGTGGTGACGGTCGCCAGCCGCCCCGTGCGGCGCAGCGCCGACGGCACCGGCGTCCTGGAGGCCACCTCGGTCTCCACGGCCGCCTGGCTCGCCGGCTCGGGGCTGCTCGCCCACACCTGGCCGACCCAGATGGACCGCTCGCTGCGCCAGGACTGGCTCGACCAGCAGACGATGCTCGCCTGGGAGCTGGCCGACGACCTCGGGGGCGGGAGCTGGAGCGAGCTGATGCTGCCGGTGGACGGGGTGCCGACCTCGTTCGCCTACCGCGAGTCCGAGTACGGCTGGGTGCTGGCGGGCTCGGCGAGCGAGGGCGCCGAGGACGGCGTGCACATCGGTGCGTACGGCCGCGGGATGAGCGCCTACGGGCTCGGCTTCTCGGTCATCAAGGAGATCGCCACGTACCGGGGCTGACCAGCGCGTACGGAGGCCCGGCGCGCCGGCGGACGGCAGAGGGGGCGGGTCCTGGGGACCCGCCCCCTCGCACGCATCAACGGGCATCAGGAAGCCCCCCGGGCTCCGTACGAGCCAGGGCGCGCGACCGCTAGAACTTGTTGCGCGGGGTGATCCCCAGCGACATGCCCGCCAGCCCCCGCTGGCGGCCGCCCAGCTTGCCGGCGATGGCGCGGATCGCCGAGCCGGCCGGGGAGTCCGGGTCGGTCAGCACGACCGGCTTGCCCTCGTCGCCGCCCTCACGGAGCCGGACGTCGATCGGGATGGCGCCGAGCACCGGCACCTGCGTACCGGTCGTCTTCGTCAGGCCCTCGGCCACCCGCTCGCCGCCGCCGGTGCCGAAGACGTCGACCATCTCGTCGCAGTGCGGGCAGGGCAGGCCGGACATGTTCTCGACCACGCCGACGATCTTCTGGTGGGTCTGCACCGCGATCGAACCGGCCCGCTCGGCGACCTCGGCGGCCGCCTGCTGCGGGGTGGTGACGACGAGGATCTCGGCGTTCGGGACGAGCTGCGCCACCGAGATGGCGATGTCGCCGGTGCCCGGGGGCAGGTCCAGCAGGAGGACGTCCAGGTCGCCCCAGTAGACGTCGGCGAGGAACTGCTGGAGGGCGCGGTGCAGCATCGGGCCGCGCCAGACGACCGGGGCGTTGCCCGGGGTGAACATGCCGATCGAGATGACCTTCACGCCATTGGCCGACGGCGGCATGATCATGTTCTCGACCTGGGTGGGGCGGCCGTCCGCACCGAGCATCCGGGGCACCGAGTGGCCGTAGATGTCGGCGTCCACGACACCGACCTTCAGCCCGTCGGCGGCCATCGCCGCGGCCAGGTTGACCGTCACCGACGACTTGCCGACGCCGCCCTTGCCGGAGGCCACGGCGTAGACCCGGGTCAGCGAGCCGGGCTTGGCGAACGGCACCTCGCGCTCGGCGGTGCCGCCGCGCAGCGACGTCGCCAGCTCCTTGCGCTGCTCGTCGCTCATCACTTCCAGGTCGACCCGGACGCCGGTCACGCCCTCGACCCCGGCGACCGCGTCGCGCACGGAGTTGGTGATCGTCTCGCGCATCGGGCATCCGGAGACGGTGAGGTAGACCACGACCGCCACCGCGCCGTCCGCCGCGATGTCCACCGATTTGACCATCCCCAGTTCGGTGATGGGGCGGTGGATCTCGGGGTCGTTCACCGTCGAGAGTGCGGCGCGGATCGCGTCCTCGCTCGGGGCGGGGCCTGTGGGCATGTCGGTAGCCATGCCCCGATGGTACGGCGCGTGAGGGTGCCTCCGGAAAGTCCCGTCAGCGGTCGCGTTCGTCACTCTCCGCCTCGATCAGCTGCCGCAGCTCCAGGTCCCGCAGCAGGTCCTGGAGCTCGTCGCGGATCCAGTCCCGGGTGGCCACCTCGCCCAGGCCCATCCGCAGCGCCGCGATCTCCCGGGTCAGGTACTCGGTGTCGGCGATGGAGCGCTCGTTCTGCTTGCGGTCCTGTTCCTGGGTGACCCGGTCCCGGTCCGACTGGCGGTTCTGCGCCAGCAGGATCAGCGGCGCCGCGTACGAGGCCTGGAGGGACAGCGCCAGGGTCAGGAAGATGAAGGGGTACTCGTCGAACCGCAGCCGGGCCGGCGCGGCGATGTTCCAGATCACCCAGAGGATGATGGTGACGGTCATCCAGGCGATGAACCGCCAGGTCCCCAGGAAACGGGCGATCCGCTCCGACAGCCGTCCGAACGCCTCCGGGTCGTACTGCGGCACGAACGTACGGCGGGGCGTGCGCGGCAGGTCCAGGCGTACCCGCGCTCGGTCGGCGGCGACGCTCCGCCGCACCGCCGAGGCACCGTTCGCCCGGGTACGTTCCCGGCCCTCCCGCTCGTCAGCGCCCATCCGCGGCCTCCCCCAGGTGCCCGGCGCCGGTCAGCCCGGGCGTCCCTTCGCCGTGCAGCTCGGCCTCCCGCCAGTCGTCCGGCAGAAGGTGGTCCAGGACGTCGTCGACGGTGACCGCGCCCAGCAGCGCACCGCTGTCGTCGACGACCGGCGCGGCGACCATGTTGTACGCGGCGAGGTAGCTGGTCAGCTCCGGCAGCGCGGTGTCCGGCGGCAGCGGCGGCAGGTCGGTGTCGGCGATCGAGCTGACGAGGGTGAACGGCGGGTCGCGCAGCAGCCGTTGGAAGTGCACCAGGCCCAGGTACTTGCCGGTCGGGGTCTCGTCCGGCGGCCGGCAGACGTAGACCTGGGCGGCGAGCGCGGGGGAGAGGTCCGGGTCGCGGACCCGGGCCAGCGCCTCCGCGACGGTCGCGCCCGGGCGCAGCACGATCGGATCGGTGGTCATCAGCCCGCCCGCCGTGCGCTCCTCGTACGACATCAGCCGCCGCACGTCCGCGGCCTCCTCCGGCCGCATCAGTGCCAGCAGCCGCTCCTTCTCCTCCTCCGGCAGCTCGGAGAGCAGGTCGGCGGCGTCGTCCGGGTTCATCGCCTCCAGGACGTCGGCGGCCCGCTCCTCCTTGAGCTTGCCGAGGATCTCGATCTGGTCGTCCTCCGGCAGCTCTTCCAGGACGTCGGCGAGCCGGTCGTCGTCGAGTGCCGCGGCGACCTCGGAGCGCCGCTTCGCGGAGAGATGGTGCAGTACGCCGGCGAGGTCGGCCGGGCGCAGCTGCTCGAAGGTGGCCAGCAGGCTCGCCGCGCCCTGCCCGTGCTCCTCCAGGGAGAAGCCGGTCACCGCCGACCACTCCACGGTCCGCACCTCGCCCTTGCGGCGCAGCGCCCCGCCCTTCCCCTTCCGTACGAAGACCTTGTCGATCTCCCAGTCGCGGCGGGCGGGCAGCTGGGTGATGCCGATGTCGAGGACGGTGACCTCCTCGCCGGACTCCACCATCCGCACCCGCCGGTCGAGCAGTTCACCGAGCACCAGGGTCTCCGACGCCCGCTGTTCGAAGCGCCGCATGTTGATCACGCCGGTGATGACGATCTGGCCGGACTCGATGCCGGTCACCCGGGTCATGGGCACGAAGATCCGGCGCCGGCTGATCACCTCGACGACCAGCCCGAGCAGCCGCGGCGGCCGGGCGGCGACCCGGAGCAGCGCGACGAGGTCCCGCAGCCGGCCGACCTGGTCGCCGTTGGGGTCGAAGACGGCGCTGCCGGAGAGGTGGGAGACGAAGACCCGGGGAGTCACCACTGCCATGCAGAGCGCCGCCCTTCTCCCGTCGCCGGAAATACGGCATCAATTCGGGTTCAGGCTAACCCGCCCGGGTCCGTGCCGCCCTGGGGAGAGCGGCCGTAGGGTGACCGCCCACGCACCCGGTCGGGACCCGGTGCGTGGCAGGTACGCTGCCGTACGGCTGTCGAGGTCACCCGCATCAGGAGGCAGAGCCGACGTGAGCGCAATCCCCCCCGGGGCCGGCCCCCGACCCCTGGCCGGGTCCCGCCGTACGGGCCGGTTCGCGCTGGTGGGGGCGTCCTGCGTGGCCCTGGCCGCGGCGCTGGCGGGCTGCGCGGGCGAGGACCCGGACGCCGGGACCAACGGGGTGGGAAAGCTGCCGCCGGCCACGATCGAGGCCAAGGCGCGGGCCGCGGCCGAGCACGCGGACACGGTGCACCTCTCCGGCAACGTGGTCAGCCAGGGTCGCACGTACAAGCTCGACATGAGCCTGGCCGAGGACGGCGCCAGGGGCGAGCTGACCACCAAGGCCGCCGGCTTCCAGCTGCTGCGGGTGGGCCATGCGCTCTACCTGAAGGCCGACGCCGCCTTCTGGGCCGGCGAGCAGGGCGGCTCGTCCGGCGGGCAGGGCGGTCACGACCCCGCCGCGGCGCAGAAGCTCGGCGGCAAGTACGTGAAGGTGCCCGCCACCGACCCGGTCTACAAGCGCTTCAGCGGTTTCACCGACAAGGACACCCTGCTCGCCAGCCTGCTCGGGCTGCACGGCAAACTGACGGCCGGTGACCGCGGCACCGTCGACGGCACCCGCACCGTCCGGCTGACCGCCGGCGCCGGCTCCGGCGGCACCCTGGACGTCTCGCTGGAGGGCACGCCCTACCCGCTGCGGTTGCAGCGCGCCGGCGACGCGGGAGTGGTCCGGCTCGCCGACTGGGGCAAGGACGTGGACCTTAAGGTCCCGGCCAAGGACCAGGTCGTGGACTACGGAAGCAAGATCTCCGGCGCCGGCTGAGCATTGCGGGCGACGCCCGCGGTCAGCCCTTGCGGCCCCGGCGCAGCAGCTTGGGCAGCGCCGCCGGGATCGGCCGCCGGGTGATCGCGGCGGACGCCAGCGGCGGTGCGGCGTGCGAACCCTCCGGCATCCGGCCGGGGCGCTGGACGGCCTCGTCGGCGGCCGGCTCCAGGCGCAGGACCCGGCACTCGCGCGCCCAACGCTCGGCGAGGGTGTCCGCGTCCGGTGCGTTGAGCCGCTTGCCCTTCAGCTCCTCGACCGCGGCCCGCCAGGCCTCGCTCTCCGGCGCCGGCTCGACCACCCTGGCCTGCCAGGCGACCAGCCGGCCGCCCTTGTCCTTGCTGCGCACGGTGACCGTCGCCGGGCCGCCGTCGGTCAGTCCGAGGTCGGCCAGCGGCTGCTCGCCGGGGCCGCCCACGAGACAGGCGGCGCCGTCGTGCCAGACGTGCCACAGCGCACGGGCGGGGCCCGTTGCCCCACGCACCCAGATGAGGCCGGACTTCTTCGTGGCCTCCTCGATGAGCGCCCGATCCTGTAGGGCCTGCGACACGGTCTCCGTCATACGGCTCAGCCTAATGGGCCCGGCCGCGGCTCCCCGGGCCCGCCCAGGAGGTGGGACGGCGGTGCCTCACAGCCACCCGTTGCGCTTGCTGTGTCTTCCCGGAGGGCAACCCCCGGACCCCCGGCCGGAAGCGGCAGGCGGCCGCCGTCACAGCCACCCGTTGCGCTTGAAGCCGCGGTGGATGCCGAAACAGATCGCGACCGTGACGATCAGCACCGCCGGATAGCCGTACTTCCACTTCAGCTCCGGCATGTAGGTGAAGTTCATGCCGTAGATCCCGGCGATCATGGTCGGTACCGCGAAGATCGCCGCCCAGGCCGTGATCTTGCGCATGTCCTCGTTCTGCGCGACCGCCGCCTGCGACAGGTTGGCCTGGAGGATCGAGTTGAGCAGGTCGTCGAAGGACAGCACCTGCTCGTTGACCCGCGCCAGGTGGTCGGCGACGTCCCGGAAGTACTTCTGGATGTCGGAGTCGACCAGCCGCATCGGCCGCTCGCTCAGCAGCTGCATCGGCCGCAGCAGCGGCGACACCGCACGCTTGAACTCCAGTACCTCGCGCTTGAGTTGGTAGATCCGCCCGGCGTCGCCGCCCTTCGCGGAGCCCTTGGTGCCGTTGCCCTTGCCGTTGGTGCCCGAGCTGAAGACGTCGATCTCCACCTCGTCGATGTCGTCCTGCACCGCATTGGCCACCGCCATATAGCCGTCGACGACCTGGTCGGCGATGGCGTGCAGAACCGCGGACGGCCCCTTGGCCAGCAACTCCGGGTCGTCCTGGAGCCGGTGCCGCAGCGCCCGCAGCGAGCCCTGGCCGCCGTGCCGCACGGTCACGATGAAGTCCCGGCCCGTGAAGCACATCACCTCGCCGGTCTCCACCACCTCGCTGGTCGCGGTCAGCTCGGCGTGCTCGACGTAGTGGACGGTCTTGAAGACGGTGAACAGCGTCTCGTCGTACCGCTCCAGCTTGGGCCGCTGGTGGGCGTGCACGGCGTCCTCGACGGCGAGCGGGTGCAGCCCGAACTCCTTGGCGATACCGGCGAATTCGGCCTCGGTCGGCTCGTGCAGCCCGATCCAGGCGAAGCCGCCGTCCGCCCGTACCTGGGCCATCGCCTCGGCCGGGGTGACGTGCTCGCTCATCCGGCGGCCCTCGCGGTAGACGCCGCAGTCGACGATGGCGCTGTTCGCGCAGACCGGGGTGGCGCTCTGGTGGTGGTACGAGGGGGCGTCGCGACGCCGGGACGGGCGGACGGCGGCGCGCAGGTCGCGGATCATCGACATGGCAGGCTCCTTCACGGGCCGGCCGTCAGCTGTGGGCGCGGGGCGCAACGCTGCCCGGAACGCAGGCGTACAAGCGTCGTTGACTGTACGTCCGCGGGGTCCCGCCGCGCGGCGGCGGGCGGGGAGGGCGGGCAGAGCGTGGTGCGGAACAGCGACGGCAGTTCGCAGAGACACGGAAAAAAAGAGTCGAAGGCGCTCTTCCGTCATCTACATCCGGCGCAAAGGCGCTTCCTTGGTTTCGCCGCGCGGCGGCGGGGTACGGAAGCTCTCGGATCAGGAGATGCGATGCGCGAGGGGGATGGCGGGAGAACTATCGGTACTGCACGGTCGACTCGGATCCACCGCAGCCCCACCTCCTCCGGCCGGTCCCCGCTGGGGGACGACGTCATTCCCTGACCAGACGGCAAGGCTATCAGCCGTCTGATGCGATAAGGCGCCGCTTTGCCTGTTCGATACGAACGGCTGACGCGCTCCGGGGCAGCTCTTTGAGGGTGACGGGCGGTCGAGGGGCTGGCCATATGCTCGCGGCATGTCTGACGTTCTTGAGCTGGTCGAAGCCCGGCTGCGTACGAGCCTGGGCGAGCCGGACGCGCGCGCCGCGGTCACCTTCCTCGGGACCGAGCGCATCGAGGTGCTCCGTTTCGTGGACGACGATGTGGTGCGCTACGCCACGCTCGGGATGTCCGCGCAGCCGATGGCCGACCCCACGGCCGTGCTGGCCGACCCGCTGCGGGGCCCGCGCGCCGAACTCGTGCTCTCGGTACGGGCCGGCCGCGCGGACACCGACAAGGTCCTGCGACCGCTCGCCGTGCTCGCCGCGTCGCCGCAGGTCGAAGGGGTGATCGTGGCCCCCGGGGCCTCGCTGGACGTGGGCGAACCACTGTGGCCGGGCGCGGCGTTCACCTCGGTGCTGGTCGCCGAGTCGGGCGGCCTGATCGAGGACCTGGAACTCGATGAGCCGAGGGATCCGGTGCGCTTCCTCCCGCTGTTGCCGATGACGCCCAACGAGGCCGCCTGGAAGCGGGTGCACGGCGCCGACGCCCTCCAGGAGCGCTGGTTGCAGCACGGTACGGACCTGCGCGACCCGCTGCGCACGGGCGTACCGCTGTCGTGAAGCACCGCGCGTCACCCGGCTCCGCCGGCCGGTTCGCCAAGTGGCGTTCACCACACCGGACTTGACGGGGCGTTCCTCCTGAGCGCGCAGCCCCGCGAGCCCTTGGAGGTACGCCGTCGCCGAGGTGGCCGCGACACCGGTCGTTCAGCACGTACCGCTCGCCGCGGCCGGACCGTCGACCGCTCCGCTGCTTCCGCGTGCGGCCACGTCGTACCGGCTCACACCCCCCCCGTGAGCACCGGCGATCCCTAGCCCGTTCGCCCGCTCGCGGGGGAGTCCACCGAGAGGTCGGTACGTGTGCGGGCGCGGAGTCGCGGACGGCCTCGATCACCCGTCACCCGAACGGGTGGTCGAGCGGTGCGGTGGGTGCGCGGTCCTCAGGGCCCACACCGGTCGGGTGATCGTCCTTGACGCGACGGCGGGGCTGGAGGACCGTTGGTCCTTATGAGGGGCGAACCCAGTTGCCCGAAGTGCGGAGGCCGGGTGCGGGCGCCCGGTCTCTTCTCCGACACCTGGCAGTGCGCCGTGCACGGCACCGTGCACCCGCTCCAGCCGGTCGTCCCGCCGAGCGTCGAGGCGCTCGGCGTCGTCGTGCACCGCGCGCAGGTGCCCGTGTGGATGCCCTGGCCGCTCCCGGTCGGCTGGCTCTTCACGGGCGTGGCGTGCGCCGGCGACGACCGCAGCGGTGGCCGGGCGACCGCGGTGGCCTGCTCGGGCCCCGGACCACTGGGCGGCCCCGGTGAACTCCTGCTGATCGCCGAGGAACTGGGCGTCGGACTGGGCGCGCGCTACGCCGGCATAGACGGCCCGGACCCCGGCCCCCACATGTGCGTGGACAAAGCGCCGCAGGCCAAGGTGCTCGCCGCCGGTCGCCCCACCCCCCTCTGGCACGTCGCCGGCGCCCCCGCGGACCGCGCGGTCTTCGCCGGTGAGGCGCGCGGGCTGTGGCTGTGGGCGATCGCCTGGCCCGAGCAGTCCGGGATGCTGATGTACGACGAGCTGGTGCTGACGGATCTGCGCGAGGCGGGCGCCGAGGTGGACCTGCTGCCGTGCGGGGCGCTCTCGCCGCGGATCTTGAGCTGACCGTCCGCGATCGCCGTGGGCGGGTGCCGTCCGCCCGCCCGGTATCCTGCTGGGGTCCCCTTACGGTGTGCCCGTGCCCGGCGTCCGCCCGGAGCGGGTTCCCGAGTCCGTCCCGCAGCAGTCTGGAGTCCGTGTCGTGCGCATCGACCTGCACACCCACTCCACGGCGTCCGACGGTACGGACACCCCCGCCGAGCTGGTGCGGAACGCCGCCGCGGCCGGACTGGACGTGGTCGCGCTGACCGACCACGACACCGTCGCCGGCCACGCCGAGGCGCGCGCCGCGCGGCCCGAGGGGCTGACGTTGGTCACCGGCGCGGAGCTCTCCTGCCGGATCGACGGGGTGAGCCTCCATATGCTCGCCTACCTCTTCGACCCCGAGGAGCCCGAACTCGCCCGCGAGCGGGAGCTGGTGCGCGACGACCGGGTGCCGCGCGCCCAGGGCATGATCGCCAAGCTGCGCGACCTGGGCATGCCGGTCACCTGGGAGCAGGTCGCCGGGATCGCCGGGGACGGCGCCGTGGGCCGGCCGCACATCGCCACCGCCCTCATGGAGCTGGGCGTGGTCCGGTCCGTCGACGAGGCCTTCACCACGCTGCTCTCCAGCGACGGCCCGGCGTACGTCGAGAAGCACGAGCTCGACCCGTTCGACGCGATCCGGCTGGTCAAGAGCGCGGGCGGGGTCACCGTCATGGCGCACCCGCTGGCCGTCAAGCGCGGCCGCTGCGTACCGGAGAGCGCGATGGCCGAGCTGGCCGCGGCCGGCATGGACGGCATCGAGGTCGACCACATGGACCACGACGCTCCGACCCGTGCGCGGCTGCGCTCCATGGCCGCCGACCTCGGCCTGCTGACCACCGGTTCCAGCGACTACCACGGCAGCCGCAAGACCTGCCGGCTCGGCGAGTACACCACCGACCCCGAGATCTACGGCGAGATCGTGCGCCGTGCGACCGGCGCCTTCCCCGTACCCGGCACGGGCGGCTGAGGGCAGCCCGTCCCCTCTCTCTTCCCCTTCCCCGTCCGGGCCCGCGCACCGCGCCGGCCCCTGTGGGCCCGCATAACCGCACCGGCCCGCCCGTCTGCTCGTCCGTACCACCACTTGCAAGGCCACCACCGTGTTCGACGTCGCCGTCTTCAGTACCCTTTTCGTCACCCTCTTCGTGATCATGGATCCCCCGGGGATCACTCCGATCTTCCTCGCCCTGACCTCCGGCCGGCCGGCCAAGGTGCAGCGCCGCATGGCCTGGCAGGCGGCCACCGTGGCCTTCTGCGTGATCGCCGTCTTCGGTCTCTTCGGCCGGCAGATCCTCGGCCGGCTGCACATCTCGACGCCGGCCCTGATGATCGCGGGCGGACTGCTGCTCCTGCTCGTCGCGCTGGACCTGCTGACCGGCAAGTCGGAGGAGCCGACCCAGACCAAGGACGTCAATGTGGCGCTGGTGCCGCTCGGCATGCCGCTGCTGGCCGGGCCGGGTGCGATCGTGTCGGTGATCCTCGCGGTGCAGCACGCGCACGGGTTCGCGGACCAGGTCTCCGTCTGGGCGGCGATCGTGGCGATCCACGTCGTGCTGTACCTGGTGATGCGCTTCTCGCTGGTGATCATCCGTCTGATCAAGGACGGCGGAGTGGTCCTGGTGACGCGGCTGGCGGGCATGATGCTCTCCGCGCTCGCCGTGCAGCAGATCATCAACGGCGTGCTCCAGGTGATCCAGGCAGCCTGACCCCGCCCCGAAACGCCGCGGCGCCCCCGTACGTACACGTTGTACGGGGGCGCCGCGGAGTCGTGGCTACGGGCGTCGGTGTTACCGGGCGGCGGTGTCGGCCGGGCGGATGTAGATGCGCTGGCCTATGGCGGCGGCCTGCTGCACGATCCGGTTGACGGAGGCGGCGTCCACGACGGTGCTGTCCACGGCGGTGCCGTCGACGTCGTCCAGGCGCATGATCTCGAAGCGCATACCGGCTTCTCCCTTCGTCTGATCCTCCTGCGGAGAACTGAATGGTGTGGATTGCGCGGCTTCGCTGCCGGGCGCTCCGTAGGGGTACAACGGGGCGCAGGGTGCAATCATTCCCTACGCTAAAGAAAATTTTCGCCCCCCTAAGAAAACGCTTAGCGCTTGGCTTGGCTTCCCACGTTGTCGGCCGTCCCGCCGTGGCCTGGCGGCCGGCGTTCTCCCCACGTTGTTGGCTTTGTCGCCGTGGCGCCTGCGGCGGGCGGTGCCGCTGCGCGGGGCTGTCGGGTGCGGTGACGGTCCTCCGGGGCCTGGTGTGTGGACTGCTTCGCTTTACGTCCACACACCAGGCCCCTCCGGCCCGTCCCCTCCCGTGGGTGGGAAGGAAGGAGACCGGTGGGGGT
>NZ_JBEZIX010000018.1:0-162797 GCF_040651315.1 Streptomyces sp. NPDC048506
GCACGCCGCCAGCGTTCGTCCTGAGCCAGGATCAAACTCTCCGTGAATGCTTCCGGGCTATCCCGGTGAACACTCGCGTTGAGCGGAACGAGCGGAAGGAATAGTCCCGTTCGTTCACAGCGTCCTCGCTGTGTTTTTCAAAGGAACCTCGTCACCGGAAGGTTTTCCGGCAGACGGGGTTATCAACATATCTGGCGTTGACTTTTGGCACGCTGTTGAGTTCTCAAGGAACGGACGCTTCCTTTGGATTCCCTCTCGGGTTTCCTCCGGGCGCTTCCCTTCGGTGTTTCACACTCTATCAGGCCTTTTCCGGCTTTCGAACCGCCGCTCTTCCGCAGGCATGCAGAAGCGTGCAATTCTTGAGTCGCGATCAAGACGCAGAGGAGTGCCGCCCACCATCAACCGACCGCAGTTGATTGCGGTCTGGCTGTCCGGGGCAGGTCTCAGACAGTACAGCCCTGCTGTGGGCGAGGCAAATCGATTCAGCGGGACTCGCGGTGTGCAACCGGTGTCTCTCATGCGGAACCGTCAGTTCTTATGACTTACGCTTCTGAACGGTGCGCCGTCCAGGACAGGTAGTGACGGCGACCTGATGAATCTCCACCCCTGGGAGGCTTCCCATGACCACCGTGACGTCCCCGCTCGCTGGACGCGCCATCGGACTCGCGGCCGTGCCCGACCCGGTGTTCTCCGGAGCGATGGTGGGTCCCGGTACCGCCATCGACCCGGTTCGTGAGCCCTCTGCCGCCGTCTCGCCCGTGGACGGCGTGCTCGTCTCGCTGCACCCACACGCGTTCGTCGTCGTCGACGGTGAAGGACACGGCGTGCTCACCCATCTGGGCATCGACACCGTTCAGCTCAATGGCGAGGGCTTCGAGCTGCTCGTGAACAAGGGCGACACCGTCACCCGCGGCCAGGAGATCGTGCGCTGGAATCCGGCCGCGGTCGAGGAGGCCGGTAAGTCGCCGATCTGCCCGGTCGTCGCGCTGGAGGCCACGGCCGACTCGCTCGGCGGCGTCCGTGAGGACGGCGACGTCAAGGCCGGCGACGAGCTGTTCTCCTGGCAGTAGCCGGGCGCCGTCCCGAACGGCAGGTACGACATCCACAGCGGCGGCCCGGCCGCCGCATCAACCGGAGACGGGTGCAATGGAGACAACGCTGCGAGGCGTCGGCGTGAGCCACGGTGTGGCCATAGGCGAGGTGCGGCACATGGGCACGGCGGTGCTGGAGCCGCCGGCCAAGCAGATTCCGGCGGACGAGGCGGAGCGCGAACAGGGGCGTGCCCGCCAGGCCGTGGAGGCGGTCGCCGCCGACCTGATAGCGCGGGGGAATCTGGCGGGCGGCGAGGCCCAGGCCGTGCTGGAGGCCCAGGCGCTGATGGCGCAGGACCCGGAGCTGATGGCGGACGTCGAGCGGCGGATCGCCGTCGGCAGCACCGCCGAGCGCGGGGTGTACGACGCGTTCGCGGCGTATCGGGCGCTGCTGGCGGGTGCCGGTGAGTACCTCGCCGGTCGGGTCGCCGACCTCGACGACGTCCGGAACCGTATCGTCGCCCGGTTGCTCGGCGTGCCGATGCCGGGTGTGCCGGACAGTGACGAGCCTTTTGTGCTGATCGCGCGGGATCTGGCGCCGGCCGACACGGCGCTGCTCGACCCGTCGCTGGTGCTCGGTTTCGTGACCGAGGAGGGCGGGCCGACCAGCCACAGCGCGATTCTCGCGCGGGCGCTGGGCGTGCCGGCCGTGGTCGCGCTCCCCGGTGCGAGTGAGCTGG
This sequence comes from Streptomyces sp. NPDC048506, assembly GCF_040651315.1. NCBI lineage: Bacteria > Bacillati > Actinomycetota > Actinomycetes > Kitasatosporales > Streptomycetaceae > Streptomyces > Streptomyces sp. NPDC048506. The sequence goes on from NZ_JBEZIX010000018.1 coordinate 1,772, forward strand.
TCGAGGGCACCGTGATCGCCGTGGACGGCAGCACCGGTGAGATCTTCGTGGAGCCGAGCGCCGAGAAGCGCGCGGAGCTGGAGCGGGCGGCGGCCGAGCGGAAGGCGGCACTGGCCGCGTCGTCCGGTCCGGGTGCCACCTCCGACGGGCACAAGGTGCCGTTGCTGGCGAATGTCGGCGGTCCCGGTGATGTGGCCGCGGCGGTCGAGGCCGGGGCCGAGGGCGTCGGGCTGTTCCGTACCGAGTTCCTCTTCTTGGACGACAGCAAGAACGCGCCGACCGAGGAGAAGCAGGTCGAGGCGTACCGCAAGGTTCTGGAGGCCTTCCCCGAGGGGCGGGTCGTGGTGCGGGTGCTCGACGCCGGTGCCGACAAGCCGCTGGACTTCCTGACGCCGGCCGACGAGCCGAACCCGGCGCTGGGCGTGCGGGGTCTGCGGACGCTGCTCGACCACCCGGACGTGCTGCGCACCCAGCTGACGGCGCTGGCGAAGGCCGCCGAGGGGCTTCCGGTCTACCTGGAGGTCATGGCCCCGATGGTGGCGGACCGGATCGACGCCAAGGCGTTTGCGGACGCCTGCCGGGAGGCCGGGCTCCAGGCGAAGTTCGGCGCGATGGTGGAGATTCCGTCGGCCGCCCTCCGGGCGCGGTCGATCCTTCAGGAGGTGGAGTTCCTGTCGCTGGGGACCAACGACCTGGCGCAGTACACCTTCGCGGCGGACCGCCAGGTGGGCGCCGTGTCGCGGCTACAGGACCCGTGGCAGCCGGCGCTGCTGGACCTCGTGGCGGCGTCGGCCGAGGCCGCGAAGGCCGAGGGCAAGAGCTGTGGGGTCTGTGGTGAGGCGGCCTCCGATCCGCTGCTGGCGTGTGTGCTGACGGGGCTCGGTGTCACCAGCCTTTCGATGGGCGCGGCGTCGATCCCCTACGTGCGGGCGACGCTCGCCAAGCACACGCTGGCCCAGTGCGAGCGTGCGGCGGCCGCGGCGCGGGCCGCGGACACGGCCGACGATGCCCGGGCGGCCGCGCAGGCGGTGCTGTCCGGGGAGTGATCCCGCGCGGCACCCTGGCCCGTGTGTCGCCGTGTGCTGACGGCCGTCCCGCCCTCGTGGCGGGGCGGCCGTTCGCCGTTCGGGGGGGCGTGACGGTCAGTGGTGGGTGTGGGGGTCGGGCGGTGGGGTGAGCGGGAGGCCGGGGGCGTAGTCGACGCCGTGCTCGGGTGGGATCGGTTCGCCGGTGTCGGTGTCGGTGCAGTAGGCGCTGAAGACCTCGGCGGCGCTGAGGGGGCGGAGCCAGGAGTCACGGAGGGACCAGCCGCGGACGGTGCTGGGGTCGGGGGTGGCGGTGTCGGTGGGGTCCGTGTGCTCGGCGGGGCGGGTCGTGGTGCGGGCGACGATGCCGCCGGGGGTGCGCAGGGCGAAGCCGACGGCGAGGACCGTGCTGAAGAGGAGGCTCTCGGATGCGGCGAGTTGGGGCGGGGCGCCGTCGCGGGCGGTGGCGTGCAGGACCGCGAGGAGGGACGGGTCGCCGGCCGCGAGGGAGCAGACGAGGTGGTGGGCGCCGTCGCCGAGGGCGGCCAGAAGCTGCTGGAGCGCCTGGGTGGCCCGGGTGAACGCGGCCGGGGCGAGGTCGGCACCGCACTCTTCGCAGCCGCCGGCCCGGGACAGCAGGGCCGAGGCGTGGTGCCAGGTCGCATGGCGGGCGGCTTCCTCGACGAGTAACGGGAGGAGCTGGCCGAGCGGCTCGCCGTCGTACGTCAAGGTCGCGCCGGTACGGGCGACTTCGGCCGTGTAGCGGGTGCGGCTGTCCGGGCGGTCCGGGTCCAGGGCGAGGTCCGCGCAGTACCTCTCGTAGGCCGCCGGGTCGAAGAGGCTGAGAGTCGTCAGGACGCCCTGGGCGCTGAGGGCGCGCAGCAGGGACTCCAGGTGCCGGAGGTAGCTGCGGTGGTCGTCGAACGGGAAGCTGCGGTAGCGGCGCATGGCGCGGAAGTCCCGCTCGTCGGCGAGGACCGCGGCGGCGCTGGGGACTTCGCGGCGCAGGGCGCGACGGGCGGCCGCGCCGTCGGTACGGTCGCCGCGCGCGCTGCGGCCGGCGGGCCGGGATGTGGATGTCATGACTCCCCCTGGGTGTGCTCGGCGTGGTGTGCGCGGACCGCACGCCACTGGTCACCGAGAGTAATCGGAGGGTCTGACAATGCCGGCCCCGCGCCGGTCCGTGGGCCTCCGAGCGGCCTCCGGTCCGGCGCGGGCGGGTGCGCGGGCTACTGCGCGCGGTCGCGGGCCACCTGCTCGTAGAAGCGGAGGAGTTCGAGGTTGTCGACGGAGCCGGGGTTCACGGCCTTGTCGAGCGGGGTGCCCTGGAGGAGGCGCTTGACCGGGACCTCGATGCGCTTGCCGGTGAGGGTGTGCGGTACGCCGGGGGCCTCGATGATGTCGTCGGGGACGTGCCGCGGGGAGAGCTGCTCGCGGATGGTGCGCTTGATGCGGTCGCGAAGGTCGTCGTCGAGGGTGGCTCCGGGGGCGAGGTGGACGAAGAGCGGCATCCAGTAGCCGCCGTCGGGGAGTTCCAGGCCGATGACGAGGGATTCGCGGATCTCGGGGAGCCGTTCGACGGCCTCGTAGATGTCGGCGGAGCCCATCCGGACGCCCTGGCGGTTGAGGGTGGAGTCGGACCGGCCGTGGATGACGACGCTGCCTCGTGAGGTGACGGTGATCCAGTCGCCGTGCCGCCAGACACCGGGGTAGGTGTCGAAGTAGCTGTCGTGGTAGCGGGCGCCGTCCGGGTCGTTCCAGAACCGGATGGGCATGGACGGCATGGGGTTGGTGACGACGAGTTCGCCGACCTCGTCGACGAGGGGCTTGCCCTGGGGGTCCCAGGCCTGTAGGTCGGTGCCGAGGCAGGGGGCCTGGAGTTCGCCGATGTGCACCGGGAGGGTGGGGACGGCGCCGGCGAAGCAGCTACAGACGTCGGTGCCGCCGCTGACGGAGGCCATCCACAGGTCGGCGCCGCTCTCCGCGAAGGAGTCGTGCAGCCAGCGGAAGCCGTCCGGCGGGAGTGGTGAGCCGGTGGTGGCGACGCAGGTGATGGCGGAGAGGTCGAGGTCGCGGGCGGGGTGGAGACCGGCCTTGCGGCAGGCCATGACATAGGCGGCGGAGGTGCCGAAGAGGGTGGCGCGGGTGGCTTCGGCGACCCGCCACTGGGCGGCGATGTCGGGGTGGCCGGGGCTGCCGTCGTAGAGGACGACGGTGGCGCCCACCAGCAGGCCGGCGACGAGGAAGTTCCACATCATCCAGCCGGTGGAGGTGTACCAGAAGAACCGGTCGTCGGGGCCGAGGTCGCAGTGCAGGCCGGTCTGCTTGAGGTGTTCGAGCAGGATGCCGCCCTGGGACTGGACGAGGGCCTTGGGCAGTCCGGTGGTGCCGGAGGAGTACAGGACCCACAGCGGGTGGTCGAACGGAACCTGCTCGAAGACCGGTTGGACGTCCTGATCGGTCAGGTCCGACCAGTTCAGGGCGCCTTCGGGGGCGGGGGTGCCGAGCAGCGGGATGTGCACCACCGCGCGCAGGGTGGGCAGCTCGGCGCGGAGTTCGGTGACGGTGTCGCGGCGGTCGTGCTCCTTGCCGCCGTAGCGGTAGCCGTCGACCGTGAACAGGACGACCGGTTCGATCTGTTGGAAGCGGTCCAGGACGCTGCGGGCGCCGAAGTCGGGGGCGCAGGAGGTCCAGATGCCGCCGACCGCGGCGGTGGCGAGCAGGGCGACGACGGCCTGCGGGACGTTCGGGAGGTAGCCGCTGACCCGGTCGCCGGGGCGGACGCCGAGGCGGCGGAGCGCGGCGGCCAGCGAGCCGACCTGGGCGCGGAGCTCGGCCCAGGTGACGGGGGTGGGCCGGTGGGTCTCGTCGACGTACAGCAGCGCGGGGTCGTCGGCGCGGTCCGGGTCCTCGGCGGCGCGCAGGGCGTGCTCGGCGTAGTTGAGGGTGGCGCCGGGGAACCAGCGGGCGCCGGGCATCGTTCGGTCGGCGAGGACGGTTTCGTAGGGGGTGGTGAAGCGGACGTCGAACCACTCGGCGGTGGCCTGCCAGAAGGCCGGGAGGTCGTCGACCGACCAGCGGTGCAGCGCGGCGTAGCTGGCGGCGGGGTCGCCGGGGGTGGGGGCGGGCGCGCCGTGGTGGGCGGCGGCCCAGGTCTGGAAGCGGGTGACCTGTGCGCCGGCGATCCGGTCCGGTCCGGGCTGCCAGAGGGGTTCCGGCTGGGCGGCGGACTGCGGTGCGGTGGTCATGATGCGGCTCCCGGGCGGTACGCGTCGTCTGCGTCGGGCGCGCACGGCGGCGGGGGTCTCCCGTCTGTGCGTGTGCGCGTGACACGGCTTGCCTGGACGATGCCATGTGATCGACTCGTGCACCAGGGTGGACCCCCCACATTCGGGGGTGGCCGGGTGTGGTGTCGCCACGTGGGCCTGGTCCGGCGCCGGGCATGCGCCAGGCATACAGCGGGATTCGGCCAGCGGACGGCGGCCATCGGCCTCGGCGTGGCCGAGCGTGACCGCGTGCAGGTGAACGGCAGTTGAACGGTGCCCGCACACCGTGGCGTCAATGGCAGGCTGACCGGCATGGACGGGCGTGATCTGGTGCGGTCGGTACGGGTGGTCAGGGCGGTCGGGTCGGCGCAGGGGCTGCGGTCCGTGCGCTCGGCGTGGCGGGCGCGGCGGGCGGATGCCCGGGCGTTGCCGGCGCGGACGGTGGAGCGGGCGCGGGTGCCGGGGCCGGCGCGGGACGCCGAGCCCCACCCCGGCGGTGGGGTGATCCACTTCGCGCGGTCGTCGCTGCGGGTCCGGGTGGCGTCCGGGGGTGCGGTGTTCTGCGGCTGGGACGGCGCCGAGCCGGAGCCCTCGTACGCGCTGGCCGGGGCGTGTCCGGACGTCGATGCCCGGGCGGTGCTGGAGCCCGACACGGAGGGCGGCTGGCGGGTGGTCTCGGAGCGGGTGCTGGTGGTGGTGTCCCGGCACGGCGCGGTGGAGGTGCGGACGCCCGGCGGGGCGGTGCTGCGGCGGGAGCTGCCGCCGCGCTGGTGGGACCGCACGGAGGGGCCGGGCGCCGCGGCGGGGGGCGAGCGGGCCGGGCGGCCGGAGGGGGGTGGCGCCTCGCGGTGGGTGCAGCGCTCGGAGGTGGCCGCGGACGCGCGGTTCTTCGGGCTGGGCGGCCGGGCGCACGGGCCGCGGCTGCGGGACGGCTCCTACCGGCTGTGGAACACCGATCCGGGCGGGGCGTTCGAGCCGGGTGACGATCCGCTGTCGCTGACGATGCCGGTCCAGCTGGTGGTGGCGGACGCCGGTACGCACCTGGTGTTCCACGACAACTCGTGGGACGGCCGGGTGCTGCTCCGGGAGGGCGCGGAGGGCGCGGGTTCGGGGCACGACCGGCCGGGCACCTGCGAGCTGCGGATGGACGGCGGGCCGCTGCGCTACTGGGTGCTGGCCGGCACCCCGGCCCGGGTGCTCCAGGTCTGGACGGCGCTGACCGGTGCGCCCGCGCTGCCGCCCCAGTGGGCGTTCGGCCATCAGCACGCGCGGTGGGGGTTCGGCGGCCAGGACGAGGTGCGCCGGGTGGTGACCGGCTATCAGGAGCGTGATCTGCCGCTGTCCGCGGTCCATCTGGACATCGACCACTACGACCGCCACCGGGTGTTCACCGTCGACCGCTCGCGCTATCCGGATCTGCCGGGTCTGGCCCGGGAGTTGCGGGCCGAGGGGGTGCGGCTGGTGTCGATCGTGGATCCGGCGGTGAAGGCGGAGCCGGGGGACGCGGTGTACGAGGGCGGGGCGGCCGCCGACGCCTTCGTGCGGGACGCGCGGGGGCGGGAGGTGCGCGGGGTGGTCTGGGCCGGTGAGTCGGTGTACCCGGACTTCACCGACGCCCGGGTGCGCAAGTGGTGGGGTGCGCTGTACGCGGAGCGGCTGGCCGAGGGCTTCTCGGGCGTCTGGCACGACATGAACGAGCCGGTCTCGTTCGCCCCGTTCGGGGAGCGGACGCTGCCCCGCTCGACCCGGCACGCGCTGGAGGGCCGGGGCGGTGACCACCGGGAGGCGCACAACGTCTACGGTCTGGCGATGGCCCGGGCCGGCTTCGAGGGGCTGTGCGAACTGCGGCCGGACGAGCGGCCGTTCCTCTTCTCCCGTTCGGGCTGGGTCGGGTTGCAGCGCTACGGGGGCACCTGGTCGGGGGACGTGGCGACCGGCTGGCCGGGGCTGCGGGCGTCGCTGTCGCTGGTGTTGGGGCTGGGGCTGTGCGGGGTGCCGTACAGCGGTCCGGACGTGGGCGGGTTCTCCGCCGAGCCGTCGCCGGAGCTGTATCTGCGCTGGTTCCAGCTGGGCGCGTACCTGCCGCTGTTCCGTACCCACTCGGCGGCCCGGGCCGGTCGCCGGGAGCCGTGGGAGTTCGGGACGGAGGTGCTCGACCACGCCCGCACGGTGCTGCACGAGCGACGGCGGCTGCTGCCGTACTTCGAGACGCTGGGCCAGTTGGCGCGGCTGACCGGGGCACCGTACGTCCGGCCGGTGTGGTGGAGCTCGCCGCGGGACCGGGCGCTGCGGGACTGTGAGGACGCCTTCCTGCTGGGCGATGCGCTGTTGGTGGCGCCGGCGCTGGCCGAGGGCGTGACCCGGCGGCCGGTGCGGCTGCCGCGCGGGCGGTGGTACGACACCGCGAGCGGGCGGGCGTACGACGGTCCCGGGCAGGTGTGGGTGGAGGCACCGCTGTCGCGGATTCCGGTGCTGGCGCGGGCAGGTGCGGTGATGCCGGTGGCCGGTGCGGACGGTGCCACGGAGCTGGAGGTGTGGGCGCCGACGGCCGGACGTGGTGGCAGCGGCCTGGTGGTGCCGGACGCCGGGGACGGCTGGCAGCGGCCGACCGTGGAGCGCTTCAGCACCCGCCGGGAGGGTGACCGGGTGGTGGTGGAGCGGCGGGACGGGGAGCCGGTGGGGTACCCGGTGCGGGTGCGGGGGCTGGCGGACGGGTAGGCGGGGCCCGGCGGCGGTGCGGGTGGCGGTGCGGGTGGCGGTGCGGGTGGCGGTCTTCCGCCGCCCCGGCCGCGCCTGGTAGACGAGGGCCATGCCGAGACTCGCTGCCGCGCTGCGCGGCCTGGCCGTTGCCGCCGCCGCCCTGATGACCGTCACCACCGCGCCGTCGCCGGCGGCGGGTGCCGCCCACCGGGCGGCGTCCCCGGCCACGATGCCCGAGGAGTTCGTCGCGCTGCGCGAGGTGGACCCGACGATCGTGCAGGAGATGCGGTACGCCACGCCGCACACCTTCATGGGCGTGCCGGTGGACGGCTACCGCCGGCCGACGTGCCTGCTGACGCGGGACGCCGCCCGGGCCCTGCACCGTGCCCAGCGGGCCTTCGTGCGGCGCGGGTACACGCTCAAGGTGTACGACTGCTACCGGCCGCAGCGCGCCGTGGACCACTTCGTCCGGTGGGCGACGGACCTCGGCGACCAGCGGATGAAGGCCGAGTTCTATCCGAGGGAGGACAAGGCGAAGCTGTTCGACGACGGGTACATCGCCGCCAAGTCCGGGCACAGCAGGGGCAGTACGGTCGATCTGACCCTGGTGCGGCTGCCGGCGGTGCCCACCCGGCCGTATGTGCCGGGTGAGCCGCTGACGTCCTGTTACGGGCCGAAGGCGGAGCGCTTCCCGGACAACTCGCTCGACATGGGGACCGGCTTCGACTGCTTCGACACGCTCGCGCACACCCTCGACCCGCGGATCCACGGGCGGCAGTTGCGCAACCGGCTGCTGCTGAAGCACGGTCTGGAGCGGGCCGGGTTCGTCAACCTCCCCGAGGAGTGGTGGCACTTCACCTTCCAGCCGGAGACCTTTCCGGACACCTACTTCGACTTCCCCGTCCGGTGACCTTGTCGGCGGCGGTGGGGCCGTGGGACTCCATGACGACGGGGGCGTCCAGGGCGTGCGCGAGGGCGTCGCACCAGGCGTGCGGGTCGGTGCCCGGTGACTGCCAGGCGGTGGGGGTGGCGGCCAACAGGCGTGCGGTGAGCCGCTGTTGATGGTCCAGGTCGCCGGCTGGGGTGGTGGGGATGTGGTCCCAGGTGCCCTCGGGGGTGCGGTAGGCACAGGCCATGCGCAGGGCGCCACGGGACCGGGCCGGGGCGTCCAGGTGGGTGACGGCCAGGGCGTCCACTCCCCCGCAGACCTCGACGGCGTAGGCGTGCGCCGGGGCGTCGAAGTGGCCGGTGCGGAAGGCACCTTGCCACCGGCCGGTCCCGTTGTGCGCCTCGGGGAGGAGGGAGCCCAGTGACGGGTCCTCGGTGACCAGCGGGCCGGGGCCGTGCCGGGTGGTGTGGGTCCGCACGACGCCCAGGCGGCGGGCCGCGCCGGGCGCCCCGGCCTCGGTGAGCAGGTCCTCGGCCCCGGCGAAGGTGGTCGTCGACCAGGTGGTGTACGGGTGGAAGCCGTGCCACTCGTCGAGCAGCACGCCCTGGGCCCCCTCGAAGACCACCGGACCGGTGCGCAGCAGCCGCGCCAGATGGTCGCCGTCGACGAGCCGTACGTGGTCGGCGAAGGCCGCGAAGGCGTCCAGGCAGGCCTCGACGGGCGGGGCGGCGAGCGGGCCGATCTCGTCGGTCAACCGGTCGCGGAGCAGGGTGAGTTTGCGTCGCAGGGTGGCGGGCGAGGTGCAGTCGCCGGCCGTGGGGGCGTCGTCGGGGTGGGCCAGCGCATAGGCGGCGGTCTCACCGATGCCCATCCCGCAGGAGCCGTGCCGGGCGGTGCCGCGGGCGCGCTCCCGGGCCTGGTTGGCGGCCGCGTGGTAGGGCGTGGTGAGCCGGGCCCGTCGGTCGACGGTCAGCAGGGCGAGCGGGGCCGGGACGCCGAGTGCGGCGAGGTGGCGGGCCTCGGCGGCGAGCGCGAGCGGGTCCACCAGCATCCGGCGGGACAGGTGGGTGGGGACGCCGCTGAAGGTGCCGGAGCCGAACTGGGCGAAGGTGTGGTGCCGGCCGTCGGTGGTGACGACGTTGTGGGCGGCCTGGGCGCCGCCGTTGAACCGGACCACCGCCGTGACCGGCGCCGCGCCCGGTCGGGGTGCGCAGAGCCGGTCGACGACGGTGCCCTTGCCGGCGTCGCCGTAGCCGAGGTCGACCACGATGGTGTGCATGGGCGTTTCCTTGGGTGTCCTCGCAGGTCGTCGGGGTGTCCCTACAGCCGGGTGGTGCCGCCGGCGCCGGCGTCGTCGATCAGCGGTGCGGAGGACCGGGCCACGGCGCCCCGGCCGCGGCCGAGGGTGGCCAGCGCCTTGCCGACGCTCTCGCCCGCGTCCGAGCCGACGTCGGCGAGGTCGTCGAGTCCGGCCGCGAGGTCGATGGCCTCCTCGCCGAGTCCGATGGTCAGGGCGATGGTTTCGCAGACGGCTCCGAGGTCGTCGAGTTCGATGACGTTCTGGCCGAGCAGCTTGCGCCAGGTGTCCAGGACGGCGGTGTTGCCGACGTGCAGGGCGCCGGCCGGGACGATGAAGTAGACGTCGAACGTCCGTTGCAGCTCGGCGAGGATCGTGCGGATCGGGATGTCCTCGGTGAGCTGGTCGCCGAAGACCGCACGGACCTCGCGGGCCTTGACCTTGCCGTAGGGCATCTCGTCGCCGATGAGGAAGAGGTAGCCGCGGCGGCCGCGCTTCTCGTGGCAGTCGATGCTGGTGTGCCGGGCCATGGCGTACAGGGCGAGCTCGTACGACTCGGTCATCTGGCCGCCTCCGCCGCCCTCCAGGAGGATGTTGCCGAGGTGGTCGTCCATGCGGTTGTCGGACTCGAACTGGCCCAGCTGGAGCGGCACCCGGTCGCAGGTGGCGTCGCCGACGGCGCCGAAGAGGATCTGCGGGTGCTCGACGTACCCCTTGCGCAGCAGCAGGCCGAACAGCTCGGGGAGCTTGGTCTGCAACACCCGCGGCACCGAGCCCATCGATCCGGTGACGTCGAAGAGGACGGAGACGGCCAGCGAGGTGGGGTGTTCGTCGGAGTCGCGGCTCTCCCGGACGGTCAGGCCCTTGGGGTCGAGCGACGGGTGCGCCGTCCAGGTGTGGCGCGGGGAGGAGCTGGTGGTGCGGTCGCTGTAGTCGAAGGCGCTGGCGCCGGAGGCGGCGCGGTAGCTCGCCGCGGCGCCGTAGACGTTGGTGGACCAGATTCCGCTGCCCATGGTGGATTCCCCCTGTGGTGTGGACTGTGGTGTGAGCTGTCGAGTGGTGGGTCGGATGTCGTGAGGTGTGGCGAGGTGAGGTGCGCCCGTGGGGGGCGCGTACGGCTGCGCCGCCTATGGGTACGGGATCTAAACCCGCTCCGGCTCCGGTTGCGGTTCCCGCTCCGACTCCGACTCCGGCTCCGGCTCCGGCTCCGGCATCGTGAACGGCCGGAAGGTGCGCGGCCCGTAGAGCCGGTCGAGGAGGTCGTCCAGCTCGGCGAGGAGCCGCCAGGCGTCGTGCGGGCGGCGCTGCGGAGACGGGAGCGTGCAGCCGCGCAGGAAGGCCCGCATCGGTTGCGGGGCGCGCTCCCCCATCAGTGCCTCGATGGTGCGCGAGGCGAGGTGGATGTCGGTGGCCTCGGTCGCCGGACGGCGGCCGGTGACCTCGGGTGGGTAGTGGGCCCGGTGGCGTTCGACGAGCGCCGGGACGCGGTCGCCCGGCGCCGTGCTGTAGCACCAGTCGACGAGGACCAGGCCGTGCAGCCCCGGGTGGATGAGGACGTGTTCGGGCAGCACGGCGCCGTGGACGCGGCCGGCGCGGTGCGCCCAGCCGAGGGCGACCAGGAGCCGGCGCCACATCCAGGCGGCGTCGCGCGGGTCGAGTCCGCCCGGGTGCGCGTCCCGTACCGCGGTGAGGGTGTGGAACCCGGTGAGCGGCACCAGGGCGTTGACGCGCCGTTCGGCGCCGGTGTCGGGCGCGCGGTGCCGGAAGGACTCCAGCAGACGGGGTGCGTAGCCGCGGTGGCGCGGTTCGCCGTACCGGGCCAGCCCGTCCAGCGCCGCCGCCTCGCGCTCCAGCAGGTCGTTGTCGGTGACCGCGCGCGGGATCTTCAGCAGTGCGCGGTGCCGGGTGCCGTCCTGCTCGTACCAGGCCTCGCGGAGCACGGTGAGGTCGCCGGTGGCCAGCGGCGCGCCGAGGGTGTAGGTGCGGTTACGGGTCGCCACCGTCACGGTGGGGCTGGCGGCGGCGGTGCGCTGCTGCCAGAGGGCGTTGAGGCGGGCGAACTCGCCCTCGGCGGCGGGGCGTTCGGCCGGTGGGGCGGTGTCGGGGTGGAGCAGTCGGGCGAGCCTGCGGAAGGTCCCGGCGGCCTCGGTGTCGTCGGCGGGGAAGAGGTCCGCGGGCCGGTGGGCGGCGGCCAGCGCCGCCCGGGCAGCGGCGCGGGTGCGCGGGGCGTGCGCGGCCGTCGTGGTGGTCATCGCACGCTGTCCTCCCGGTCGGGGCGCAGCAGCGCCGGGTGCAGCAGCCGGGCGTCGCCGGCGCGGTAGAGGCGGGCCCGCGGGCCGCCACGGGCTCCGCCGCGGGCCGCGGTGGCGCCGGTGGACTCGACGAATCCGGGGACGGAGAGCACCTTGCGGTGAAAGTTCCCGGCGTGCAGCGGGCTGCCCCAGATGGATTCGTAGACCCCGCGGAGTTCGACGATGGTGAACTCCGCGCCGAGGAAGGCGGTGGCCAGCGGGGTGTACTCGATCTTGGCGCGGGCGCGGTCGAGTCCGTCGGCGATGATCCGGGCGTGGTCGAAGGCGAGCGGGAGCGGCGCCGGAGCGGCATCCTCGGCCGGCGCCGCGTCGTCGGCGGGCCGGGGCACGGAACCACCCCCGTCGATCCCGTGCCCCGGACCCAGTCGTGGGGGACGCGGTCCTACCGCGTCCGGTTCGCCGACAGCCTGCGGAGCGCGCGCCTCGGTGGCCGCCGCGTCGCCCGGGGCGCCGAGGTCCAGCCGGGTGACCGGGACCCAGGCCGCGGACGAGGCGTCGCCGCCGCCCCGCGCCTCGGGGAGGTCGGGCGCGAAGGCGAGGTAGGCCACGGTCACGACGGGCATCCGCGGGTCCCGGCCGGGATCGCCGTACGAGCCGAGCTGTTCGAGGTGGACGCGCTCCAGCTGGGTGGCGTCCAGCCCGGTCTCCTCGGCGAGTTCGCGGGCCGCGGCCTCGTCGAGCGACTCCTGCCCGGCGCGGACGAAGCCGCCGGGCAGGGCCCAGGCGCCCTGGAAGGGCCGGCCGCCGCGCTCGACGAGGAGGACGTGCAGCACCCCGGCGCGCAGGGTCAACGCGACGATGTCGACGGTCACCGCGATGGCGGGGAAGTCGCGCGGGTCGTAGGACGCGAGGAACGCGCGCTCGTCGCCGTCATCGGGACCACTGCCCCCGTTGTCCCGCCGGTCCACGTCCACGGCCGCCCCCGTCATTCAGTCATTCTCACTTCGAGTCTTTCTCGGAACGAGAACAACATAGCATCGGGGGCGGTGCGCGTCCAGGAGAAGCAGGGCGGAGGGGCCCTGACGCCCTGCCAGGGCCGGGCGAGGGCGACCGCCGCCGCCCGGGCGCTCAGAGTCGGCCGCCGGCCGGGTCCGACGAGAGCCGCTGGGCGACGTGGACCGGGAGGACCGACAGGACGATCAGCAGCGCGGCGACGACGTCGACGACCGGGGCCTGGCGGGGGCGGGCCAGGTTCTCGTAGATCCAGATCGGCAGCGTCCTGGTGCCGGCACCGGCCGTGAAGGTGGTCACCACCACCTCGTCGAAGGAGAGCGCGAAGGCCAGCAGGGCACCGGCGAACAGGGCCGGAGCGAGCGCCGGAAGGGTGACGTGGCGCAGGGTCTGCCAGGGGCGGGCGCCCAGGTCGGCGGAGGCCTCGGCCAGCGAGGGGGCGATCCGGCGGAGCCGTGCGGCGACGTTGTTGAAGACGATGACGACGCAGAAGGTCGCATGGCCGACGACGACGGTGAACAGGCCGAAGCCGATGCCCAGCGGGACGAGCACGGTGCGGAAGGCGGCGTTGAGGGCGATGCCGGTGACGATGCCGGGCAGCGCGATCGGCAGCACGATCAGGAACGAGACGGTCCGCCGGCCGAAGAACCGGTGGCGGTGCACGGCGAAGGCGGCGAGCGAGCCGAGGACCAGCGCGACGGCGGTGGCGCCCAACCCCGCCCGCAGCGAGGTCCACAGCGCATCGCGCGCACCCGGGCTGTCCAGCGCGCGGCGCCACCACTCGCCGGTGAGCGCGCCGGGCGGCCAGGCGAACGAGCGGTCGGCGCTCACCGAGTTGAGCAGGACCAGCAGCAACGGCAGGTAGATCAGGGCGAGTCCGGCGGCCGTGAGGCAGCCGAGGACGATCCGGGCGGTGCGGGTGAGGTGCATCCGGCTGCCTCCTTCGGGACCGGTCAGAGCGAGTCGAGCGCGCCGGCCCGGCGGACGGCGGCGAGGTAGCAGACCACCAGGGCGACCGGAACCACGGACAGCGCCGCGGCCAGCGGGAGGTCGAGGGTGACCTGGGCGGCGATGACGTTGCCCAGCAGTTGGGTGCGGCCGCCGACGATCTGCACGGCGAGGTAGTCGCCGAGCGAGAGCGAGAAGGTGAAGACCGAGCCGGCCAGCAGCGCCGGACGGACGGCGGGGGCGACGACGGAGCGCAGGGTGCGCACGGTGCCCGCGCCGAGGTCCGCGGAGGCCTCCAACTGGTGCGCGGGCAGGCGTTCCAGGGCCCCGTGGATCGGCAGGATCATGTACGGCAGCCAGAGGTAGGCCAGCACGATCACCACCGCGGTGGTGCCGTATCCGGGGCCGTGCAGCCCGAACGGGGCGAGTGCCGCGTTGACGACGCCGTGCTCGCCGAGCATCAGCCGCCAGGCGTAGGCCTTGACGAGGTAGCCGGCCCACAGCGGGGTGACCACCGCCACCAGCAGGGCGCGGCGCAGCCGGCCGCGGGCCACGCGTGCCGTGAAGTAGGCCATGGGCAGCGCGAGCAGGGCGTCGAGCACGGTGACGAGGAGGGCGATGCCCAGGGTGCGCAGCGCGACGGTGCGGTAGACGGGGGTGGTGAGGACGGCGCGGAGGTTGTCGGTGGTCCAGCTGCGGACCACGTCGGAGGTGAACGGGTCGGTGGTCCAGAAGGCCGAGAGCAGCAGCACGGCGAGGGAGCCGAGGTAGGCCAGGACCAGCCACAGCAGGGGCGGGGCGAGCAGCGCCGCGAGCCGGGTGCGGGCGCCCGGCTCGCGGGTCGTCACGGGCACCGGGTCCCCGGGCTCAGCCCTTGATCTCCGTCCAGGCACGGGTCCACTCCGCATAGTCGGTGCACCGGACGTTCGTGCGGCCGTCGAGGCACTGCGGGACGGGGGTGGTCCAGAAGTGGACGCGGCGGTAGTAGCCCTCGTCGTCGGCGTGGTAGACGGCGCAGTGGTGCGGGTCGGAGGTCTCCCGGCAGGCCTCGGCGTTCGCCGGCGCCTCGCCGAAGTACTCGGCGACCTGGGCGTTGACCTTCGGCGAGATGATCCAGTCGAGCCACTTGTAGGCGCAGTTGGGGTGCTGGGCCTTGGCGGAGACCATCCAGGTGTCGGACCAGCCGGTCGCGCCCTCCTTCGGGAGGACGGCCCTGACCGGTGCCTTCTCCGCGCTGGCGGTGTTGGCGATCACCTGCCAGGTGGTGCCGATGACGCTGTCGCCGCCCTTGAAGGCCGTCACCTCCTTCTGGTAGTCGCTCCAGTACTCGCCGACGTGCTGTCGCTGCTTCTTCAACAGCACTACTGCGGCGGCCAGTTGATGCTCATCGAGGGCGTAGGGGTCCTTGATGCCGAGGGCCGGCCGGGTCTTCATCAGGTACAGCGCGGCATCGGCGATGTAGATGGGCGAGTCGTAGGCGGTGACCTTGCCGGAGTACTTCGCGGCCCCGTCGAAGACGGCCTTCCAGGAGTCGGGGGCCGGGGAGACCTTGTCGGTGCGGTACATCAGCAGATTGGCGCCGCGACCGTGCGGGATGCCGTACATCCGCCCGCCCTGGGAGTTGAACGGGCGCATCTTCAACCCGGCGAAGACGTCGCGGTAGTGCGGGACCAGCCGGGTGTTGACCGGTGCCACGTCCTTGGCGGCGATCAGCCGCAGGGTGGCGTCACCCGAGGCGGAGACCGTGTCGTACTGGCCGGTCTTCATCAGGGAGACCATCTCGTCGGAGGTTCCGGCGATCTTGGCGTTGACCCGACAGCCGGTCCGCTTCTCGAAGGGGTGCACCCAGTCCGTCTTCGGGTCGTTGGAGCCGTCCTCGACATATCCGGCCCAGGCGATGATGTCGACCCGGCCCTCCCCCTTCCCCACGGACCTCTGCTCGGTCGCTCCCCCACCGTCCTCGCCCCCACCACCGGAGCCGCAGGCGACGGCCAGCAGCAGGACGCCGGCCGCCACGGCCGCCTTCCACGGATTCGCGTTGCGCATGGTGAACTCCCTGTCGCGCACGGCTGTCGGGCCCCGCCAGTATCCGGAAGCAGACGCGGTGCCACCAGAGCGCGTCCGACGCCCGACGCGCAGCGTCCCTGCCCCCTCTCGGATTCCGGCGATCCGTCAATCCGGCACGGCGAGAACGTCATTGACGTTCCACAGCAGGTGTACGGGCGCGTCGGGGCGGGTCGTGGCGGGCAGCTCCGTGGAGTTCAGCCGCAGCGCGGTCAGCCGGTCGTCACCGCCGTCGAGCCGGACGACGAAGCGGGTGTGCGCGCCGGCGTGCGCGATGTCGGTGATCCGGCCGGGCAGGCACCGCTCGTCCGGTCCCGGTGCGCCGTCCGGACCGTCGGGGGCGGCGAGCCGGATCCGTTCGGGGCGGATGCTGTAGGTGCCGGGGGTGCCGACGACGCGGACCGCGGCGGGGCCGCTCAGCAGGTTGGTGGTGCCGACGAAGCCCGCGACGAAGGCGGTGGCCGGCCGGTCGTAGATCTCCAGCGGCGGGCCGGTCTGCACGATGCGGCCGTGGTCGAGGACGGCCAGCCGGTCGCTGAGGGTCAGCGCCTCCTCCTGGTCGTGGGTGACGAGCAGGAAGGTGACGCCGGTGGCGCGCTGGATGTGCCGGAGTTCGCGCTGCATCTCCTGCCGCAGCCGGAGGTCGAGCGCGCCGAGCGGCTCGTCGAGCAGCAGCAGTCCGGGGCCGTCGATGAGGGCGCGGGCCAGGGCGACGCGCTGGCGCTGACCGCCGGAGAGCTGGGCCGGGCGCCGTGGTCCGTGGCCGTCGAGCCGCACGGTGCGCAGCGCCTCGCGGGCGCGGGCGAGGCGTTCGGGTTTGCGCACCCCGGCGACGGTCAGGGCGTAGGCGACGTTCTGCTCGACGGTCATATGGGGGAAGAGGGCGTAGTCCTGGAAGACGGTGTGCACGTCGCGGCGGCTGGGCGGGAGGGCGGTGACGTCGCGGCCGGCGAGTTCGATCCGGCCGGCGGTCGGGCGCTCGAAGCCGGCGATCAGGCGCAGCAGGGTGGTCTTGCCGGAGCCGGACGGACCGAGGAGGGAGAAGAACTCACCCTGTCCAATGGTGAGTTCGGCGTGCTCGACGGCGCGCAACGGGCCGAAGTCCTTGCTGACGGCGGTGAGGCGTACGGCGGGTGCGGCGACCGGGGGGAGGGGACGGGCGTCGGTGCGGGCGGCTTCGGTCACGGGCGCTCCCCTTCGCGAACGGCACGATCGCGCGGTGACTGTACCGGGGTTCGGGGCCGGGCGGCAGGGGGCGGCACGGGCCCGCCGCACGGCCCGTCGAACGAGCTGTGTGCATCGCGCGGGAGCCGCCCGTACGCTCCGGAAGGATGCGTGAACAGTGCGTTAATCAGCCGCAGTTCACGAGGGGGGCCGGGCAAGCTACTGCCCGTGCCTGCCTGGACGGACCAGCTCCGATTCGCCTTCCAGCCCGTGGTGAACCTCTCCACCGGGTCGGTCGCCGCGCTGGAGATACTCGCCCGACCCGAGCCCGGCGCGGTCGACGTCCTGACGTCCGCGCGGCGCTGCCCCGACCTGGACGCCGAACTCGCGGCGCTCGCCGTCCGGGCGGCGGCGCACCAGGAGACGCTGCTGCCGCTGCACCTCAACGTCTTCGCCACCACGGTCGCCGAGCTGCCGCGGCTGACGTCGCTGGGCAAGGCCGTCCACGACATCGGCCGGCGCCCCTGGGAGGTCACCCTGGACCTGGTCGGGCCGTTCACCCACGTTCCGCACGCCGCCCTGCTGGAGTCGGTGTCGGTGCTGCGCGACGAGGGGTACCGGATCTGCGCGGACGGCGTCGGGGACGGGGACCTGCCGCTGCGGCTGCTCGGTGAGCTCGCGCCGGACCTGGTCAAGCTCGACGCCTCGCTGTGCACCCGGCTGGACACCGACCGGGGACGGCAGGCCGTGGTGGCCGCGATGCGGCAGCTGTGCGAGCGGGTGGGCGGACTGCTGGCCATCGAGGGGGTGGAGACCGAGCGGCAGTACGCGGCGGTGCGGGACGCCGGGGTGCAACTGGCGCAGGGCCATCTGTTCGCGCCGCCGACCCGGCGGCCGGCCACCGACGTGTACCTCCCGCCGTCGGTCCCAGCGGCGGCGGGCGGGCCGGCGGTGCCGTACCGCCCGCCGTCCGGGCCGCCGGTCGCGCAGTTCCTCCAGCCCGCCGCGCTGCTGCCGATGTCCGCGTCGGCGGGCGCGGTGCGCAGCCACCTCACCGGATTCCCCGAGGTGTCGGGGGTGCTGCTGGTGGACACCGACGGGGTGCCGGTCCGGGCGATCGACCGGGACCGGTTCCTGCTGTCGCTGTCGGGGCGGTACGGGCACGCGCTCTACGCCGACCGGCCGGCGCTGCGCCTCGCGGACCGGCCGCGGACGGTCGGCGCGGACGCCACCGCCTGGCAGGTGCTCGATGTGATCGCCGAGGGCGACCGGGACCGCACCGGGGACGACGTGGCGGTGGTGGACGAACGCGGCCGGTGCATCGGCGTGGTGCACCTCGCCGACATCCTGCGGGCGCTGGCCGAGAGCCGGGTGGAGGAGGCGGCACGGCTCAATCCGCTGACTCGGCTGCCCGGTTCGGACGAGGTCAACGGCGAGGTGGACCGACGGATCGCCGAGGGGCGGGCGTTCGCCCTGAGCTGGCTGGACGTGGACGGGTTCAAGCAGGTCAACGACGGGGCCGGGTTCGCCGCCGGCGATGAGCTGATCCGCTCGGTGGGGCGGACGCTGGCCGAGGTCGCGGCGGGCCGGCCGGGCTCCCGAGTGGGCCACATCGGCGGCGACGACTTCCTGGTGCTGGTCGAGCCGGACGGCGTGGAGCCGTTCGCCGCCGCGCTGTTGGACGGGGAGTGGTCGGCGGGCGGGCGGCCGGTGACGCTGTCGTTGGCGACCGTGGTGTGCCCGCCCGGCAGCGTCGGCGGCCACCACGAGACCGCGGCGGCGCTCGCCCCGCTGAAGCAGGAGGCGAAGGCGCTGCCGGGGGCGAGCTGGGTGCTGGGCCGTCCCGGCTCGGAGCGCACCGAGATCCTTCGGGGGGCGCACGCCCGGGTGCCCGGCCAGGAGGGTGCACGGGCCCGCGGCTGACGGCTGCCGGTCCCCGTCGAGGCGCCCGCCGAACCGCTTAGAAGATCCCAACATCGCCTGCTGTAGGCGACCTTGACGCCCCCTCAGCTCGGGTGAACACTTCCGGGTGCCAGTCAGCACCGCCGCACTCAGGCACCCCGGCCGGGTGGCAGCGGCTGCCCGCTGCCCGCCGGTGGCACGCACCCTGCACGGAGGACCGGGGGACGTTCCCCGGGCGAGGGCCAAGGAGCCGCCATGTATTCCAATGGGGACATCGTCGCCGGTGAAGTGATCGGCACCGCCGTCCTGATCCTCTTCGGCGCCGGCGTGTGCGCCGCGGTCACCCTGCACCACTCCAAGGCCAGGGCCGCCGGCTGGGTGGCGATCGCCTTCGGCTGGGGGCTCGGCGTACTGGCCGGGGCGTACACCGCCGCGCCGCTGTCCGGCGGGCACCTCAACCCGGCGGTGACGCTCGGCTCGGCGGTCGCCGGCGGCACCCCGTGGTCGAAGGTGCCGCTGTACGTCCTGGCGCAGATGGTCGGCGCGATGATCGGCGCCGTACTGGCCTGGGCGCTGTACTACGCGCAGTTCGCCGCCAACGACGGACGGTCCGGTGCGACCCCGCAGCCGACGCTGGGGATCTTCTCCACCGCCCCGGAGATCCGCAAACCGGTCGCCAACCTCGTCACCGAGATCATCGCCACCCTCGGGCTGGTGCTGCCGCTGCTGTTCTTCGGCCAGAACAAGGGCATCGGCCTGGGTCAGGTCCCCGGCGCACCGGCGGGGGTCTACGGCTCGGGGATCAATGTGCTGCTGGTCGCGCTGCTGGTCGTCGGCATCGGGCTGTCGCTCGGCGGACCCACGGGCTACGCCATCAACCCGGCCCGCGACCTCGGCCCGCGCCTCGTCCACGCACTGCTGCCCATCCCCAACAAGGGCTCCTCCGACTGGAGTTACGCCTGGATACCGGTGGCCGGGCCGCTGATCGGCGCGGTGCTCGCGGGCCTGGTCCATCGGTGCGTGTTCTGAGCGCGTTCCGATACCGGCGGGCCCGCACTCACTCAGAGCCAGGACGCAAGGAGGCGTGACGGCATGACGGACCACACCGAGAAGTACGTCGCCGCGATCGACCAGGGCACCACGTCGAGCCGCTGCATCATCTTCGACCACGGCGGGGCGGTCGTCGCCGTCGACCAGCGCGAGCACCGACAGATCTTCCCCCGGCCCGGCTGGGTGGAGCACGACGCCACCGAGATCTGGACCAAGGTGCAGGCCGTGGTGGCCGGCGCGCTCACCAGGGCGGGGCTGCGGGCGGACCAGCTCAGCGCGTTGGGCATCACCAACCAGCGGGAGACGACGGTCCTGTGGGACCGGGCCACCGGACGGCCGGTGCACAACGCCATCGTCTGGCAGGACACCCGCACGGCCCAGCTGTGTACCGAACTCGGCGGCGCGGACGGCCAGGACCGCTTCCGGGACGCCACCGGCCTGCCCCTGGCCAGCTACTTCTCCGGCCCCAAGGCGGCCTGGCTGCTGGACGAGGTACCGGGCCTGCGGGCCCGCGCCGAACGCGGTGAGATCGCGTTCGGCACCATCGACTCCTGGCTGATCTGGAACCTGACCGGCGGCACGGACGGCGGGGTGCACGTCACCGATGTGACCAACGCCGGCCGCACCATGCTGATGAACCTCGCCACCCTCCAGTGGGATCCGACGATCTGCTCCGCGATGAACGTCCCCGCCGCGATCCTCCCGGAGATCCGGTCGTCGGCGGAGGTGTACGGCACGGCCGTGGGCCAGTTGCACGGGGTGCCGGTGGCGTCCGCGCTGGGCGACCAGCAGGCCGCGGTCTTCGGGCAGACGTGCTACGGCGTCGGCGAGGCCAAGAACACCTACGGCACCGGCTCGTTCCTGCTGCTGAACACCGGCAACCGTCCGGTCGCGTCCAAGAACGGACTGCTGACGACCCTGGGCTACCGGCTCGGCGGTGAGGCGCCGGTCTACTGCCTGGAGGGGTCGATCGCCATCACCGGCGCACTGGTGCAGTGGTTCCGCGACCAGCTCGGCATCATCGCCTCCGCCGACGAGATCGAGCCGCTGGCGGCGAGCGTGCCCGACAACGGCGGGGCGTACATCGTGCCGGCGTTCTCCGGGCTCTTCGCGCCCTATTGGCGCTCGGACGCCCGCGGTGTGGTCACCGGCCTGACCGGCTTCGTCACCAAGGCGCACCTGGCGCGCGCGGTGCTGGAGGCGACCAGCTGGCAGACCCGTGAGGTGGTGGACGCGATGTTCCAGGACTCCGGCGTACGGATCACCCAGCTCAAGGTCGACGGCGGGATGACCGCCAACAAGCTGCTGATGCAGCATCAGGCGGACGTGCTGGGCGTGCCGGTGATCCGCCCGGTGATCTCCGAGACCACCTGTCTCGGGGCAGCGTACGCGGCCGGCCTGGCCACCGGTGTCTGGCAGGACCTCGACGAACTGCGCAGCCACTGGAAGCGGGATGCACAGTGGACGCCGCGGATGGACGGGCCCACCCGGGACCGCGAGTTCGCCAACTGGCGCAAGGCGGTGGAGCGCAGCTTCGGCTGGCTGCCCGAGGACGGCTCGGCGTCCTAGACGATCGCTCCTCGGGGGGGGCTCCGGCCGGGCCCCTCGTACGACGCAGGCGTACGGCCGGCGCCCCGGACGGCGGGGTACCGGCCGTACCTCCGCGTCCGGTCAGGGCAGCGCGGGCTCCCGCTGCTGGACGCCGCGCCGCATCGCGTGCTCGACGACGGCGACCAGCACGTCCCGGGCGGACTCCCGGACGCGGGCGTCGCACAGCACCACCGGCACCTGCGGATCCAGGTCCAGCGCCTCCCGTACCGCCTCCGGCGGGTAGCGGTCGGCGCCCTCGAAACAGTTGACGGCCACCATGAACGGCAGTCCGCGCCGCTCGAAGTAGTCGATGGCGGAGAAGCTGTCCGGCAGCCGGCGGGTGTCGGCGAGCACCACCGCGCCGAGCGCACCGCGCGCCAACTCGTCCCAGAGGAACCAGAAGCGGTCCTGGCCCGGCGTGCCGAAGAGGTAGAGGATCAGCTCGTCGTTGAGGGTGATCCGCCCGAAGTCCATCGCCACCGTGGTGGTGGACTTGCCCTCCACCCCGACGAGGTCGTCGACCGGCCGGCCGGCCTCGGTCAACCGCTCCTCGGTGCGCAGCGGTTTGATCTCGCTGACGGCACCGACCAGGGTGGTCTTGCCGACGCCGAACCCGCCCGCGACCAGGATCTTGAGCGTCATCGGCTCGGCAGTGGCGGTCCGGCGGTGACGGGCGGAACGCCAGGCCATGGGATTCTTCTCCTGATTTGCCGGGTGTGCGGGTGGAGCTCACGCTTGTGCGCCGGGCATCCAGAGCACGAGGCAGCAGGTGCAAGGGAACCGTACAACGTGCTCAGCACGGCGCCCACTTGAGATGCATCACGCTTGGGCCACAGGTGGCCGGACGCCCCCTCAGCGCGGTGCGAGGGCCCTCGGCCGGTCGAGGAGGCCGAGCAGGCTGACGAAGCTGGCCTCGATGAAGGCGCAGAGTTCGTCGCGGGCGGCGTCGTCGTCCTCGTCCAGCGGCCAGGAGATGACGGCCTCTTCGGCGAAGGCCATCCAGGCGCGGGAGGCCGGCTCCAGACGCGGGGCGTCGGGCATGCCGAGCCGGCGCTGGCCGTCGCGCAGTCGACGGGCGAGGGTCTCGCGGGCCTCGCCGACGATGTCGCCGACCGCGGGGTGGCTGCCGGCCGCGCCCCGCACCAGGGCGAGGTAGACCCGCCGGTGCTCCAGGACGTACGCCACGAAACCGGTGATGAACGCCCGCATCCAGGCGACCGGTTCCAGCGATCCGTCCGGTTCCGTGGCGGCGGTGAAGCGGTCGCAGGCGGCGCGGACCACCGCGCGGTAGAAGTCGCGCTTGGAGTCGAAGTAGTGGAAGAGCAGCCCGCGCGAGATCCCGGCCCGGCGGGCCACCTCGTCGGTGGACAGTTCGTCCAGCGAACGGTCGGCGAGCATCTCCAGGCCGATCTGGACCAGCTGCTCCCTGCGCTGGTCGGGGGTTAGTCGGGTGGCTCGCTTGCCGGGCATGTGCGCAGTTTACGGGCGGGTGGCGGGCCGGGACCCGCGCGGCCGGCCCCGGCGCCGGGGGTCAGGCGTGGCTGCGCAGGTGGTCGAGGATGGCGGGCGTGACGAGGTCGGGGACCTCTTCGGGGAGCCAGTGGCTGACGCCCTCCAGGGCCTCGAAGCGGTACGGGCCGTCCACCCACTCCCCCGTCGACTCGGCCGCGCCGCGCCCGAGGGCGACGTCCTCGCTGCCCCACAGGAAGAGGGTGGGGACGGTGATCCGCCCGGCGGGTACCGAGATGATGGACTCGGGGGCGCGGTACCAGTTCAGGGTGGCGGTCAGCGCGCCCGGTTCCGAGAGCCGGCGGACATTGGCCTCGACCAGTGCGTCGGGGACCTTGCCGCCGTATGCGGCGCGCAGCCGGGCCGCACCGTCGGCGAGCAGGGCGGCCTCCGCCACGCCGTCGCCCTGCCGGAAGAGCCGGACGTAGTCGAGGCGGTGGTACTGGACGGCGTCCTCGGCGGCGGCGCGGTTGAGCGCGTCCGGGTGCGGAGTGGCCAGCACCGTCAGGGACTTCAGCCGCTCGGGGTGGGCGCCGGCCAGCGCCCAGGCGACCATCCCGCCCCAGTCGTGGGAGACCACGTGGAAGCGGCCGGCGCCCTGGGAGTCGGCGAAGGCGAGGGCGTCCGCGACGAGTTCGGGGACGGCGTAGTCGGCGATCCGGGGCGGGCGGGCGCCCGGGGAGTAGCCGCGCTGGTCGACCGCGACGGCGCGGTAACCGGCCGCTCCCAGGGCGGGAAGCACACCGCTCCAGGAGTCGGCGAACTCGGGCCAGCCGTGCAGCAGCAGGACGACGTCCCCGTCGGCGGGTCCCGAGGCCAGGGCGTCGTAGGTGTGCGGTCCGACCTGGATCTCCAGGCGGTCGAAGGGGGTGGCGTTCGCATCGGTGGCCATGGCTGCGCTTCTCCTCCTGTTGACTGTTGCTCAATAGAGCCTAGCGCGATATTGAGCATTGCTCAACGAAGCCGGGACGGGCGTCGTACCGGGCGTAATGTGAGAATTCAGCGGCGCATTCCCCCACCGGAATCGGCCATCTGGAGCGGGGTGCTGAATGAACCGACACCGCACCACCGCCGGCCCACCGTCCGAGGAGCTGCTGCATCTCCTCGGCCAGCTCACCGGCCGGGTCATGGAACGGATCAAGTTGCAGCAGGCGCGGGTGGCCCTCGCCGTCGAACTGCAACGGCACATGCTTCCGCCCGATCTCCCCGGCCTGCCGGGACTTCAGACCGCGGCGCGTTACGTACCGGCGCAGACCGGGCTGGACATTGGCGGCGACTGGTACGACTCCTTCCTGCTGCCGGACGGCTCGCTTGGCTTCGCCATCGGTGACGTCCAGGGCCACGACGTGGAGGCGGCCGCCTTCATGGGCCAGGTCCGTACCGGCCTGCGCGCCGTCGCGGGCGCCACCACCGACCCCGGCGACGTCCTGGGCCGAGCCAACAACCTGCTGCTGTCCATGAGCTCCGACCTCCTGACGACCTGCACCTTCCTCCGCTTCGAACCGGAGACCGGCGAGCTGACCGACTCCCGGGCCGGCCATGTGCCGGCGGTCTGGGGCACGGCCGACGGCGTGGAGGTGCTCCAGGACCCGGGCGGCCTGCCGCTGGGGATCTTCCCCGGCCAGCGGTACCCGGTCACCCGGCGCCGGCTGAACCGGGTGGGAGCGTTCGTGCTGATCACCGACGGGGTGGTGGAGGGGCCGACCTACCCGATCGAGCAGGGGTTGTGCCGGGTGGCCGAACTGGTCGGCGCGGCGTACGACGCGGACGCCGACGACCTGGCCGCCGAGGTGATCGGGGTGGCCGATCTGACCGGGCACAGCGACGACGCGGCCGTCCTGGTGATCCGCCACAACGGCGGCCCCTACACGTAGGCGCATTCCGCGGCGGCGAACGGAGGCCGGAGTGGCGCAGAACGCGTGGCTGAGGCGAAAGGGCAGCACGGTCGTGCTGGTCCTGGTGGTCGCCGGGGCCTACTACGGCGGCGCCCGGCTCGGCCTCCTCCAGGAACTGGTCCGCGGCCAGGTCACCCCGCTCTGGCCGCCGACCGGTATCGCCCTCACCGCGCTGCTGCTGTTCGGCATGCGGGTGTGGCCGGGGATCGCCCTCGGCGCCTTCCTGGTCAACGTGTCCTTGGGGCCGTCGCTGCTGGTGGTCCTGGCGATCGTCGCGGGCAACACCGTGGGGCCGCTGCTGTCCTACCGGTTGCTGGGCCGGGTGGGGTTCCGAACGGAGCTGGACCGGTTGCGGGACGCCGTGGCACTGGTGTGCCTCGGCGCGCTGACCGGGATGCTGGTCAGCTCGACCGCCGGCAGCGGGGTCCTGGTGCTCTCCGGGGCGCTGCCCGCCGCGGACTTCTGGCCGACCTGGGCGGTGTGGTGGACCGGCGATGCGATGGGCGTGCTGGTGATCACGCCGGTGCTGCTGCTCCTGAGCACCCTCCACCGGCCACGGAACGCCCGTGTCCGCCCCGCGAGATGTGCGGAGGCGGCGCTGCTCGCGGTCTGTACGGCCGTCGTCACGGAGCTGGCCGTGAGCAGCTCGATGAACCTGCTCTTCCTCGTCTCGCCGTGCCTGATCTGGGCCGCGTTCCGCTTCGAGCGGGCCGGGGCGGCGCCGTGCGCGCTGCTGGTCTCGACGATCGCGATCGTGGCGGCGGCCGAGCGGGCGGGGCCGTTCGCCCATCACGACCTGTTCACCAACATGGTCACCCTTCAGGCGTTCAACGGGATCACCTCGCTGACCGCGCTGCTGCTCGCCGCGGTCATCACCGAGCGGCGCACCACCCACCGGGAGATCGAGCGGGTCGTCGCCCAGCTCACGGATGCGGTCAGCCAGCTGGAGGCGGGTACGCCCGCGGAGCAGTGGCCGCCGCCGCGCCGGAGGAAGACCGACGACGACGGCTGACGGCCCTGGGCCAAGGCCAGGGCCAGGGCGACACGCCGCGGGGGCCGGTGCGGCGGATGATCCGCCGCACCGGCCCCCGCGCGGGTCACAGAGCGCGCAGACCGTCGATCACCTCGCGCAGCACCTGCTCGTCGGGCAGCTCGGCCGGTGGCACCGGCCGGCTGACCCGGACCAGGTCCGCGTCGAGCAGATCGCCGATCAGCACCCGTACGACGCCGACCGGCAGGTCCAGCTCGGCCGCCAGCTCGGCGACCGACAGCGGCGACCGCCGGCACCGCTCGACGATCTCGACGTGCTCGGGCGCCAGCGTCTGGTCCTCGATCGCCTCCGGTGTGCGGCTCTCGGCGATCACCTGCGCGATCAGGTCGAGACGCCCCTCCGCGGCCGTACGGGTACGCCCGCGGGTCATGGCGTACGGCCGGACGACGGGACCCGCCTCGTCGTCGTACCAGCGGGCCGCCTTTCGGTCGCGCGCCGCCCGGCCGTCCTGGTCGCTCATGGTCGTCGTCGCGCTCAGGTGGACAGGCCGGACCGGGGCGCGGTGCCCAGGTGTGCGCCCACGCGCTTGACCAGCAGGGTCATCTCGTAGGCGACCAGCCCGACGTCGGAGTCCGCGTCGGCCAGTACGGCCAGGCAGCTGCCGTCGCCGGCCGCGCTGACGAACAGGAACGCCTCGTCCAGCTCGACCATGGTCTGACGGACCTGCCCGGCGTCGAAGTGCCGGCCGACGCCCTTGGCCAGGCTGTGGAAGCCGGACGCGACCGCGGCCAGGTGCTCGCCGTCCTCGCGGGTGAGGTCCTTCGAGGCGCCGGTGGCCAGACCGTCGCTCGACAGGACGAGCGCCTTGCGGATCGAGCCGACCCGGTCGACCAACTCGTCCAGGAGCCAGTTCAGCTCACCGGATCCCCTCTCCGAGACCGATGCGGTGGAAGCTGCTGACTTCGGTGCGGTCATGGACCGTCGCCTCCCGATGTGGTTCCTGGTGGTGCTTGGGTGCCCGTGGCGTCGCCGTTGTGGCTGGCCGTGTCGCGGGCATCCGGGCGTGTGGTGTCCGCGGCGGCGGGTCGCCCGCCCGTCGCGTCCTCGTCGGTCGGCGCCGCGGTCCCCCGCGGGTCGTCGCCGTTGTCGCGGCGGCCGCGCTGCCAGCCGCGCTGGAGCGAGCTCATCCGGGCGCGGACCGCCTCCGCGTCCCGGTCGTCCGCGGGCGGTACGGTCCGCCCCTCCCCCGCGGGCTGCTCGCCGTCCTCCGACTTGAGCTGCGGCGCCAGGCTGGCCTGCCGGACCCGGCGGGGCAGCCCCGTCGGCGTGGTGGCCGGTGGTGCGTCCCGGGGCGGGGCCGCGTCGCCGGCGCCTGTGGTGGCGGGCTGCTCGGTGGACGGCTCGGCGGGCGGCTGCCGGTCCGCCGCACCGCCGTCCCGGCCGTCGACCGTCCGGCCGTGGTCGGAGACCAGCACCGGCGGGCGGGGGCGGCGCGGCAGCGGCGCCAGCCCTTCCCCGGCCGTCGCTCGGGTGGGGGTGCCTCCGGGCGCCTGGTCCCGGGACTGCTGGTGCTGCTCGCCGTCGGGAACCGGCGGCACCGCGGCGATCCCGCGCGGTGCGGGGCCCGGCCGGGACGGCGGCGCACCCGGGCCGCGGCGCTCGCGTCCGCGGTCCCTGCCGCGCTCCCGCTCCCGGCCCCCGAACAGGCCGTCGCCCTCGTCCTCGTGCCGCTCCGACCCGTCCGGCCCCAGCGGCGGTTCGAGCTCCACCGGGCCGTCGATGATGCTCGGTGTACGCCGCCGCGGGAGCGGCTCCGGCGCATGGGCGAGCGCCGCCAGCTTGCCCGCCGCGTGCTCCAGTTCGTTGCCGGCCGGGCCGCCGGAGAGCGCGTCCACGGCCGGCCCGTCGTCCCGGCCGGCGTCCGGGGTCTCGGTGAGGATCTCGCCCGGGACGAAGACCACGGCGGTGGTACCGCCGTACGGCGAGGGCTGGAGGGAGACCCGTACGTGCTGCCGCTGGGCGAGCCGGCTGACCACGAACAGGCCGAGCCGGTCGGTGTCGGAGAGCTCGAACTCGGGGGTCTCGGCGAGCCGGAGGTTGGCCTCCAGCAGCAGGTCGGGCGCCATGCCCAGGCCGCGGTCGTGGATCTCCAGGGTGTAGCCGTTGGCGACCCGCTCGCCGAGCACCTGGACGGAGGTGTGCGGCGGCGAGAAGACGGTGGCGTTCTCCAGGAGTTCGGCTACCAGGTGCGTGAGGTCCGAGACCGCGGAGCCGTCCACCGCGAGCCGGGGCAGCCGGCGCACCTCGATCCGCTCGTAGTCCTCGACCTCGGCGACCGCGGCGCGCACCACGTCCATCAGCTGGACCGGGTTGCGCCACTGCCGGGAGGGGGCCGCGCCGGAGAGGATGACCAGGCCCTCGGCGTGCCGCCGCATCCGGGTGGTGAGGTGGTCGAGCCGGAAGAGGTCGGCGAGTTCGTCGGTGTCCTCGGTGCGCCGCTCCATCGCGTCCAGGAGCGTCAGCTGGCGGTGCAGCAGGACCTGGTTGCGCCGGGCGAGGTTGACGAACACCTCGGAGACCCCGCGGCGCATGTCCGCCTGCTTGACGGCGGCCTCGATGGCGGCCCGCTGGAGGGTGTTGAGCGCCTGGCCGACCTGGCCGGTCTCGTCCGGGCCGAATTCGAGGCGGGGCGCCTCGGTCTCCACGTCGACCTGCTCGCCGGCCGCGAGCCGGCGCATCACGCTCGGCAGCCGTACGCCGGAGACCTCGTGGGCGGTCTTGCGGAGCCGGGTCAGGTCCCGGACGTGGCGGCGGCCGATGCGGAACGACACGATGATCGAGACCAGCAGCGCGACGAAGCCGAGCACACCGGCGACCGCGGCCTTGAGCAGGATGCGCGTCGCGACCGGTGCCACCCGTTCCTGGTAGCGGTCGCCGGCGTCCTTGCCCATCCGTTCGAGGTCCCCGAGCACCTTGCCCGCGGCCGAGTTCCAGCGCTCGGCGTTGATCACCCGCGGTCCGGCCTGCGCACCGGCGGTGATCACCCGGTCCTCGTACGAGGTCAGTTCACGGGCCTCGGCGGATCGCCAGTAGTCCTCGTAGAGACCGCGGTCCTTGGCGGGCAGGACGGGGAGGCCGGTGCCGTAGAGGACCCGGCGCTCGGCGACCCGGTCGGAGAGTGCGCGCAGATCGCGCTTGCTCATACTGCCGGAGGCCAGCACCGCGGACATCAGCGCGTCCTCGCGGGCCACCGCCTCGCGGGCGCGGGTGACGTTGACCAGCGCGCGCCCCTGCTTGTCCATGTCCACGTTCTCCAGGGTGTGGAGCGCGGACAGGAAGTCGTAGCCGGGGTCGACCAGGGAGTTGTAGTCCTCCATGGCCTCGTCGCGGCTGACGGTGTTGTCCTCGACCTGGGCGCGCAGCGAGGTGAGCGTGGCCAGGCCCTTGAGGACGCCGTCCAGCCGGTCGCCGGCCTCGCCGGTCAGGTCCTCGCGGACGTCCCGGGTGTCGGCGTCCGCGCGCAGCCGGGTGACGGCCTCGTCGGTGGCCCGGGTCCGGCTGCGGAGTTCGCCGAGCGCGTCCGCGCCGCGCCGGTCGGCCAGGTAGAGGAGGCTCTGGCGGCGCTCGCGCTGGAGGGCCTGGATGACGTCCTCGACCGGATAGCCCAGGTTCTGCACGACGTTGCCGACGTCCAGCAGCTGGTTGGCCTCACGCCCGGTGATATAGGTCGTGAACGCCCACATGGACGTCAGGGACACCAGCGGTACGAGCAGCAACGCCACGATCTTCCGGCGGACCGACTTCCCGCGAAAGCGCATGGCCTCCCCTACGTCAACCCCGGCGCACGGGGGTGGTGTTCCGTCAATAAACGGCGCGAGCCTACTACTGCCGGGTGACCAACCCGAAGGCCTCTCGTGACGTCGGGGAAGGACCCGGTGCGGGATCGTCATACGTTGTCCGTTGATACCCGGAAAACCCGCCCGTATGTACGAGCCCGAGCGCCGCCCCGGCAGCGGGGCGGGCGCACACCCCGGTCGGTTGGCCGGTTTCCCTCTCCCCCGGATGAACCCCTGCCGCTTCGGTGCGTGACCATGGAGGGGGACGGTGGACGACACCCAGGGAATGCAACCGGCGAAACCGGTGCAGCACCCCCGGAGTCGGACACTCTGGAGAGTACGGGGAGTGTGACACGTTCATGGACACCGGACGGCCGCCGTTGTGGCAGGAGGAGCCGACGGCCCGGCCCAGGATGCCCGATGCGGTGCGCACGGCCGCGGTGCGCGCGGTCATCATCGTGGCGCTCACACTGATTCAGGCCATGGTGGCGTTCCTCAGCACCCTGGCCGGCTCCTGGCTCGCCTTCCCGGCGGTGCTCAGCACGGTCGCCAGCACCGTGGTCGCCACCTGGGCGGTGCTCGACGTCTGGGTGACCCGCCAGGTCTGGGTGCAGCGCCACGGGGTCCACTCGCAACCGAGCAGCACGGCACGGCAGTTGCGCCGCGAACGGCGACGGGCCCGACGGGCCGCGACCCGGTGACGGGGCGGTGGGCCACGCCACCGCCTCTTCCCGTACCGCGGGCCGCACAGGGATCGCTCCGTCCAGGACGCCGACCCCGTGCGTACGGACTCGCCCTCGGGCAGGTCCTCGATGCGGCAGAGGGGAAGCCTCTGGTCCGCCTCGCGCCGATCGGTATCATGTGTTCTGAATAACGCATCACGGAGCGCGATGCGCAACAGAATCCAAGGCGGAGTGCGGACCGTCAAGGGCCCCGGCAGGTGCCCGACCGCGCACCCGTCGGGGGCCACCGGACGGTGACGGAAAGACCCATGTCGAACATGAGCGGTACGGCGGACGAGCGGTCCGAGGAGCGACGCGGCGCGGTGGCATCCGTCCAGTCCGTGGACCGTGCGGTGAGCGTACTGGAGATCCTGGCCAAGCTGCGCGAGGCCGGGGTGACCGAGATCGCCGAGGAGCTGGGCGTCCACAAGTCCACCGCCTTCCGGATCCTGGGAGTGCTGGAGAAGCGCGGTCTGGTGGAACAGGAGAAGGAGCGCGGGAAGTACTACCTGGGCGCCGGGGTGCTACGGCTGGCCGGCGCCGCGGCGGTCCGGCTGGACATCTCGCAGGAGGGCCAGCCGGTGTGCCGCGCGCTCGCCGATGACACCGGGGAGACCGCCAACATCGCGCTCCTGGACGGCGACGCCGCGGTCAACATCATGCAGGCCCGGGGCGCCGCCGCGGTCACCGCGTACAACTGGCTGGGCCGGCGCACCCCGCTGCACGCCACCGCCAGCGGGAAGGTCCTGCTGGCGCACCTGCCGCAGCAGCGCCGGGAGCGGCTGGTGACCCGCAAGCTGGCGCGGTTCACCGAGCACACCCTGACCACGGCGGCCGACCTGCGCACCCAGCTGAGCGCCGCGCTGGAGGACGGATTCGCCTGCACCAGCGAGGAGTTGGAGATCGGGCTGAACGCCGTGGCGGCGCCGGTGCGGGCGCACGACGGCGCGGTGATCGGCGCGATCGGGGTCTCGGGGCCGGCCTACCGGATGGACCGCGCACTGCTCCCCGAACTCGCCGAGCGCTCGGTGAAGGCCGCGCTCGAACTCTCCCGCCGGATGGGCTACCCGGCCTGAAGCGGTGGCGGAAGTCCCGCTCCGCCCGAAGTCCGGCCGGTACGGCACCTGCCTGCCCGGCCGTGACGTCCCACCGCGGCCCCGGTCACCCGACGTCCACCCGCTCCCCGGGGGCGGGCCCGTCCGGACGCGCTTCGGGGGCGGGCTCTTCCGGACGGCGGAACATCCGGGTCGCGGTGATCTCGCCGTGCACCGCCTCCCCGCCCGGGTCCTGCTGCGGCAGGCCCGGTCGCAGGTGCTCCTCGACGCTGATGTACTTCAGGCCGGCCCGCAGGTCCGCGTCATTGCGCAGCCGGATGACCAGCGGGAACTCTGCGAGCGCGGTGGTGTCGAACAGGCCGGTGGTGTAGAGCAGCTGGACGCCCAGCGCATCGGCCACCGCCCGTTGCAGCTCCAGCAGGTAGGTGGCGTTGGCCCGGCCGATGGGGTTGTCGAGGAACAGCGTGCCGGCGTGCCGCTGCTTGTCCCGGCCCCGGTCGTTGCTGCGCAGCGCGGCCATCGTGCAGTACAGCGCGATGGCCGCGGTCAGCAGCTGGCCGCCGGAGAAGACGTCGCCCATCTGCCCGACCGGCACCCGCTCGGCGCGCAGCACCGCGTCCGGCTTGAGGATCTCCACGGCCACCCCGCGCGGCTGGAGGGCGGCGTGCACCCCGCGCAGCAGCAGGGACATCCCGTCCCGCCGCAGATCGCTGTTCTTCTTGACCGCCGAGCGGGTCGCCTCGTCGATGACCTCGCCCAGCCGCTCGGCGAGCGTGGCCTGGTCGGGGTCCTCGAAGCGGATCCGCAGGAACTCCTGGCCGGACCACTCCCCCAGCCCCTCGGGCAGCCGGGACAGCCGCTGGGCCGAGCGCAGCGTGGTCAGCGACGACTCGACCAGGCCGCGGAGCCGGTCGACGATCGAGTCGCGGTTGCGCTCCAGCTGCGCCAACTCGTCGGTGAGCACCCGCAGTCGGGGCGCGAAGGCCTCCGCCCACTTGGCGGCGTGGTCCGGCAGCGCCGCCGCCGGCAGCTCGCGGATCTGCTGCCGGGCCGGCGTACGGACCTGCTCGTAGCGGGTGGCGTTGGCGTGCCGTACGAGGACGTCGGCGGCCTCGCGGACCGCGGCCTCGGCGGCGGACAGGTCGGCCGCGCAGCCGCGCAGCGAGCGGCGGGACTCGGCCGCGGCCTGCCGGGCCTCGGCGAGGGAGCCGGCGTACGGCTCGATCGGCGTCTCGGCCCCGCCCTCGGTGTCCTGGTGGTCGCGGAGCAGATCGCGCAGCAGCGCGGCGGTCTCGTCGAAGCCGCCGGCCGCGTCCTCGGCCGCGCGATGGGCGCGCAGCAGCTCCTCGTGGCGCTCCCGGGCGCTCGCCAACGCATCGGTGGCGGTGGCCAGTTCGCCCGACGCGGCGCGCAGCAGCCCCTTGGCCCCGTCGGCGTCCGCCGGCACCAGCTCCTCGGGCAGCTCGGTGTGGGCCTCGCCGTCCGTGGGGGCGAGGCGCTCGGCCTCGCCGCGCAGCCGGCCGAGCTGCTCGCTGGCGGCCGAGGCGCGGCTCTCCAGCATCTGCACCAACGATTCGGCGCGGGCCGCGGCGGCCTGCCGGGACGGGCCGTCGGCGGCGTCCGGGCTCTCCAGCAGCGCCTCCGCCCGGGTGCGGACCTTGTTGGTGAGGCGGTTCAGCTCGGCCAGGGCGGCCGACTCGTCGCCCTCGGCACGGGCCTGTTCGGCACGCAGATCGGCGCCGACGCCGACCTTCTCGTAGAGCTGGGAGGCCGCGCGGTAGGCCTCGCGCAGCGCCGGCAGCGAGGCGTTCGCGGCCTCCGACGCGTCCCCGAGGTCGTCCGGCACCCCGGCGATCTCGGCGCGCTCGGCACGCAGCGCGCGGGCCGTGCGCCGGGCGTCGTCGGCGGCCCGCTGGGCGGCGCGGCGGTCCTCGTCGGCGGCCCGGGCGCGGTCCACGCACTCCTCCGCGCGGGCCTCGAACTCGGCCGCCTCATCGGCGAGTTCCCGCATCCGGGACTGCCAGGAGGCGCGCTCGCGCAGCCGGTGGGCGAGGCCCGCCAGCAGGTCGGCGGCGCGCCGGGCGCGCTGCGCGGCGTCCTGCCGTTCGTCGCGCACCCCGGTCGCCTCGGCCGCGAGCTCCTCGGCCTCGGCACGGGCGGCACGGGCCTCGGCGAGCTCGGCGGCGGCCTCGTCCGCGGCCGTCCGGGTCTCCTCCGCGGCGGCGGCCAGCTCCACGAGCCGGCCGGCCGGGCAGCCGGCGCGCCACGAACCGAGCCGGGCGGCCAGCGCACGGTCCCCGGCGAGCCGGGCGGCCAGCGCGCGGATCTCCTCGTCGCGCTCTATCGCGCGGGCCCGCAGCGCCTGCCGCTCCTCGTCGGCGGCCGACTCGTCGTGCATCGCCGGGTTCGGCGGGACGAGAAAGACGTCGGAGTCCCGCTCGTCGGGGGCCGGGGTGGGGGCCAGCAGCGCGGCGGCGGTGCCGACGGCGACCGCGGAGCGCGGCAGCAGCGCTGCCTGGGCGAGCACCTCGCGGGCCCGGGCGTGGGTGTCCGGGTCGGTGATGATCACACCGTCGACGAGCTCGGGGCGGGCGGCGAGTACCCGTGCGTGGTCCGCGGGGTCGACGGACTGGGCGAGGTAGCGCCAGCCGGGCAGCGCCGGGACGCCGTGCTCCCCCAGGTACTCGACCGCGGCCAGCACGTCCGGGCCGGGCGGCAGCAGACCGCCGTCGCCCAGCGCGCCCAGGATCCGGGCGTCGTCCGCGGCGGCCGTCCGCAGGTCGAACAGCTGCCGCTCGGCGGCGGCGACGCCGTCCTCCAGCAGCTCCCGCAACGCATCGGCGCTGCGGTCCAACTCCTCGGCGGTCAGCGGGCCCGCGCCGCCGGGGCGCCGCGGGACGCTCCGGTCCGCGCCGGCGGTCTCCGTACGGGGGCCGGGCACACCCGCCGGCCGCGGTCCGGACTGCGGGAGTCCGAGGAGTTCGGTGAGCCGCTGCTCGGCGCCGATCGACTCGGCGGCCCGCCGCTCGGCGTCGTACGCCCGCCCGGCGGCCTGCGCGGCGTCCTCGGCGCGGGCCGCGGTCAGTTCGGCGGCGGAGTGCCGGGCGGTCGCCTCGCGGGCCCGGTCGGTGGCCTGCCGCGCCGTCTCACGGGCCGCGTCCCAGGACTCGACGGCGGCCTTCTCGGCGTCCGAGGCGGCGAGCGCGGCACGGGCCGGATCGGCGTCCGGTGCGCTGTCGTCCAGCCAGCCGGCCCGGACGGCCTCGGCGGTCTCCTCGGCGACCTCGGTGAGCCGCTGCTTGAGGTGGTCGGCCTCACTCCGGGCGCGCTGGGCGTGGGTGGCGGCCGAGGTGGCGTCGCGGTGCGCGGACTCACCGGCCTCCTGGAGGGCGACGGAACGCTCCTCCCCCTCGTTGGCGATCCGCTCACCGGCCTCGGCGGCCGCGTGCAGGGCGCGGACCAGGTCGGCGGCGGCGGTGGCGCGGGCGGCGAGCGCCGGGGCGGCGTCCCGTTCGGCCTCGCGGATGGCGGCGGCGACCCGCGCGGAGCGGTCGGCGGCGGCGCGGTGCCGCAGCGCGGTCTCCGCGGCCTGCCAGGCGCTGTGCAGCGTCCGTGCGTCGTTCAGCTCGCGGCGCTGGGCGGCGGCGCCCTTCTCGGCGGCGGCCAGCGCCAGCGAGGCGTGCCGGTAGGCGAGTTCGGCGGAGACCAGGGCGCGGCGCTCGCGGACACGCTCGGCGTCGGTGACGCGGTGGGCGGCGCCGGCGACCTGCTCGGCCAGCTCGGCGGCGCGGCCGCGCTCCTCGGTGCCGCGGGCGTGCAGCCGCTGGGCCAGGCCGCGGGTGCGGCGCTCGGCACCGGCGTGCACCTCACGCGCCCGCCCGCGGTGTTCGGCGGCCTCGCCGATGCGGGAGAGCATGTCGAGGGAGCCGGCGGTGAAGTCCCGCTCAGCGGTGAGCTCGGCGCGCCGGCCGAGTTTGTGGGCGAAGCCGTGGACGAGGTCGGCGAGGCCGTCGGTGTCCCGGGTGTCCGTGACGGCGCGCAGCAGCAGATCGGTGAAGTCGGAGTCGTTCTTCACCGCGAACAGGCCGGCCGCCTCGCCCTCGTCCGCGTTCATCTCCCGCTGGTAGCGGAAGAGTTCCGGGTCCAGGCCCAGCTCACCGAGGTGCTCGTTCCACCGCTCGTGGATCTCCTCCCAGACGACGTCCAGGTTGGGGTAGTTCTTCCCGGCCTCGGTGAGGACGTCGCGGAAGCCCTTCATCGTGCGGCGGCGGCCCTGGGCGCCCGAGGTGCCCTCGCCCTCCTGGCGGGGGCGGACGACGGTGGCCTCGGCGACGGGCAGCGAGTCCAGGCTCATACCGGGCCCGGGCCGGAAGCTGTACCAGGCCTCGGCGAACTTCCTGGGGTCGTTGGAGACCTGCCGGCCGCGCCACTCGCTGACCTTGCCCACGACCACGGTCTCGCCGGTGAGGACGTGCTGCCACTCCAGGGCGACGTGACCGCAGTCGTCGGCGAGCAGGAACTTGCGCAGCACGCCGGAGCTGGCGCCGCCGAGGGTGTTGCGGTGGCCGGGCAGCATCACCGAGAAGATCAGCTTGAGCAGCACCGACTTGCCGCCGCCGTTCTCCAGGAAGAGCACGCCGGCGGGCGCGGGGCGGCGCGGCGGTCCGACCGGTTCGTCCTCGAAGAAGTCCGCCTGCGCCGGTGCCGGTTGGGGCACGGGTGCACCGACTCCCCGCAGGTCCAGCACGGTGTCGGCGTAGCGCGCACCGGCCGGCCCGATGGAGTAGAGGCGGACCCGGGACAGCTCGTACATGGCGGACTCTCGTTGTCGTGGCGGGGAGGCGGTGGTCGTGCGGTCGGTGGGGCGGCGGTCAGCCCGAGTGGAACGGCAGGCCGGCGTCCGCGACCAGGTCGAGGTCGTCGGTGTCCTCGCCCGGGAGGAGCGAGCCGCTGCCGTCGGCGACGGGGACGATGCCCAGGTCGAGGAGTTCGGCCATGGCGGCGGTGCCGGCCATGTCGCGGACCTGGAGTTGGTAGCGGGCGGTGGTGCGGTAGGCGCCGCCGGCGTCGTCGCCGGTGCGCTGGAGGAAGCCGGAGTCGACGAGGAAGGTGACGGCCTTGGCGATGATGCCGGTGGTCGAACCGGCCAGCCGCCGGGCGTCCTTGGTGGCGCCGGTCGCGCTGCGCCGCGCGTAGATCCGCCAGGCGGACTCCAGGCCGGGGGCGTCGCTGACCGGGTCGGTGTTCTCGCCGTCCTGCTCGGCGCGCTCCTCCAGGCGGCGACAGGCCTGCCGGACGAAGGCGTCCACGCCGTTGACGGTGATCCGGCCGATGTACCCGTCGTCGGCGAGGTCCTCGGGGCGCGGGAAGGCCAGCGCGGCCACCGCCAGGTGTGCCAGGCCGTGCAGGAAGCGGTCGGCGGAGTCGGCGGAGGCGCGGCGGGCGTAGTCGCCCATCCGCACGGCGAAGACGGAGTCCTCGGCGGCCGTGACGGCCATCCCGGCGCGGGTGGAGACCTCCAGGACGACCAGGCCGAGGCCGGTGGCGACGGCGTCGGCGAGCCGGGCGAAGGCGGGCTCGTCGCGATAGCGGCGCAGCAGTTCGCCGTACTCGGCGTCGCGGGCGGGCAGCAGCTTGGGTTGGAGCCCGAAGGAGACCAGCCGCGCGGCGTCGGCGGCGTCGGCCGGGGTGAGGGGCGAGGGCGC
The DNA here is from genome assembly GCF_040651315.1 of Streptomyces sp. NPDC048506. NCBI lineage: Bacteria > Bacillati > Actinomycetota > Actinomycetes > Kitasatosporales > Streptomycetaceae > Streptomyces > Streptomyces sp. NPDC048506. Next base: position 38,643 of record NZ_JBEZIX010000018.1, read on the forward strand.
CGCCGCGGCCGGCTCGGCATCGGCGGTGGGCGCGCCCCAGCCCGGTTCGCCGGTACCGGACGCCAGGTCCGGCTGCGGCACCTCGTCGGCGTCGTACTGGGTCACGGGACGGGCTCCTTGCGGGGGACGGTCGGGGGGTTCTCTTGCCGGTGCGCGGTCCGGCGGCCGGGCGGCACGGGTCGGCGGCGGCCGGCGCCGGGTGACGGCTGCGGCCCGCCGGGGGTCGGCGGGGTGCCGGGTATCCGCGGCCGGCCGTGGGCGCGGGGCATCACGCCGCCTCCGAGCGGTCGGCGGCCATCCCCGCGGCGTCCAGCAGGGCCGTGCCGACGATGAGGTCGGCGCCGCCGAACTCGGGGTCTATCAGCTCGGTGCCGTCGTCGACGGCGAAGAGCAGCTGCTGCTCGCCCTGGCGGTAGGCCGTGCCGACCGGCGGACTGGCCGCGTGCACCGCCAACAGGGCGACGAGGTAGGGGAGTTCGGGGTCGCTGCGGCGGGCCTCGGCGAGCAGGCCGGAGAGTCGGCGGGGCGCGTCGGCGGGCAGGTCGAGCAGCGCCATCGCGGCGTCCAGCTGCGCCTCGCTGAAGCGGCTGTCGTCGGGCGTGGCGACGAGGTCGGGCTCGGGCATCTCGGCGCCGAGGTGCTCGCGCTCCACGGGCGGGGTGAGCAGCATCTCGACGAGGTCGCCGACGCGGACCGCCGACGGGGTGCGCAGGCCCGTGCCCTTGGCGAAGAAGGCGTCGGTGACGCGGATGGCCTGCTCGGCGGGGAGCGGCAGCACGGGCGCGACGAGCTGGCCGTACAGGTCGAGGCCGGAGCGGGCGACGGGGGCGGCGAAGGCCTGCCGGTCCTGTTCGGCGCGGAACAGCGGGCCGGCCTCCAGCAGCCGGGACTGGAGCTGGGTGTGGCGGCGGATGCAGTCCTTGACGATGTCGACGAGCTCGGCGGCGCGGCGCTTGTGCTCGGGCTCCTCGGTCTCGTCGCGCGCCTTGCGGATGTTGGTGAGGATGGCGTTCTCGTGGCGGTAGCGGTCCGCGACGTGGTCGAGCGCCTCACTGATCATGTTCGGGACGGTCTCCAGCCAGTCGACCGCCCGGACGTTGCGCCGGGTGGCGTCCAGGGTGCGGCGCAGCGTCTCGGCGTACTGGACGGTGCGGTAGCGGGCCTGCTCGGCGGCGAGCTGGGCGTCGGCCAGCCGGCCGCGGCTGATCAGCACCTCCAGCTTGACCTCGGCGGCGATCTGGGCGCTGGTGACGTCCGTGTCGAGCGCGCCGACCAGGACGTTGACCGCCTCGTCGGTGGCGCGGAGGTACACGCTGCCGCCGGCGCCGGGGACCTCCTCGATGAGCTTGAAGTCGTAGTCGCGGCGGACGTACTCGCCGTCGGTGGTGAAGGTGCCGTAGACGGCGCGGAAGCCGCGGTCGACGCTGCCGACGTTGATCAGATTCTCCAGCACCCAGCGGGCGACCCGCTCGTGCTCGCCCGGGGGACGGCCGGGGGTCTGGGCGGCCACCCGGGGGAGCACCTTCGCCACTATCTCCTCGTGGTCGGCGCCGGTGTCGAAGTCCATGTTGAGGGTGACGAGATCGATGACGGCGAGCGCCACCTCGGCCATGGCGTAGACGCCGTACTCGCCCGCGAGGTTGGCCTTGCGCACGTCGAGGTCGTGCAGCGGCGCGGTGCACGCGAGGGCGCGCAGCCGGCGGGCCAGGCCTTCGTCGGCGGCCGGGCCCGGCGCGGGGCGGTTACCCCCGTTGAGCTGGGGCGCAGCGGGCCCCGGGGCGGGAAGAGTCACGTCGCACAGAGTAGGCGGTCGCACTGACAACGGACGAAACGGCGCGGATCCGCTCATGGGTGGAACGGCTGGTGGGCCCGTTGACGGGCGGCCGCCGGACGACGCGTCGGCCGGTGCGTCAGTCTACGGCGTGGCCTGCGGCGGCCGGCCGCCAGGTCCCGTCGTGTGCCGGCGGCCCGTCCGGCGCGAGGGCCGCGGAGGTGGCGAGCCGGTGGTCGGCGGGTCCGCCGGCCCGCGCGTCCCGGTCGTGGTCGCTCAATGGGTGGCCCCGCCGGCCGCGCGGAGGTCGGTACGGGTGTGTGCCGCGGTGACGGCGATCTCCGCCAGCGCCCGGGTCACCGCGGCGACCGGTAGCGACGGCTGGGACCGGTCGGTGACCTGCTCGGGCGCGTAGGGAACGTGCACGAACCCGCCGCGGATGTCGGGGAGTTCGGTCGCGATGAGGTGGGCGAGGCCGTAGAAGACGTGGTTGCAGACGAAGGTGCCGGCGGTGTTGGAGACGGAGGCGGGCAGCCCGGCGGCGCGTACCGCCGCCACGCAGGCCTTGATCGGGAGGGTGGAGAAGTACGCGGCGGGGCCGCCGGGCACGACCGGCTCGTCGATCGGTTCGGCGCCCGTGGTGTCGGGTATTCGGGCGTCGTCGACATTGATGGCGACGCGTTCCACGGTGATGTCCGGACGGCCGCCCGCCTGGCCGACGCAGACGACGACCCCGGGACGGGCCTCCTCGATCGCGGCGCGCAGCACCGCGATCGAGGCTCCGTAGACGCAGGGCAGCTCGACGGCGGAGACCTCGATGCCGGCGGGCGGTTCGGCCGCGACGGCGCGTACCGCCTGCCAGGAGGGGTTGGTGGATTCACCGTCGAAGGGGGCGAATCCGGTCAGCAGTACCCGGGTCATACGGCCATCCTTGGTGCGGATCACGGTGCGGATCGTGGTGCGGTGCGCGGAGCGTACGGGGCCGGGGGCGCCGTGCCGCGAAAGTGCGCCGAAAGCGCGCGGTTCCTGCGGGGCCGACGGCGGTTCAGAACGCGAACAGCGCCATGATCACGATGTTGCAGCCGAGCAGCACCCCCGCGGTGGGCAGCTGCGCCTTGATGGGCCCGTACTGGTCCTTGAGCTCCAGGAGGGCGGCCGGAACGAGGTTGAAGTTGGCGGCCATGGGCGTGACGAGCGTGCCGCAGAATCCGGCGAGCATGCCGATGGCCAGGACGGCGGCGGGGTTGCCGTCGAAGTGCCCGATCAGCACGGGCCAGCCGACGGCGGCGGTCATCACGGGGAAGGCGGCGAAGGCGTTGCCCATGATGACGGTGAAGGCGAACATGCCCACGCAGTAGACGACGACGGCGACGTAGAGCGAGTCCTTGGGCAGGACCGCGGTGGCGAGCTTGCCGACCTGGTCGCCGACGCCGGAGACCTGGAAGATGGCGCCCAGTGTGGCCAGCATCTGCGGCAGCAGCATCGCCCAGCCCATCGCCTCCAGCATGGAGCGGCCGGACTGCACCGGCACCGAGATCCGCTTCTCGCGCAGCATGACCATGCCGACGACGAGGGCGACGACGGCGCCGATCCCGAGGCCGAGGATGGTCTCGCTGCCCTCCTGGAGGACCGGTTCGCCCCCGATCGAGAGGTGCTTGACGCCGATGGCGCAGGCCATGGCGACGACCGGGATGGTGAGCGCGGGGACGAACAGCTTGTTGCCGAGCCGAGCGGCGCTGGCGGTGCGCTCCTCGGGGGTGGTGGTGCGCGGGGTGCCCCGTCCGGTGAAGCCGAAGCCGGCCAGGCAGGCCATGACCAGGACGGCGACGCCCAGCGGCTCGGCCGGCGCCTGCTTGGTGACGACCCAACTGCTGTAGACGAAGCCGGCGCCGATCAGGCCCCAGAAGGCGCCGGTGCCGTACCGCTTGGGGTTGCTGCGGTCGGTGACCATCTGGGAGGCCATCACCAGGAAGCTCAGCCCGACCAGCCAGTAGAACCACTCTGCCTTGATCACTGTGCTGCCTCCACTGCGGCGTCGGACGGGACGTTGGCGGCGAGCAGTTCGCGCTCCAGCCGGCGGTCCAGGCGCAGCAGCCGCCAGCCGTGGACCACGAAGGCGCACACGGCGGTGGGGATCGCCCACAGCGCGAGGTGCAGCGGTTCGAGGTGGGTGCCGTAGGTGGTGTTCACGAACCCGGTGATCAGCAGGATCGACCCGACGGCGAGGAAGACGTCCTCCCCGAAGAACAACCCGACGTTGTCCGCGCTCGCGGCGAACGACCTGATCCTCTCCTTCGTCCGGGCCGGGAGGTGTCCGTACGCGCGCTCCGCGGCACCCTCGGCCATCGGGACGGCGAGCGGACGGACGGTCTGGGCGTGCCCGAACACATTGGTCAGCCCGACAGCGGCGCCGATCTGCCGCAGGCCAAGGTAGAGCGCGAGGAAGCGTCCGGTGGTCAGCTTGGCGAACCGGGCGATGAGGCTGCGGGCCCGCTCCTTGAGGCCGTAGCGCTCCAGGAGGCCGATGACCGGCAGGGTGATCGCGAAGATCGTCACCGCCCGGCTGCCGGCGAAGCCCTCGCCGAAGGCCGCGAGCACCCTGCCCGGTGACAATCCGCCCAGAAGACCGGTGGCGATGCCCGCCACCCCCACGACCAGCAGGGGATTGCGTTTCGTGGCGAAGCCGATGACGACCACGAGCACGCCGAGGAGCACGATCATGGATCCGCCTTCCGCGTACGGGACCCGAGGGTCCTTGGAGAGGGACGAAGAGATTGCAGCGGAGGCTAAGTGATTGTTCAACGATCCGACAAGGGGTCTGCGGAGACCAACCCCAAAACCGTGCTCTTCCCCGTCTCCCTCTCCTGCCGCCTGCTCACTCCTCCGCGATGCGCCGGGCGTACGCCCCGGACAACTGCACCCGGGAGTCCTCCAGGTAGGCGTGCAGCAGGCGTTCGGCCTCGGCGGCGTCGCCCGCCTGCAACGCCTCCAGGATCTGGCGGTTGCGGGTGAGGTAGGGGGCGTGGAAGCGCCGCGGGTCGGCCATGACATGGAAGACCAGCCGGAGCTCGGCCAGCACGCCGCGCATCAGCTCGTCCGTGCGCGGACTGTCCGCCAGGGCCACGACCCCTTGGTGGAAGCGGATGTTGGCGGTCGACAGGTCCTGCCACTCCCGTTCGTCGGAGGCGGCCTCACCGGCCTGCACGGCGGCCTCGATCGCCGCGATGGCCTGGCGCGCACGGGCGCCGTAGGGCCCCTTGCCCAACCCGCGGACCGCCGCGCACTCCACGAGCTGGCGCACCCGGTAGATGTCGTCCAGGTCCTCGACGGTCACCACCCGGACGAACACCCCGCGGTTGAGCTCGTGCACCAGCAGCCGCTCGTGCGTGAGCAGCCGGAACGCCTCCCGCAGGGTGTTGCGCGAGACGCCCAGGGCGCCGCCGATGCTCTCCTCGGAGAGCCGGGCGCCGGGCGGGAAGTAGCCCTCGGTGATCCGGTCGCGCAGGATGTCGGCGACCCGCTCGGCCGTGCTGGCGCGCCCCAGCAGCGCGCGGTCCCGTTCCAGCCCCGCGACCTCGGAGAGCCGCCCCTGGTCGTTCTTCGCCACTCCGCCCGCCATACCGCTCCCCGCTCTCGCGCCGTGCCCGGCGGCCGGGGCCGTCCGGGTCTTCTCCGGGCGAAAGTCAATACCAGCTGGGGGGACAAGACAACGGAGTCCCTAACGGGCGCCGCACACCCCTTGTCGGATCGTTGAACAATCCTCTACGTTGTCCTGACCGCCGGCCGGCCCGAGTGCCCTCGGGGGAGAGTCACTACGGATACGGGCCGGCCGGAGCGCCCGCCCCCGGGCCGCCCCGCCGTGCGCACGGCGGCCCGCCCGACCGGCACCGAACACCTCTGGAACGGACAGACATGACCGACGCGGTGGACCCCGAGGACCTTCCCGAACCCCCCGTCATCACGCCCGTCATCGACCTCAACGCCGACCTCGGCGAAGGCTTCGGCCGCTGGCAGCTCACCGACGACGAGGCCCTGCTGTCCGTCGTCACCAGCGCCAACGTCGCCTGCGGCTTCCACGCCGGCGATCCGGCCACCATGCGCCGGGTGTGCGCACTGGCCGCCGAGCGCGGCGTGGTGATCGGCGCCCAGGTCTCCTACCGGGACCTGGCCGGCTTCGGGCGCCGCGCGATGGACGTACCGCCGGACGAACTGGCCGACGAGATCACGTACCAGATCGGCGCGCTGGAGGTGTTCGCCCGCGCGGCCGGCAGCCGGGTCGGCTACGTCAAACCGCACGGCGCCCTCTACAACCGTTGTGTGCACGACGAGGAGCAGGCCGGCGCCGTCATCGAGGGCATCCGCGCCGCGGGCGGTGGTCTGCCGGTGCTCGGCCTGCCCGGCTCCCGGCTGCACGAGGCCGCGCGGCGGGCCCGACTGCCCGTCGTCGGCGAGGCGTTCGCCGACCGCGCCTACACCGCCGAGGGCACCCTCGTGCCGCGCCGCGAGCCCGGTGCGGTGATCCACGACCCGGACGAGGTCGTCAAGCGCACCATCGGCATCGCCCGCGAGCGGACCGTCACCTCGCGCGAGGGCCGGCCGGTCGGGATCACCGCCCGCTCGCTGTGCCTGCACGGCGACACCCCGGGCGCCGCGGACCTCGCCCGGCGGGTACGGGCCGAGCTGACCGCGGCCGGTGTGCGCGTACGGAGCTTCGTATGAGGCCGCTGCCGGTCGGCGAACACGGGCTGCTGATCGAACTGGACAGCGCCGAGCAGGTCGAGGCGCTGCACGCCGAGTTGCTCCGCCGGGCCGCCGCCGGCGACCTGCGGTGGGCGGGAGGCCCGCCCGCGGCGACCGGCGGGACCCCCGCCCGGACCGCGCCCCGGGGAGAGATCGTGCCGGCCGCCCGCACCGTCTTCCTCGACGGGCTGGCCGACCCGCGCGGTCTGATCGCCGAGCTGGCCACCTGGGACGTGCCGCCGCTCACCGCCGGCGACCGGCCCACCGTCGAGATACCGGTCCGCTACGACGGCCCCGACCTGGCCGAGGTCGCCGCGCTGTGGGACACCACCACCGACGAGGTGGTCCGCCTGCACTCCGGCACCGCGTTCCGCGTCGCCTTCTGCGGCTTCGCCCCCGGCTTCGGCTACCTGACGGGCCTGCCGGAACCGCTGCACGTCCCGCGCCGGGCCACACCGCGCACAAAGGTCCCGGTCGGCTCGGTCGCGCTGGCCGGCCCGTACACCGGCGTCTACCCGCGCTCCTCCCCCGGCGGCTGGCAGCTGATCGGCACCACCGACACCGTGCTGTGGGACCCGCGCCGCGAGCCCGCGGCCCTGCTCTCCCCCGGCACCCGGGTCCGCTTCGTCCCCGTGGAGACCACCCGATGACCGACCGCGCCTTCTCGGTCGTCCGGGCCGGGGCGCTCACCACCGTGCAGGACCTCGGCCGACCCGGCCACGCCCACCTCGGTGTGCCGCGCGCCGGCGCCCTGGACGAGCCCGCCCACCGCCTCGCCAACCGCCTGGTCGGCAACCCCGAGTCGGCGGCCGCCCTGGAAACGACGCTGACCGGCTGCGCGGTACGCCTCCGCAGGGCCACCACCGTCGCCGTCACCGGCGCCCCGTGCCCGGTGACCGTCGACGGCCGCCCCGCCGCCTGGGGCGCCGCGGTGCACGTCCCGGCGGGCGCCGTCCTGGACGTGGGGACGGCCACCCACGGCGTGCGCTGCCACCTCGCCTTCGCCGGCGGCATCGACGCCGAAGAGGTCCTCGGCAGCCGGGCCACGGATCTGCTCTCCGGCCTGGGGCCCGAGCCGCTCGCCGACGGCGCGGTCCTGCCCCTGGGCACCCCCCGCGGCACGCCGGCCGGCGCCGACGCCGTCCCGCACGCCGGTCCGGTGGCCGAGCTGCTTCTGCCGTTCCTCCCCGGCCCCCGCGACGACTGGTTCACCGACGCCGGACTGCGCACCTTGGCCACCGGCCGGTTCCGGGTCTCCCCGGCGAGCAACCGGATCGGACTGCGCACCGAGGGCCCCCCGCTGGAGCGCGCCCGCTCCGGCGAACTCCCCAGCGAGGGGATGCCGTTGGGCGCCCTCCAGGTCCCGCCCGACGGCCTGCCGGTGCTGTTCCTGCACGACCACCCCACGACCGGCGGCTACCCGGTCGTCGGCGTCGTCCCCGAGCGCCACCTGGCCCGGGCGGCGCAGGCGACACCGGGCACACCGATCCGGTTCCTGCGGCTGCGCTGATCGCGAGGCGGGCGGCCGGGACGCCGCACGCCGGCGGGCACCGGGGCGCGCCCCCGCGCCGACGTGCGCTTCACACCCCCGCTGTTCCCTCGCCGCGCCCCACTCCCGCCGCGTCACCGCCCACGCCGTGGGTACTTTCCGTGACGGATCAAACACGCCGAGTGATCCGCTCGGTGTCGTCACACGGAAGGAACCACCGTCCCCATGCGCCTCATCCCGCGCCTCGCCGCCGCCGTCACCGGTCTCGCCCTCGTCCTCGGCGGGGTGGTGGCCGCCGCCCCAGCCGCCGACGCCTCCCCTCTGGGCTGCTTCTACCACGTCCTCGAGCAGCACCCCGGCGCGGATCCGGAGCTGGTCGAACAGGCCTGCCGCAGCGGCGAGGAGGGCGGCCCGGAGAACTTCCGCATGTGCTACTTCCAGCTGCGACAGGAGTACGTACCCGCGGTCGTCGCCGCCGAGGCGTGCCGGCGGGCCGGCCAGGAGTAGCGGCGGGCCCCGACCCGGTTGCGGGCGCGGCGGCGTCCGCAACCGGGCGGTGGCGACTACGGCACCCCGTACCCGCCGCCGCCCGGCGTCCGGACCACCAGCACGTCGTCCACCCCCACCTCGGCCGCGTCGCAGCCGCGCAGCTCCTCGCGGGAACCATCGGCCCGTTCGAGGGAGTTGACGCCCAGCGCCCCGGGGGCGCCGCCCGCCATCCCGTACGGCGGGACCCTGCGGTGGTTGGTCAGCAGGGCGATGGTCATCGGCTCCAGGAAGCGCAGCCGGCGCTCGACGCCGCAGCCGCCGTGCCAGCGTCCGCTGCCGCCACTGCCGGTGCGGACGGCGAAGCCGTCGACACGGACGGGGTAGCGCCACTCCAGCACTTCCGGGTCGGTCAGCCGGGAGTTGGTCATATGGGTCTGCACGGCGTCCGCGCCGTCGAAGCCGTCGCCGGCGCCCGAGCCGCTGGCGACGGTCTCGTAGTACTGCACCCGGTCGTTGCCGAAGGTGAGGTTGTTCATCGTCCCCGAGCCCTCGGCCTGGACACCGAGGGCGGCGTAGAGCGCGCCGGTGACCGCCTGGGAGGTCTCGACATTGCCCGCGACGGTGGCCGCCGGGAAGGCGGGGGCGAGCATCGAGCCCTCGGGGATGCGCACGTCGACGGGCTTGAGGCAGCCGCTGTTGAGCGGGATGTCCTCGGCCACCAGGGTGCGGAAGACATAGAGGACGGCCGCCATCACCACCGAGGTGGGCGCGTTCGCGTTGCCGGGTTGCTGGGGCGAGGTGCCGGCGAAGTCCAGTACGGCGCTGCGCGCGGCGCGGTCGACGGTCAGCGCGACGTGGATCTCCGCCCCGCTGTCGGTCTCGTAGCGGTACCGCCCGTCCGACAGCCGCGCGACGATCCGCCGCACCGACTCCTCGGCGTTGTCCTGGACGTGCCCCATGTAGGCGCGGACGACGTCCAGGCCGAACTGCTCGGTCATCCGGTGGAGTTCCTGGATGCCCTTCTCGTTGGCGGCGATCTGGGCGCGCAGGTCGGCGAGGTTGGCGTCCGGCGCGCGCGACGGGTACCGGCCGGAGGTGAGCAGCTCCCGGGTCTCGCGCTCGCGCAACCTCCCGTCGCGCACCAACAGCCAGTTGTCGAAGAGGATGCCCTCCTCCTCGATGGTGCGGCTGAACGCCGGCATCGAACCGGGGGTGATGCCACCGATCTCGGCGTGGTGGCCGCGGGAGGCGACGAGGAACAACAGTTCGTCACTGTGCGTTACTGCATCAGAAGAGTCGGAAGGCGTCGCGAAGACGGGCGTGACGACCGTGACATCCGGGAGGTGGGTACCGCCGTGGTAGGGATCGTTGATCGCATACACATCGCCCGGCCGCATGTCGTCGCCGCGCCTGCGGAGCACCTCCTTGATGGACTCCCCCATCGACCCCAGGTGCACCGGGATGTGCGGGGCGTTGGCGATCAGGTTGCCGTCCGCGTCGAAGAGCGCACAGGAGAAGTCCAGCCGCTCCTTGATGTTGACGGAGTGTGCGGTGTTCTCCAGCCGTACGCCCATCTGCTCGGCGATGGCCATGAAGAGGCTGTTGAAGACCTCCAGCATCACGGGGTCGGCTCCGGTGCCCACCGCGACCCGGTCGCTGCGCGGGCGGGTCCGGGTCAGCAGGAGGTGGCCGCGGTCGCCCATCGTCGCCTGCCAGTCCGGGTCGAGGACGGTGGTCGCGTCCTCCTCGGCGATGATCGCCGGCCCGGTGAGTCCGTCGCCGGGGCGCAGGTCGGTGCGCCGGTGGAGAGCGGTGTCCCGCCAGCGTCCGCCGGTGTACGTCCGCACCGTGGCCGCCGGCCGCAACTCCCCTTGCCTGCCGCCCTGGTGGACCTCGTAGCCACGGGCTCCGCCGGCCTCCCCGAGCGCCTCGACCGACACCGCCTCGGCCACCAGGGGCTTGTCCATGGTGAAGGCGTAGCGCTCGCGGTGCGCCCGGACGAAGTCCGCGGCCATGGCGTCGAGGTCGGCGAGCGGTACGCCGATGGTGGAGTCGGTCCCGGCGTAGCGGACCAGGACCCTGGCGCGGGTGGTGATCGACGCGTCCGGCACCCCGTCCGCGCGGAGTTCGTGCCGGGTCTGGCCGGCGAGCGTCCCGCAGACCTGCTGGACGCGGGCCATGGCCGTGGCGTCCGTGAACTCCGCCTCGACGGCCTGCTCGCGCATCGCGGTGGCGTCGGCGACGCCGATGCCGTACGCGGAGAGCACCCCGGCCAGCGGCGGGACGAGGACGGTGTCGATGCCCAGTGCGTCGGCGACCGCGCAGGCGTGCTGGCCGCCGGCGCCGCCGAAGCTGGTCAGGGCGTAGCGGGTGATGTCGTGGCCGCGCTGGACGGAGATCTTCTTGACCGCGTTGGCCATGTTCAGCACGGCGATGTCGAGGAAGCCGGCGGCGACCTCCTCGGGGCCGCGGTCGTCGCCGGTCGCGGTGGCGGCCCGCCGAGCCAGCTCCGCGAAGCGGGCGCGGACCACCTCGGCGTCCAGCGGCTGGTCGCCGGCCGGCCCGAAGACCGCGGGGAAGTGCTCGGGCTGGATGCGGCCGAGCATCACATTGGCGTCGGTGACGGTGAGCGGGCCGCCGCGCCGGTAGCAGGCCGGCCCCGGGTCCGCGCCGGCCGAGTCGGGGCCGACCCGGTAGCGGCGCCCGTCGAAGTGCAGCACGGAGCCCCCGCCGGCCGCGACGGTGTGGATGTTCATCATGGGCGCGCGCATCCGTACGCCGGCGACCTCGCTGCCGAAGACCCGCTCGAACTCCCCGGCGTAGTGCGACACATCGGTGGAAGTGCCGCCCATGTCGAAGCCGATGACCCGGTCGTGGCCACCGCCCGCCTCGGCGGCGGCCCGGACCATCCCGACGACGCCACCGGCCGGCCCGGACAGCACGGCGTCCTTGCCGCGGAAGTGCGCGGCCTCCCGCAGCCCGCCGTTGGACTGCATGAACATCAGCCGGATGCCGGGGAGTTGGGCGGCCACCTCGTCGACATAGCGGCCCAGGATCGGGGAGAGGTAGGCGTCGACGACGGTCGTGTCGCCGCGCGGCACCAGCTTCATCAGCGGGCTGACCTCGTGCGAGCAGCTGATCTGCCGGAAGCCGGCGCGGCGGGCCAGCTCGGCGACCGCCCGCTCGTGGTCGGCGTACCGGTAGCCGTGCAGCAGGACGACGGCGGCGCTGCGCAGCCCGTCGGCGCGGGCCCGCAGCAGCGCCTCGCGGACCCGGTCCGCCTCCAACGGCCGGACCAGCTCACCGTGCGCGCCGATCCGCTCCGGTACCTCGATCACCCGCGCGTAGAGCGCTTCCGGCAACAGGATCCGCCGGTCGAAGATCCGTGGCCGGTTCTGGTAGGCGATCCGCAGCGCGTCCCGGAAGCCCTCGGTGGTCAGCAGCACCGTCGGTTCGCCCGTACGCTCCAGGAGGGCGTTGGTGGCGACGGTGGTGCCCATCTTGACGACGGAGACCCGCTCGGCGGGCACCGGGTCGTCCGGGCCGAGCCCCAGCATCATCCGGATACCGGCCACCGCGGCGTCCCGATAGCGCTCGGGGTGGTGCGAGAGCAGTTTGCCGGTGACCAGCCGCCCGTCCGGCCGCCTGCCGACGACGTCCGTGAACGTGCCACCGCGGTCGATCCAGAACTCCCAGCGTCCGGTCGTCATCCCGCCATTGTCGCAGCGCCCTCCATCGTGACGGTGTCTTTCGGCGGGGAGCCGGCTCCCAGCGCGGCGAGGGCGCGCCGGGTGGCGTGCTCGGCCGCGGCGTCCAGCAGCCGCCCGGAGCCCGCCAGTCCGTGCCGGCACTCCGTGACCGCCAGGCCGAGCAGGCCGGGCAGCAGATCCGTGCAACGGTCGGCGACCCAGCGCGTCCCCTTGGTCGCCATCCACAGCGCCGATCCGGTACGGGTCGGCGGGCGGCCGTCGAGGGTGAGACCGGGCGGCGGACCGACCGGCAGACCGGCGTCGGCGAGCGCCGCGTGGAAGCCACGGGCCAGCAGTCGATGGCCGCGCTCGCTGGGGTGCAGCCGGTCCACGCTCCACGACGTGCGCTCGGTGGTCCAGGGGTGCTCGGCGAGGTGCAGATGCACACCCCCGTGGCGGGCGGAGACGGCGTGGACGACAGTGTTGACGGCGCGCATCCGGCGCGCCAGCGGACGCGCCAGCGGACCGGGCAGCCCCAGCATCCGGCCGGGGTCCGGCAGACACGCCGTCAGGACCACGGCCCCGTCGGCGCTCAGGGCACGGTGTGTCAGGTCCAGCGCGGCCGCGATCCGGTCGATGGCGAAGGCGGCGCGCAGGGTGTCGTTCGCGCCGACGACCAGGGAGACGTACCGCGGCTTCAGCGCACGCGCGGCGGGCAGCTGGCGCTCCGCCACATCGGCCGCCAGGGCTCCGCTGAACGCGAGGTTGACCAGCGCGACGCCTCCGGACCGTTCGCCCAGCGCCCCGGCCAGCAGCGCGGCCCAGCCACGCCAACCGCCGTCCGGCAGCGGGTCGCCCAGTCCCTCGGTCAGCGAATCGCCGAGCGCGACAAAGCGGACCGGCGCCGCGGCCCGGCCGTCGGCCGCCGCCGGCCCGGCCCTCCCCGCCCGTCCGGGCTGCTCGGGTACCGCCACCCGTGCCGCCTGCTCGGGTATCGCCACCCGTGCCGCCTGCTCGCGTACCGCTGCCCGTCTCACCTGCTCGGGTATCTCCACCGTCTCCCCCCGTGCCGCCTGCTCGGATATCGGTGCCGCCGCCCCCTCCGACGCCATCGTCACCACCCGCCCCGTGGGCCCGCCGGGTACGGCGACGCCGGTGCGGCGACCGGGTGGCCGAGGAGCGCGGGCGCGTCATGGGCCGCGAGGAAGGCATCGACGGCGGGCTGCCAGCCGTAGCCCTCGGCCCGGGTGCGGGCGGCGGCGCGCCGGGCGGCCTCGGGCCGGGCCAGCACCCGCTGGACCGCATCGGCGAACGACGGCCCGTCGTCGAGCGCGGTGTCGCCGCCGCTGCCGACCAGCCCGGCCAGCGCCGAGGCCGCACTGGCGACCACCGGCGTGCCGCAGGCGAGCGCCTCCAGGGCGGCCAGTCCGAAGGTCTCGGCCGGTCCCGGCGCCAGTGCGAGATCGGCGCTGGCCTGGAGCGCCGCGACCCGGGAGCGGTCAGCAAGGTGCCCGAGGAACGCCGCGGGCAGCCGCTCGGCGCGGGCCCGGACCTCCAGCCGCTCCCGCAGCGGCCCGTCCCCGACCACCACCAACGCCGCGTCGACGCCGCGCCGGCGCAGTTCGGCCAGTGCGTCCAGGGCCCGCCCGGGCCGCTTCTCCTGTGACAGCCGGGAGCACATCAGCAGCAGGTACTCCGACCGGCCCGCACCGCGCCGGCGCAGCTCCGGACTGTGGCAGTCCGGGTGCCACGCGTCGAGGTCGACCCCGAGCGGGGCGCGGACGACGTTGCGCGCACCGGCCCGGATGAACTCCGCCGCGGCCCACTCGGTCGTGCACACCACCCGGCTGTAGGCGTGCGCGGTACGGCGGTTGAGCCGGTCGGCGGCGGCCCTGGCGACCGGCTGGGGCACGCCCCAGGTGCGCAGCACCCCGTCCACGCTCTCGTGCGAGACCATCACCGCGGGCACCCGCGCCCGGCGCGCCCATTCGCCGGTCCAGCGCAGCGTCGTCCGGTCGGAGACCTCCAGCCGGTCGGGTGCCAGCGTCGTCAGCAGCCGCTGCAACCGACGGCGGTCGGTCAGCATCCGGTAGCCGCCGCTGCCGGGCAGCACCGGCCCGGGCAGTGTGATCACCCGGCCCTGCGCGGTGAGTTCGTCGCGCATCCCGGCCGCCCCGCCGACCCCGTCCGCTCCCGGCGGCCCGGGCACGATGAGCACCGGCTCGTGCCCGGCGGCCCGGTAGCCCTTGCCGAGTTCGCGCAGCGCGGTGCGCAGCCCGCCGGAGGCCGGGGTCACGAAGTTGGCGATCCGTACGATCCGCAGGCCCGCCCCGGTGCCGTGCCGCCGGTTCATGCCGCCACCGCCGTCCGGTCGGCGAGCACGGCCTCGTAGTGGCCCAGGAGCTGGTCCCCCACCGCCTCCCAGGTGCGGTCCTCGACCGCTCGGCGGGCCGCGGCACCGTACCGCAGCCGCAGTTCGGCGCTGTCACCGAGGAACCGCACCGCGTCCCGGAACGCGCCGCCGTCGCCCGGTGCCACCAGCAGGCCCGTCCGGCCGTGGTCGACCAGGTCGACCGGCCCGCCCGCGTGCGGTGCGACCACCGGCACGCCGGACGCCATCGCCTCCTGCACGGTCTGGCAGAAGGTCTCGTACGGCCCGGTGTGCACGAAGACGTCCAACGAGGCGTAGAGCCGGGCGAGTTCGTCACCGGTGCGGCGGCCGAGGAAGCGGACCTCGGGCAGCGCGGTCCGCAGCCCGGCGGCGCTGGGGCCCTCGCCGATGACGACCGTGCGGACGCCCGGGAGCCGGGAGGTCTCGGCCAGCAGCCGGACCTCCTTCTCGGGTGCGAGCCGTCCCACGTATCCCACCAGCAGCTCCCGCCCCGCCGCCAGCGAGCTGCGCAGCACGGCGTCGCGCCGCCCGGGGTGGAACCGCTGGGAGTCCACACCGCGCGGCCACAGGTGGACCCGCGGCACACCGTGCTCGGTGAGGTCCAGCAGCGCCGCACTGGACGGCGCCAGGGTCCGGTCGGCGGCGGCGTGCACCGCACGGATGCGCCGCCAGGCCGTGGCCGCACCCCCGCCGAGATAGGTCCGGGCGTAGCGGCCCAGATCGGTCTGGTACACGGCGATCGCGGGCACCTGCCGCCGGGCGGCGGCGGCCATCCCGCGGGCACCGAGGACGAAGGGACTGGCGAGGTGCACCAGGTCGGGTCGGTGCTCGGCGAGCGCCGCGGACAGCCTTCGCCCGGGGAGCGCGATACGCACCTGCGGGTATCCGGGCAGCGGCATCGAGGGCACCCGGACGACCGGGCAGGGGCTCTCGTACGTGGCGGTGGCCGGCGAGGCGCTCGCGAGCGGTGCGACGACCAGCGGTTCGTGCCCACGGCGGACGAGGTGCCGGGCGGTTTCCAGGGCGCAGTGGGCGACGCCGTTGACGTCGGGCGGGAAGGATTCGGTGACGATGACGACACGCATACCGCTGTTGTCGGCGGGCCGTGCGTTCAAGGGACCACGTGGATCTTTCCTGCTGGAGAACGTCCCATGAGCGTTCCTCTGCGGGCGGCCCGGCCAGCGCGGTGTCAGGCTGGGAACAGGGGGACAGAGGGAACGGAGCGGACGACGAGGAGTCCCTGTGACGCTGGACGACGCGGTGCCGGGTGAGCCGTCGGACGAGCCGTCGGACGGCATCCCCCCGCGGATCGGCGCCCCGGCACGCCGGGCCCTGGAGCGGGCGGGTTACCTACGGCTGTCGCAGCTGGCCGGCGTCAGCGAGACCGAACTGCGGCAGCTGCACGGCATGGGCCCCAAGGCACTGGGCATCCTGCGCGACGCGCTGGAGGCCGAGGGCATGTCCCTCGCCCCGAACGGCAACCCCCGCTAGGGGGTGTCGTCCCAGCCCCCGCCACCCCACCCCGGCCTCAGCCGCACCAGGCCGCAGTACCCACCGACGCCGCAGCGCCCACCGACGCCGCAGTACCCACCCAGACCGCAGTACCCACCCAGACCGCAGCGCCCACCGAAGCCGCAGCGCCGACGCGGCTCACACCGCCGAGGCGTCCGGTCCGAATCTGCTGCGGACGGCCAGCTGGACGTCGGCCTCCTCGGCGGGGTCGGCGGCGAGCCGGCGGAGCTGTTCGACGACCCGGTCATCGCCGGTGGCGGCGTGCCGGGCGGCCAGCTCGCGGGTGGTCTCCTCGCAGTCCCACAGGCACTCGACGGCGAAGCCGGCGGCGAAGCCGGGGTCGGTGGCGGCGAGCGCGGCGGCGGCCCGGCCGCGGAGGTGGGAGGAGGAGGTTTCGCGGTAGACGTGCCGCAGTACGGGGGCCGCGCAGGCGACCCCGAGGCGGCCGGTCCCGTCGACCAGCTCCCACAGGCCGTCCGCGTCCGGGCCCTCCTCACGGACCGTACGGCGCAGCGCGGCCAGCACCAGCTCGGCGTCGCGCTGGGCGCCGCGGCGGGCGAGCATCGCGGCGGCGGACGCGCCCAGCCGGTCCCCGCGCGGCGCCCAGCGCCGGGCCCGTTCGACGGCGGCGACGCTGTGCATCCGCTCGAAGGAGGCGAGCGCGGCCGCGACCAGTTGCTCGGTGGAGAAGGGACAGGTGGCCGCGGACTCGATCAGGTCGAGCGCGTCCGGATCGGCGCGCTCGGCGAGGTGATGGAGGACCGCGGCGCGGGCCGGGTCCGGTGCGCTGCGTGCGGCACGCAGCAGCTCGGGGCGGTCTTCGGGGCCGGCCACCGCGGACAGGCAGCGGGCTGCGGCGATGTGGCGGTGCTCGGTGGGTTCCAGGTCCAGGCCCTGCTGGGCCCACTGGAGGACCTCGGCGACGCTCCAGCCGGGGCGCGGCCCGCGCGGCCGCAACTGCCGCTGCCAGCGGTCGAAGGAGCCCTGTTCCCCGGCGGCGGCCAGGCGGGGGCCGTAGCGGGGGTCCTCGGCCCACAGCCGCCAGGGCCGGGGCTCGAAGGCGTCCCGGACGGCGGCGGCCAGCTCGGCCTCGCCCTGCTCGGTCTCCAGGAAGCGGGCCAGTACCGCGGGGGCGAGGGTCATCAGCCCGGCGTCGTCGTCACGCAGCGCAAGCTCGTCCAGGGCCCAGCGCCAGTTGCTGCCGGCCGCGGCGTAGCTGCGCAGCAGCAGGCGGGCGGCGTTCCTGCCGTACGCGGCGAGGTGGCCGAGGACGGCGAGGGCGAGGCCGGTGCGCTCCTCGCCGGTGTCGAGGAGGTCGTCGGGGTGGAACAGGTGCCGTTCGATCTCCTCGAGCCCGCCGTCGAGCTGCATGTAGAGGCGCGCGTAGTAGAGCGAGCGGTTCTCGACCTGCCAGTCGCGTCGGGGGTCGCGCAGCACGCTGTCGTTGAGCGCTGCGAGCGCCTCGGCCCGCGGCGCCGCGAGGGCATGCAGGGTCCCGTCGCCGCGGCCTCGCTGAAGGAGGCCGAGCAGGGTGCCACTGGGCGCTATGTCTGGATCGAACATGAGGTCAGCATCCGGTGCGGGGGACAGGCTGGCAACGGGATTTCCGCTGACCGGCATTCTTGCCGGTGACTGCGGGCCGTATGCATGGCATCCCTCGTTGACCCCGTGGAATCGGCGGGAACGCCTACGGTACGGCGGCCGAAGCCTAGCCTGGAAGCTGTCATTCCGCAGGTTCACCCTGGGTATGCCAGAGGGAGGCCAGCGTCATATGCCAGCTGCACCACCGTATCGGGTAGTGCCAAATCCCTTACGCACGGTCGCTGCCTGTGCGACAGTCGTTACCGGCCCTCAGCCCGGCGCCGCCTGATCACGGAGTACGTCATGCCGTCCCCCCTCTTCGCGGACCACCCAGCCGACCGGCCTCCCGAGCGCGACACGGTCGAGGCACTCATCACGCAGGCCCGCCGCCTGCGCGGCGACCTCGATGCGGTGCGCCGGGAGTCCGCGGTGGACACCGGCCTCGACGCGGACCCGCAGCTGCGCTGGCAGCGCGCGCTGTGCGACCTCGCTGTGCACCACCTCGACGACCTCGGGGGCCACCTCGACCAGCTGAGAGACGGACTGCCCACCGAGAGTGACGACACCCCGGTGGTGGAGGAGGCGCCGGCGGCCCCGCCGAAGAGCGAGCCGCATGAGCGCGGCGCCCTCCTGCGCCGGGTGGGCAGCGCCGAGTGGAACCTCCTCACCGACGAGGTCAGCTGGTCCGACGAGCTGTTCACCATCTTCGGCAGGTCACCCTCCGACGGCCCGCTGACCCTTGACGAGCTGCCGTCCCTGGTCTATCCGGAGGACCAGGAGGGGCTGACCACGATGGTCACCGACTGCCTCGTGGACGGCCGGCCGATCGACGGTGAGTTCCGTATCGTGCGCCCGGACGCGACGCTGCGCACGGTGCACATGGTGGGCGAGCCGGTGCTCGACGCGGACGGCGGTACCTCATGCATGTGGGCCGTGCTGCGGGACGTCAGCGAGCTGCGCCGCAGCCAGCAGGCGGTGCGCGAGACCCGTGACTCGCTGCATCGCGAGCGGCAGATCGCGCAGACCGAGCACCGGCTTGCGGTCGAGCTGCAGGAGGCCGTGCTACCGCCGTGGCGCGGCTCCCTGCGGTTCCCGCAGGGCGGCCCGGTCGCCCTCGACCTCGCCGGGCGCTATCTGCCGTCCGGCACCAGCGCCCTGATCGGCGGCGACTGGTACGACGCCCTGCAACTCCCGGACGGCACCACGCTGTTGAGCGTCGGCGACCTCACGGGGCACGGCGTCACGGCCACCTCGGGGATGGCCATGCTGCTCGGCGCGCTCCGGGGCATGGCGGTCGCGGGGCACCGGCCGGGACCCCTGATGGGCCTGCTCAACCAACTGCTGGACGCCTCCGCCCAACCGGCGCTGGGCAGCGCGGTGTGCGGACGGTTCGACCCCGATACCCGCACGCTGGAGTGGGCCCAGGCAGGACACCCCGCACCGCTGCTCTTCCGCGGCGGCACGGGGCGCGTGCTGGACCCACCCGAGGGCGTGCTGCTCGGGGCGACATCGGGGGCGACGTACACCCAGCACACCGAGCAGCTGGAGCCCGGCGACCTGCTCGTCCTGCACACCGACGGTCTCGTACCGCGCCGTGCACATGGCGCGGAGGTCGCCCATGAGGGTGCCGAGCGACTCCTCGCCCTGGCGCCGCGCTTCGGCACGGCCCGCAGTGCGCAGGACAGCGTCCGCATCGTCGTCGAGGAGTTCGGCAGCACCGAGCGCGAGGACGACGCATGTGTGCTGATCGCCAGGGTCGGCGACTGACGCACACAACGGCAGCTGAGGGCGGTACGGCGGATCCGGAGCCGGCCGCCCCGAAGGCGTGGGTTGAGGGTCCGTCAGTGGTGGGTTGAGCGAGTGGGCCTCCATACGGCAGGTCCGTGTACAGCTGATGTGGGTACGGCTGGTGTGGGTACGACGCTTCGTCACGTGCCGTGACACGTGACGCCCCGTCACCTCTCAGTTGTGTGTCATCTCGCCCCTCAGACCGAGAAGTTCTGTCCCAGTCCCGATCCGAGCGCCGATCCGATCCCTGGCTTGAGCCCCGACCCCTTGGTCTTCGGCTTCGCCTTCGGCAGGACATGCTGGATCTCCTCGCGCAGGTCCTGGATCTTGGCGTAATTCGCGTACTGGCCCGTCAGTCGGAACATTTCGCGGAGTCGGTCCCAGGTGCGGTGTGAGGAGTTCTCTCCGATGGACACCAGCGCCAATCGGGCGTACCGGTCGGCCTGTTCGGGATCGTCGCCGATGAAGCAGGCCGATGCCATCGAGATGTAGTCGAAGATCTGTGATCGCTGACGGCCGCCCTCCCGCAGCTCCAGCGCCTGTTTGGCGTGGTGTTGGGCGATCTTGGCGGCCGACGGGTCGTGCTCGGCGAGGGTGCGGAAGGCCAGCGCCTGCATACCGTGCAGATCCGCCTCGTCGAACATCTGCATCCAGCACGGTGGCGGCACATCGCCCTTGTCCGAGACGAAGAGCTCCTCCGCCTCGCCCAGGGTGCGCCGCATCGCCTGGCCGTGCCCCTTGGACGCCTGGGCCCAGGCCTCGATGGTGTGCAGCATGGCGCGGGTGCGCGGCAGGTTCTCCTCGCCGGAGCCGGACTTGGCGAGTTTCATCAGGTCCAGCGCATCGTCGGGACGGCCCAGATGGACCATCTGGCGGGCCGCGCGGGAGAGCGCCTCCCCGGCACGCGGGCGGTCGCCGCCCTCGCGTGCCGCATGGGCGGCGATGATGAAGTACTTCTGGGCGGTGGGTTCCAGGCCCACGTCGTGGGACATCCAGCCGGCCAGCACCGCCAGGTTGGCGGCCACGCCCCACAGCCTGCGCTGGAGGTGGTCGGGGTGGCGGTAGGCGAGCATGCCGCCCACCTCGTTGAGCTGTCCCACCACGGCCTTGCGCTGCAACCCGCCGCCACGGGCCGCGTCCCAGGCGCGGAAGACTTCGACCGAGCGCTCCAGCGCGTCGATCTCCTGCGACCCCACGGGGGCCGCCTCATAGCGGTCGAGGCCGATCTGGTCGAGTTCGTCAAGGGAGTCGGAAGCGAACGGGTCGTGGCGTGTGGCGCCGGCGGGAGCCGGGTCGGTGTGCAGCCAGTCGTGCATGGCGCCGGTGAGTGCGGAGCCCGCGGCGAGCGCCGCGCCCGCTCCCACCAAGCCGCGTCGGTTGAGCATGAGGTCCATTCCCGTGAATTCCGTGAGGACCGCAGCGGTCCGTTCGGGAGCCCACGGCAGACCGTCCAGGGCCTGCCGCTTCCCCGAGCGACCGGTTCTTGCGAACCCGAGGTCCTCGATGGTTACGA
Organism: Streptomyces sp. NPDC048506; assembly: GCF_040651315.1. Taxonomy (NCBI): domain Bacteria; kingdom Bacillati; phylum Actinomycetota; class Actinomycetes; order Kitasatosporales; family Streptomycetaceae; genus Streptomyces; species Streptomyces sp. NPDC048506. Next base: position 59,607 of record NZ_JBEZIX010000018.1, read on the forward strand.
CACGGCCGAGGCGCTCGGTGAACAGGGAGGCCAGTACCTTGGGCACCGGATCCCGCGGGGTCTCCCCCATGTCGATCCAGCGCCGCACTCGCGAGGTATCGGTCGCCAGCTGCGGATGGCCCATGGCCGCCGCCTGCCGGTTGACGAGCCTCGCCAGCTCGCCTTTGGACCAGCCGGCAAGGCCGAAAAGGTCCGCGAGACGGGTGTTCGGCTGCCTGTCCACGTCAAGCCCCCAGGTTCCTCGACTGAGTTGACAGTAACGGCCCGTGACATGCGCTGCGACCATTCGCCAGGGTTCGCCAGGGTGCGCCAGATGGTCTGCCACCCGCAGTCGCGTGTTCTGTAGGTGTGCCGCCCCCGGCCTGGTGGCGGGACCGCATTCCCCAGGGTGCGCGCCCTTTTGACAGGGACCCTGGATCGGACTCCTGCACGGGGCTCGTTCACGGGTTCCCTCCACCGGGCCGGGGAACGCACGCAACTCGTCGGCGCACGAAGGGATCTGTCTCACCCATGTATGCAGCATCGTCCGCCGTGACCGCCCCCACCCGGCCGTACCGTCCGCACCCGGCAGGCAGCGGGCCGTACCTCGCCCCCTCCTCTGCCACGGGGGCGGTCCCCGGTCTCGCCGGCGGCCGGACCCGGCGGGCACAGGGGACGGGCACCCAACCGCTCAGCGGGAGACTCGACTTGTCCGGGCCCCAGGGCGCCCAGCTGCGCGCCGCGGTCGCCTCGGTGCACCGCATCTGTCCTGAGTTCAATCCGGTCCAGGTGCTGCGCCGGAGCGGGAAGTCCGTCCTTCTCGTCGGCACGACAGGACGTATGACCGCCGTCGCCAAGTGTTTACTGGACCACTCCCCCGCCTGGGCGGAAAGGTTCCGGCAGGAAATAAGCGCTTACCGCGCATTCGTCCGGCATCGTCCGCCGGTACGGGTGCCGCGTCTGGTGGCCGCCGATCCCGACAACTGCACGCTGATCGTCGAGCGGATGCCCGGCCGGGTCGCCGCCATGACGCGGCACCCGTCCGAGGCACCGCCGCGGGCGGACGTGCGCGCCGCGCTCGGCGCGATCTGCCGGGTGAACACCTGGCGTCCGCCGGCCGGGCTGTTCGACGCCCCGCTGGACTACCCGGGCCGCATCGGCCGGTACCACGACCTGGGGCTGCTCACCGACCGGGACCTGGGCGACCTTCAGAAGCTGATGCACGGTCTGTCCCACGTGCAGGGGCAGTTCTGCCACGGCGACGCGCTGCTGAACAACGTGCTGCTCTCCCCCGCGGGTCCGGTGCTGCTGGACTGGGACAACGCGGGCTGGTACCTGCCCGGCTACGACCTGGCGACGCTGTGGTCGATCCTCGGCGACGCCCCGGTGGCCCGCCGTCAGATCAGTCAGCTCGCCCAGAACGCGGGCCCGGCGTCCAGGGACGCCTTCCTGGTGAACCTGATGCTGATCCTGACCCGCGAGATCCGCCGCTATGAAACCGCGGTCCAACGGACCATGCGCGAGCCCACGCCGACGGGAACGCCGGGCCCGGGACACCCCGCCGTCCCCGCGGCGGGCGAGGAGCAGCGGCTGCTCCTCCGCCGACTGCACGACGACTGCCAGATGGCACGCCGTGCGGTGCGGGCGGCGGTCGGCACCCGCTGACCGCCGGGATGACACCCCCTGGGCGTGCCATCCCGATCAGGCCGGAATCACCGGCCCGGCCTGATCGGGATGGCACGGCTTAGGGGGTGTCGGCCGTGGGGGTGACCTCTGGACACCATGAGCGGCGCGCCTCGTGCGAGGCGCGCCGCTCACGCCTGTGTGTCGGGCGGCCGCTCGTCCCGTACCCGTTGATTGGTCCATTCCACTGACGCCTCGCAGACCGGGCGCCGGTCCGGCACGGCTCCTCTGAAGATGCGCTGACATGCGCAATCCTGACCCGGCACGGTGATTGACGGCCCGTCGGCGGGTGTATAGCCCTAGGGAGTGTCTCCCCGATCGCCGCAGGCCTACGGAGAGCGGGAAGGCGCCCCTGGAGCCGACGGGGGGATCTCCTCTCGGGTCCCACCCGACACGGCCGTTTGCGCACCAACCGTCACACCGCCCGGCTCGGGCCGGCTTTGAGGAGGTTGTTTTGCGAGGTACCGCCCCGGAAGACGAGAAGAGAGTCCACCGCCCCGCCCTGCGCAGATCCACCACGGCCATCGCCGCGGCGGCCTTGCTGCTGCCGCTCTCGGGGGCCCCGTCCGCGAACGCCGGGCAGCCCCGTCCGGACCGGTTGGCGCGTGCGTTCACCGACGCCGCCGCCCGCTTCCATGTGCCGCGCAGCGTGCTGCTCGGCGTCTCGTACCTCGAATCCCGGTGGGACGAGCACGGTGGCGCGCCCAGTGTCACCGGGGGCTACGGCCCGATGCATCTGACCGATGCCCGGACGGCCCTGGCGCGGGTGCCGGAGTTCAGCGAGCCGGGTCAGGACGCCCGCGGGGACGGTGCGCGGCCCCGCAGGCAGGTAGCGTCCGGCCCGGCGCAGCGGGCCGCACTGCCGGCCCAACTCCCGCCTCGGCTACGGACGTTGCCGACCGCCGCACGGCTGACCGGGCTGCCCGCCGCGCGGCTGCGCACCGACCCCGCGGCGAACGTGCTGGGCGGTGCGGCGCTGCTCGCCGCGGAGCAGCGCAGGCTGGGGTTGCCGGCGGCCGCCGACCCGGCGCAGTGGTTCGCGGCGGTGGCGCACTACGGCGGCCAGGACGACACCGCCGGCGGCCGGGGCTTCGCGGACGAGGTCTATGCGGTGATGCGCCAGGGTCAGGCCCGTACGACGGATGCGGGACAGCGGGTCACCCTGGCGGCCGCGCCTCGGCTGACGCCCGACGCCGCCCAGGCGAAACGTCTCGGCAGACCGGCGACCAAGGCCTCGGCGGCGCGCACCGGTCACGGGTTGGAGTGCCCGTGGACCGTCGCCTGCGAGTCGGTCCCGGCGCCGTACGAGGAGTACGGCGACCACGACTACGGCAACCACGACAAGGCGAACCGGCCGGCGGACCAGAAGGTCGACGCGATCGTCATCCATGACACCGAGGGGTCGTGGGAGGTGACCCTGAAGCTGATCAAGGACCCGAAGTACGTGTCGTGGAACTACACGATCCGCTCCTCGGACGGTCTGATCGCGCAGCACGTGCCGACCAAGGACGTCGCCTGGCACGCCGGGAACTGGTACGTCAACTCGCACTCCATCGGCGTCGAGCACGAGGGCTTCCTCGCCGCGCCGGACGCCTGGTACACGGAGGCGATGTACCGTTCCTCGGCCCGCCTGGTGAAGTACCTGAGCCGCAAGTACGGCCTGCCGCTCGACCGGCAGCACATCCTGGGCCACGACAACGTGCCCGGCACGACGCCGTCCACGATCCCCGGTATGCACACCGACCCGGGCCCGTACTGGGACTGGGCGCACTACTTCGCGCTGCTGGGCAAGCCCTTCCACCACACCGCGGGCCCGAGCGGCGGGCTGGTCACCATCCGTCCCGACTACGCCGGGAACCAGCCGCGCTACACCGGCTGTGAGAAGCCCGGTGACGTCTGCGCGCCGCACGGCTCCGCCGCGGTCCGGCTGTACACCGCGCCGAGCGAGACCGCCCCGTTGGTCAAGGACGTCGGGCTGCACCCGGACGGCAGCGACTCCACGGACGGGGTGAACGACACCGGTGCCCGCGCCACGACGGGCCAGCAGTTCGCGGTGGCGCGCCGGTCCGGCGACTGGACGGCGATCTGGTACCTGGGGCAGCTGGCGTGGTTCCGCAACCCGCACGACGCGCCGACCGCGGTGGACGCCAAGGGGCTGATCGCCACCCCGAAGGCCGACATCGCGGAGGTTCCGGTCTACGGTCGTGCCTACCCGGAGAAGGCCGCCTACCCGGCCGGGGTCCCGTACCAGGCCGTCACTCCGTTGCCGTACAAGATCGGCGCGGGGCAGAAGTACGCGGTCGGCGGCCGGGTGACCGGCGAGTACTTCTACGCGCCGACCTTCGACGTCTCCAAGCACGCGATCGTGCGCGGCAAGGACGTGTACTACGAGATCCAGCTGGGGCACCGGGTCGGCTACGTCCGGGCCGCCGATGTCGACGTGCGGCCCTCGGACTCCTGAGCCGGGCCCGCACGGCACCGGCCCCGCACGGCACCGGCTGCGCTCGGCACCGGACCGGCGGGGCACCGCGCCCGGTGGACGGCGAAGGTCTCGTCGTCCACCGGGCGCGGCGGCCGTCCGCGCGCGGGGGCGCGGGCGGGTCAGCCCTGCTGGAAGAGCTCCGCCGGCAGCGGCTTGAGCAGCGCGTAGAGGTCGTCGGTGATCGGCCGGTCCCAGCTGGCGATGGTGACCAGCACGCCGTCGTTGCGGTCGAACTGGGCGCAGGAGATCCGGCTCTCGGAGCACTTGATGCGCTTGACGATCAGCAGGTTGTCGTCGTGCATCACCGGGGTGTCCTCCTTCTCGACGACGGTCACCGGCTCGTCGTTGCCGAGCGCCGCGAGCAGCTGGGCCACCTCGAAGGGCACCTCGTCGTCGGCGAGCTCGCGGGCCGGGGAGCCCTCCGGCAGGTTGCCGATGATCATCGCGGGTCCGCGACCGCCGAACAGGTCGTAGCGGAGGAAGACGCCCTGGCAGCTCCCGTCGGGTGCGGGCAGCAGCCCGGCACCGAGGTTGCCCGGCCAGTCCCCCGGGTCCATGGCGAGTACGTCGAAGTCTGGACCGGCGGGCGTGGCTGCGCTACGGCGGCGGAGGAAGGACATGCCGCCATCGTACGTGGCCCGGGCGGACATGCCGCGCGGACGTGGGGTGCGGTCGCGGTCGGTGCCGCGCGCTCGTCGTCGGGGGTCAGGCCCGCTCGGCGAGCGCGCCGAGTCGGCGCAGCACCTCGTCGGCCGCGGCATGGGGCACGAAGAGGTGGTCGTGGTGGAAGCCGGCGACGACGTTGCAGCTGAGGCCGGCGTCGGCGAGTGCGGTGGCGACGGCGGCGGTCAGGCCGACGGCGTCCAGCGCGGAGTGCACCCGCAGGGTGATCCAGGCGGCGAGGTAGTCGTAGTCCAGGCCCTGCCGGTCGGCCTCTTCCTGGCGGACGACGAGGGTGAGTCCTTCGGGTTCGGCGACGGTGACCACCGGGGCCAGGCCCGCGGGGACCGCCCCGGGCACGGTCGTGAAGACGTACCGGCCGTCGTGCAGCTCCGGCCGCATGCCGCGCAGCAGGACCTGGAGATCGCGTTCGCCCGTCATGCCGCCCACCCTACGAGGCGTCGCCCCCTGCCGCCCGGCGCCGCTCGTGGTGGCGGGCGACCCGGGCGCGGTTGCCGCAGGAGGGTTTGCACCATTCCTGGCGGGCGTGGTCCTTGACGAAGTAGCGCACACAGCGCGGCGCGGGGCAGGCGCGCAGCAGGGCGCGCTCCGGGCCGTCGAGGAAGGCGATGGCGTCGCGGGCCAGCGCGGCGAGAATCCGGTCGGCGGCCGGCGCGGCACCGGCGGCCCGTTGCCGTACCGCGGGCGGTGTGCCCGGGTCCCAGCTGAGCTGCGGTGCGACGGGCACCAGGGCGGCCGCGGCGTTCAGCCGGCGGATCGCCTCGTCCTCCGGGAGCAGTCGGTGGGCATCGGCGGAGCTGGGCGGTCCGGGCCGCACGGCGCGCGCGAACAGCGACCGGACCGCGGCCCGGAGTTCCCGTACGGCGGTGTGCAGCGCCGGGTCCACGGCGACCGGCTCCGCGGGGTGGTCCAGCAGCGCGGCCCGTTCACCGATCCAGGCCGCGAGCCCGGCCGGGTCCGTCAGGTCGTCGGCGACGCCGCCGTGGCCGTCATGGCGGATGGTGACGGCGAGATCCAGTACGAGCCGTGTGGCAACCATGCGACTAATGGTAGCTTCAGCGACAACCATTAACCCCACCGGGGGGCTTCACGGGGGAGACATGACCGATCTGCGTCAACTGCTGCGCGAGCCACCGGTCTTCGCGGGCGCGCTGCCCACCTTCGATCCGGCGGACACGCCCGACGATCCGACGGAGCCCGCGCGGGAGCCCGGTCCGGTCGCGCCCGGATGGACGCTGCACACGGTGCGCGCCGAGGCGGTGGAGTTCCGGCAGGGCGACACGGATCTCAAGCACACCCGGCCGGCCCACCGCCGAGCCGGTGAGCACTGGACGAAGGAGCTGTTGTGGCCGTGACGACGTCGGCGCACACACTGCCGCCCGAGGCGGTACGGGAGAGGATCGAGGCGGGTCAGGCGCGGTTGCGGGCCCTGCTGCCGGGGCTGACCGAGGCCGGGATACGGGAGCCGAGCGAGCTGCCCGGCTGGTCCCGCGCCCATGTCCTCGCGCACATCGAGGGCATCGGCCTGGCGATGGCTCGACAAGCCCGCCATGCGCTGCGCGGCGAGCTGATCGAGCCGTACGACGGCGGGCGCCCGGCGCGCGCCGCCGGGATCGAGGCGGGGTCGCGGCGGGATGCGGCGGCGCTCGGCCGAGCCGTGGCGGCCGCGCTGGACGAGGCGTCCGCGGCCTGGGCGGCGGTCGGCCCGGCCGACTGGTCGCGCCCGGTGCACTACCGCGACGGCGATCTGCGCACCGCACTGCTGTGCTGGTGGCGGGAGTTGGAGATCCACCTGGTGGACGCCGGGATGGGCCACGGCCCCCAGGACTGGCCGCGGGAGCTGTGCCACCACCTCCTGGACCACCTGGCGCCCCGGGCGCCGCACGGGCTGCACCTGGTGCTGGAGGCGACCGACGAGCCGTCCGCACGGCCGTTCGGCCCTCAGGGCGCGCCGACGGTGACGGTGCGCGGACCGCTGACCGCTCTCACGGCGTGGATGGCGGGCCGTGCGCCGGGTCGACCGCTCGACTGCCGCCGGGCCGGGGCGACCGTCCCCCTGCCCGAGCTGCTCGACTGGCCGTAGGAGGCGTCACGTGCTCACGGGATCGCGCACCCTCAACCTCTGGAAGGCGGGCCTGCGTTCGGTACCGCCCGAGGCCTGGCAGCGGGCCGACTGGGAGGTGCTGATACTCGCCGACAACCACCTGACCGAGGTCCCGCCGGAGTTGGGCCGGTTGCGCACGCTGCACACCCTGGACCTCGGCCACAACGCACTGACCGCGGTTCCGGACGCGATCGGCGCGCTCCCCGGCCTGACCCGCTACCTCTACCTGCACGACAACCGCCTGACGGCGCTGCCGGACACCCTCGGCGGGCTGTCCCGGCTCGGCTACCTGAACGTCGGCGACAATCCGCTCGGGCGGCTGCCCGATGCGGTGGGCGGGATGGCGGGCCTGGTCGAACTCCGGGCGCAGCGGGCCGAGTTGACCACCGTCCCGGGGTCGTTGGGCGGGCTGGGCCGGCTCCGGGAGCTGTGGCTGGGCGGCAATGCGCTCGCCGAGCTGCCCGGGAGCCTGTCGGCGCTGCGGGAACTGCGGGTGCTGGAGCTGCGGGACAATGCGCTGCCCCGCGTCCCCGAGGCGCTCTGCGCGCTGCCGCTCCTGCGCCGGCTCGATCTGCGCGGCAACCGGCTCGCGCAGCTGCCGCCGTGGCTCGTCCGGCTGCCGTCGCTGGAGAAGCTGGATCTGCGCTGGAACGCCGTCGACGACGGGGCGCCGGCGGTGCGGGCGTTGCGGGCACGCGGGTGCGTGGTGCTGACCTGACGGTCCGTCCGGGCACCGGCCGGACCGGTGGTGCCCGGACGGACCGTCAGGTGAGGTCGAACTCGCCGTCCCGGGCGTCGACGACGAACGCGCGCCACTCGGCCGGGGAGAAGATCACCGCCGGGACCTCCGGGCTGCGGCGGTTGCGCATCGCGATGAAGCCCTCGACGAACGCGATCTGCACGTCTCCCACCCCCTGGGTGCTCGACTGCCACTCGGCCTGCGTCAGGTCGAGGTCGGGCCTGGGCCCGCCCACGAGCCGCTGCTCGGTGATGCTGTCGATCACGTGTCCCCGCTCCTCCCGGTTCGTCGTCCGCGGTCAGGTTAACCACTGCGTCCGGGGATCGACAGAGGGCGTGGCGCGGCGGTCGAGTGGTGGGCGACGGGGCTCGCCCCGCCCCTCAGGCGGCCGGGGAGTCGGCGCCGACCAGCCACATCGCGAAGAACTGGGAGCCGCCGCCGTAGGCGTGGCCCAGGGCCCGCCGGGCCCCGTCGACCTGGTGTGCGCCGGCCCGGCCGCGCACCTGGAGGGCGGCCTCGGCGAAGCGGATCATCCCGGAGGCGCCGATGGGGTTGGTGGAGAGCACCCCGCCGGACGGGTTGACGGGGAGGTCGCCGTCGAGTTCGGTGACACCGGACTCGGTGAGCTTCCACCCCTCGCCCTCCTCGGCGAAGCCCAGGTTCTCCAGCCACATCGGCTCGTACCAGCTGAAGGGGACGTACATCTCCACCGCGTCGATCTGCCGGCGGGGATCGGTGATGCCGGCCTGGCGGTAGACGTCGGCGGCGCAGTCCTTGCCGGCCTGCGGGGAGACGAAGTCCTTGCCGGCGAAGAGGGTGGGTTCGCTGCGCATCGCCCCGCCGTGCACCCAGGCCGCCGGGTGCGGTGCGCGGGCGGCCCCGGCGCGGTCGGTGAGGACCATGGCGCAGGCGCCGTCGGAGGACGGGCAGGTCTCGGAGTAGCGGATCGGGTCCCAGAGCATCGGTGCGGCCTGGACCTTCTCCAGGGTGATGTCCTTCTCGTGGAGGTGCGCGTAGGGGTTCTTCAGGGCGTTGCGCCGGTCCTTGTAGGCGACGAGGGAGCCGATGGTGTCGGGGGCTCCGGTGCGCCGCATATAGGCGCGTATGTGCGGGGCGAAGAAGCCGCCGGCGCCGGCCAGCAGGGGTTGCTGGAAGGGGACGGGCAGGGACAGGCCCCACATCGCGTTGGACTCGGACTGTTTCTCGAAGGCGAGGGTGAGGACGGTGCGGTGGACCCGGGCGGCGACGAGGTTGGTGGCGACCAGGGCGGTGGAGCCGCCGACCGAGCCGGCCGTGTGCACCCGCAGCATCGGTTTGCCGACGGCGCCCAGGGCGTCGGCGAGATAGAGCTCGGGCATCATGACGCCCTCGAAGAAGTCGGGGGCCTTGCCGATCACCACCGCGTCGATGTCCGCCCAGGTCAACTCGGCGTCCTCCAGGGCGCGTCGGGCGGCCTCGCGGACGAGTCCGGCGATCGACACGTCCCGGCGGGCGGCCACGTGTTTGGTCTGGCCGATGCCGACGACGGCGACGGGCTCCTTGCTCACCTTGCCTCCCCCACTCATCAGTGCGCCTCTCCTTCCAGGACGGCGACCAGGTTCTGTTGCAGGCACGGGCCCGAGGTGGCGTGGGCCAGGGCGCGGTCGGACTCGCCCCGCTGGATGCGGGCGGCGGCCTCGCCGAGCCTGATCAGTCCGGTGGCCATGACGGGGTTGGCGGCCAGTGCGCCGCCGGACGGATTGATCCGGACGTCCGCGCCGGCCGGGCCGTCGAGCTTCAGGGCGCGGCGCAGCACCACCTCCTGGGAGGTGAACGGGGCATGCAGCTCCGCGGTGTCCACGGGGCGGGCGAAGTAGCCGGCGCGCTCCGCGGCGAGCCGGGTGGAGGGGGAGTCGGTGAGGTCACGGACGCCCAGGCCGTGGGCCTCGATGCGGTGGTCGAGGCCGCGGATCCAGGCGGGGCGGTCGGTCAGCCGGCGGGCGGTGTCCCCGGCCGCGAGGACGACCGCGGCCGCGCCGTCGCCGATGGGTGGGCAGTGGCCGCGGTGCAGCGGGGCGACCAGCGTCTCCCCGGTGGGCACCGCGCCGCGCAGTTGGGCGTGCGGGTTGTCCGTGGCGTCGGCCCGGCTGCGCGCCGCGATCGCGGTCAGCTCCCGCTCGTCGGTCAACCCGGCGTCCATCAGGGCCCGGGCCTGTAGGGCGGCGAGCGCGACGGAGTCCGGCCAGAGCGGGGCGACGTAGTACGGGTCGAGTTGGCGGGTCAGGACCTCGCGGACGTCGCCGGGCGAGGACTTGCCGTACGCGTAGACCAGGGCGGTCTCCGCCTCGCCGGTGAGGATCTTCACCCAGGCCTCGTACAGCGCCCAGGCGCCGTCCATCTCCACGTGGGACTCGGAGATCGGCGGCCAGGCGCCGACGCCGTCCAGGGCCATGGTGAAGGAGAACGCCCGGCCGGCGAGGTAGTCGGAGGAGCCGGAGCAGGTGAAGTCGATATCGCTGGTCTTGAGGCCGGTCCGGGCCAGGACGTCGTGCAGCACCGGCATCAGCATCTCGACCTCGGAGGTCTCGGCGCTGTCGCGGACGTGGTGGCTCTGCCCGAAGGCGACGATGGCGACCTCGCGCATCAGATCAGCTCCTTGTAGCCGTCGTAGTCGGCGTCGGGCTCGCCGGTGGGGCGGTAGTGGTCGGGGAAGCGCCCGTCCTCGGCCCATACCGGTTCCACGCGCAGGCCCATCCGGACCTGGTCGTAGGGGATTCCCCCGATCCGGGCGTGCAGGGCCAGGTCGGCGCCGTCGAGGGCGATATGGGCGTAGACGTAGGGGACCTCGATGTCCAGGTTGCGCGCCTTGATGTTGACGATGCAGAAGGTGGTGACGGTGCCGCGGGGGCCGACCTCGACCTGGGCGTCGGTGGCGACGCCGCAGGTGGGGCAGGCTCCGCGGGGCGGGACGTACACCTTGCGGCAGGACGGGCAGCGTTCGCCGACGGTGCGGTGGCCGGCGAGCTCCTGGAGGTAGCGGGACTGGGCGCGGCCGGGCGCGTAGCTGTAGTCGAGCCGGGCGGGGGTGGTGATACCGGTGACCGGATCGGCGAACTCCCCGCTGTGCGGGGTGGGTTCGTCGGGGCGCGCGGTGCCGTCGTCCGGTACGAAGCAGGCGATGTCGGTGAGGGCGCCGGTGCGTTCGGCGGCCCAGCGGATCCGGACCCGCATACCGGTGTGCACGGCGTCGGGGCCGGGGGCGTCCAGGGCGTGCAGCAGCGCGGTGTCGGCACCGTCGAGGCGGACCAGGACCCAGGCGAAGGGGGTGGTCAGCGGCTGGCCGCGGCGCGGGGTCGGGTTCCAGGCCCAGGTGGTGACGGTGCCGCCGGTGCCGACCTCGACCAGGTCGCGGATCTCCTCGGCGGTGACCGGGTCGTACTCGGTGGGCGGTACCACCACCCGGCCGTCGCCCGCCCGGACGCCGAGGACGGTGCGCTCGCGCAGTCCGGTGAGGAAGGCGCTCTGGACGGGGCCGAGTGAGCGGGTGAAGGGGAATTCCACAACGAGGGGCGCGGTGAGGACCTCTGGCACCTGTGGCATGCGGTTCTCCTTGGGTCAGGCGCGCCGGTAGACGGGCGGGCGCTTCTCCGCGAAGGCCCGGGCGCCTTCCTTGGCGTCGGCGGTGTCGAAGAGGGGCCAGCCGCGGGCGAGTTCGGCCGCCAGCCCGTCGGCCTCGGTCAGCTCGGCGGTCTCGTAGACGGATGCCTTGACGGCTTCGACGGCGAGCGGACCGCAGGCGTTGATCCGCTCGGCGATCTCCAGGGCCTTCTCCAGCGCGCCGCCGTCGGGCACGACGTGGCCGATCAGGCCGATGCGTGCGGCCTCGCGGGCCGGGTAGGGGCGGCCGGTGAGCAGCATCTCCAGGGCGTGGGTGCGCGGGATCTGGCGGGCGAGTCGGACGGTGGAGCCGCCGAGGGGGAAGAGTCCGCGCCGGACCTCGAAGAGCCCGAACGTGGCGTTCTCGCCGGCGACGCGGATGTCGGTGCCCTGGAGGATCTCCGTCCCGCCCGCGACGCAGTGGCCCTCGACGGCGGCGATCACGGGTTTGCGGGGGCGGTGGTGGCGGAGCATCGCCTTCCAGTGCAGATCGGGGTCGGCGCGCAGCCGCTCGCGGTACTGCTCGCCCGCCATGCCGTCGCCGGCGAGCGCCTTGAGGTCCATGCCGGCGCAGAAGGTGCCGCCGGCGCCGGTGAGGACGACGGAGCGGATCGCGTCGTCCTCGTCGGCGGCGACCCAGCCGTCGTACAGGCCCACCAGCATCGGCAGCGAGAGCGCGTTCTTCGCCTCCGGCCGGTTGAGGGTGAGCACCAGCGTCGCGCCGACGCGCTCCACGGTCAGATGTTCCGTCCCGCCCATGACGTCCTCCCACCCATGGCGTGCTCGCCGCCTGTGGCGTCCTGCGTACCCGGACGGGGAACAGGTTGCAGGAGCGGCACGGCGAGTTCAAGGCTTTTCTGACACACAGTCAGATTTCTTGGGCCGCGGCCTTCCCTGCTCCCGTCGGCGGCGCTCTAATGACGGCCTGGGTCCGGTCGACAGACCGGTCCGCGCCGACGCCCGCCCGGTCTGGAGGAGACGTGGAGTACAACCTTGCCGACCTCTTCGAGTCGATCGTCGACACGGTCCCCGACCGCGAGGCGCTGGTGTACGTCGACCACCCGGGCACCGGCGACGAGCGGCGGCTGACGTACGCGGAGCTGGACCGCGCCGCCAACCGGCTCGCCCACCACCTCGGCGACCACGGCATCGGGCCGGGCCAGCACGTCGGGCTGCACCTCTACAACGGCGTCGCCTACCTCCAGGCGGCCTACGCCTGCCTGAAGATCCGCGCCGTACCGGTGAACGTCAACTACCGCTACGTGGAAGAGGAGTTGGTCTACCTCTACCGGGACGCGGACCTGGTGGCGCTGGTCTTCGACGCGGAGTTCACCGCCCGGGTCGCCGCCGCCCTCCCCAAGACCCCGAAGCTCCGCCACCTGGTACGGGTCGGTGCCCCGCCCGCCGGCGCCCCCGAACCGTCCCCCGCCCCGTTCGACCTGGCCCACGCCGAGGCCGCCGGGTCACCCGCCCGGGGCTTCGGCCCGCGCTCGGCCGACGACCAGATGGTCATCTACACGGGCGGCACCACCGGGATGCCCAAGGGCGTGATGTGGCGCCACGAGGATCTGTTCTTCTCCGGGATGGGCGGAGGAGCGCCGACCGGTGAGCCGGTGAAGCGACCGGAGGAGCTGGCCGAGCGGGTCGCGGCCGGCGGGGAGGGGCTCGCCTTCTTCCCCACTCCACCGCTGATGCACGGCACCTCCACGCTGACCGCGTTCATCGCCTTTCACTTCGGCCAGAAGGTCGTCCTGCACCGCAAGTTCGTGCCCGAGGAGGTGCTGCGGACCGTCGAAAAGGAGCGGGTCACCAGCGTGTCGCTGGTCGGCGACGCGATGCTGCGCCCGCTGGTCGACGCCCTCGACGGACCGCTCGCCGGCGTCGACTGCTCCTCGCTCCTCAGCGTCAGCAGCTCCGGCGCGATCCTCTCCGAGACCGTGCGCGCCCAGTTCCGCGCGCGGGTCCCGAATGCGATGCTGCTCAACAACTTCGGCTCCTCGGAGTCCGGGTTCAACGGGACGGCCACCGACGACTCCGGCCCCGACAAGGGCTTCCGGCTGCGGGTCAACTCCCGTACGGCGGTGGTGGATCCGGCGACGCACGAACCGGTGCCGGCCGGCGAGGCGGGCCGGCTCGCGCTGCGCGGGCACGTACCGCTCGGCTACTACAACGACCCGGCCAAGACGGACGAGACCTTCTTCGAGGCACACGGGGAGCGGTGGGTGCTGCTGGGCGACATGGCCACGGTCGACGAGGAGGGCATCGTCACCGTTCTCGGCCGGGGCTCGCAGTGCATCAACTCCGGAGGGGAGAAGATCTATCCGGAAGAGGTCGAACAGGCGCTGAAGGCCCATCCGGACGTGTACGACGCCCTGGTCGCCGGCGTGCCGGACGAGCGGTGGGGCAACCGGGTCGCGGCCGTCGTCCAACTCCGGGAGGGTGCCGCGCCATTGGACCTGGACGGCATCCAAGTCCACTGCCGCGCCCGGCTGGCCGGGTACAAGATCCCGCGCGCCGTGGTCTTCACCGACCGCATTCAGCGCTCGCCCAGCGGCAAGGCCGACTACCGCTGGGCGAAGGCGGTGGCGGCCGGCGAGCGGGAGGCGTGACCCGAGCCCCGTGGTCCGCCACCGGGGAAAAGCCCTCGGCGGCGCGGACCGCGGCCCCGGCCCGGCCCGGCCCCGGGGAGCGTCGGGCCGGTTCAGCCCACCGGCTCGCAGACGGACCCGAGCGAGCGGGCCAGCGCCACGGTGTGCAGCGCGTCCAGGTGCCGCTCGTGGTGCACCCGGGCGGCGGCCACGGTCAGCAGTGGGCGGCACGACGGAGCGGAGCGGGCGTCCGGGGCGGCGGCGAGGGCGCGGACCAGTTCGCCGTTGATCCGGTTGATCTCCTTGCGGACCTCGCCGAGGTCCGGGCGGTCGGTCGGCGCCTGGCTGGGATCGGCCTCCCAGAGCCGGTGCAGGCCACGCTGCACGATCTTGCTGGCCTCGATCTGGTCCCGGAAGACCCGGACCGTCGCCTCCGGGTCGGCGCCCAGCTGCCGGGCCTGCGCGGCCACCGCGTCCAGGACCTGCTGTTCGCGGACGGGGTCGTCGATCGGACTGCCGGTGCCCCACTTCGCGGCGGCGACCAGGTCGCCGGTGGCGAGCCGGTCGGCGGACAGCGCAGCGAGCGGGCGCAACCGGCCGTACGGGGAGTGCGCGGCGACGGCGGGGGCGCCGGTCAGGGCGGGCGGCGCGGCGGGGGCGTCGGCCGGGGCGGGCGGCGCGGCGACGGCCCCGCCGGCTCCGGTGAACAGGACGGTCGCGGCGGCGCCGGCGATCAGCGCACGGCGCATCCAGGTGGTCGGCTGCACGGTCGGCCTCTCTCGAACCTCGGGGCGGCGTCGGGGAGTTCCCCAGGACCCGGTACGGCGCGAGCCTAGGCGAACCAGCCGGTTGCGGTGCCGGGAACCGCGCGCCGGGCTCCGGGCGCGGGCTCGTCCCCGGTGTCGCTCCCGGTGGGCCGTCTGCGCCAGACCCTTGACGTGATCCCCGCGCGCTGATTGTTTGGACCGGCATCCAGCTACCGAATGATCGGTAGGCAGACGAGGCGGTGACACTCCATGGCGGAAGCGACGACGGGCAGGACCCCTGACGGTGCGACGTTCGACGAGGCGGAGCGGCTCTCCCGGGACGCCTTGCAGGAGCGGCAACTGACCCGGTTGCGCGCCTCGTTGCGGCACGCCTACGACCACGTCACGTTCTACCGGGAGGCCTTCGACCGGGCCGGGGTGCATCCCGACGACTGCCGCTCGCTCGGTGATCTCGCCCGCTTCCCGTTCACCGTCAAGGACGATCTGCGCGCCCAGTACCCCTTCGGGATGTTCGCCGTCCCCAAGGAGCAGGTGCGGCGCATCCATGCCTCCAGCGGCACCACCGGCCGGCCGACGGTCGTCGGCTACACCGAACGCGACCTCTCCCACTGGGCGGACGTGGTCGCCCGCTCCCTCCACGCGGCCGGCGGCCGGCCCGGCCACACCGTCCACATCGCCTACGGATACGGGCTGTTCACCGGCGGACTGGGCGCCCACTACGGCGCGGAGCGCCTCGGCTGCACGGTCGTGCCGGCATCCGGCGGGATGACCAGCCGACAGGTGCAGATCATCCGGGACCTCCGCCCCGAGATCATCATGGTGACGCCGTCGTACATGCTCACCCTGCTGGACGAGTTCGAGCGGCAGGGCGTCGATCCCCGCAGCACCTCGCTGAAGGTGGGCGTCTTCGGCGCCGAGCCCTGGACGCAGGAGATGCGCCGCGAGATCGAGGAGCGGTTCGCGATCGACGCCGTCGATCTCTACGGGCTGTCGGAGGTGATGGGACCCGGCGTCGCCCAGGAGTGCGTGGAGACCAAGGACGGACTGCACATCTGGGAGGACCACTTCTACCCGGAGGTGGTCGACCCGATCACCGGCGAGGTGCTGCCGGACGGCGCGCACGGCGAGCTGGTGTTCACCTCCCTCACCAAGGAGGCGATGCCGGTCATCCGCTATCGCACCCGCGATCTGACCCGGCTGCTGCCCGGTACCGCGCGCCCTGCCTTCCGCCGGATGGAGAAGGTCACCGGGCGCTGCGACGA
The DNA here is from genome assembly GCF_040651315.1 of Streptomyces sp. NPDC048506. NCBI lineage: Bacteria > Bacillati > Actinomycetota > Actinomycetes > Kitasatosporales > Streptomycetaceae > Streptomyces > Streptomyces sp. NPDC048506. Next base: position 75,528 of record NZ_JBEZIX010000018.1, read on the forward strand.
CATGATCATCCTGCGCGGGGTGAACCTCTTCCCCGCGCAGGTCGAGGAGATCGTGCTGCGTACGCCCGGCGTCGCTCCGCACTTCCAGTTGAAGCTGACCCGCGAGGGCCGGATGGACCGGCTGACGGTGCGTGCCGAGGCCCGGCCGGGCGCCACCACCGAGCAGCGCACGGCGGCCGCCGGGCTGATCGCACGAGCCGTCAAGGACGGCATCGGGGTCTCGGTCGCCGTCGAGATCGTCGACCCCGAGACCCTGGAGCGCTCGGTCGGCAAGATCAAGCGCATCGTGGACACCCGCCCTCGGGACGGGTCCTGACGGCGGCGCCCGGCCGGCCCGGCGCCGCTCAGGTCATGTTCGGATCCCCCTTGATCAGCGCGAACGGGGCCCCGGCCGGGTCCTTCAGCATGGCCAGCCGGCCGACGCCCGGGACGTCGACCGGCGGGATGAGGACGGTGGCCCCGTGGTCGGTGGCGGCGGCGAACGTCGCGTCGCAGTCGGTCACACCGAAGTACGGGTGCCACTCCGACGTCGAACCCGCGTCGAGGTGCTCCTGCGTCAGCTGCATGATGCCGCCCTGCCCCGTGTCGTCGCCCTTCCCGCCGCCCGGCGCGGAGACGATCGAGTAGACCATGTCGGGGCCCATCGGCATGTCCTGGTAGCTCCAGGAGAGGACCGAGCGGTAGAAGTCCTTCGCCGCGGCCGCGTCGGTGGTGTACAGCTCCGTCCAACAGAGCGTGTTCGGCTCCATGACCGTCTCCAGGCCGGCGGTGTCGCCCGGCTGCCACACCGCGAAATCGGCCCCCGCCGGGTCGGTGAAGGCCGCCAGCCGACCCGCGGTGAAGACGTCCATCGGCGCGACCCGCACCGCGCCGCCGGCCTGCTCGACCGCCTTGGCCGTGGCGTCCGCGTCGGGGGTGTGGAAGTAGGCCGTCCAGGCGGAGCCGGCGCCCTCCTCCGTCAGCGGGCCGACGGCGCCGACCGTCTTCCCGTCGCGTTGGAAGAAGCCGTAGCCGCCGGCATCCGGGCCGGCCGACTGGAAGGTCCAGCCGAACACGGCCGCGTAGAAGGCGGCCGCGGCGTCGACGTCCGGCGCCCCGAGGTCGAGCCAGTTCGGTGTGCCGGGAACGTAGTTGGTGGTCAGCATGGGTGCTCCTCCGTCGTGCGGATCGAGGCGTTCGGCGCTGTTGTCCCGCCGTTCCTCAGCATGGCAGGGGGCACTGACAGTCGCCCTCCGCGCGCCGCTCAGGGCGTGCCGAACCGCTCGCGCAGCCGGCGCTTGAGGACCTTCCCGCTGGCGTTGCGCGGCAGCGCGTCCACGAACATCACCCGTTTGGGCGCCTTGAACGGTGCCAGGCGGGCGCGGGCCACCTCGATCAACTCCTGCTCCCCCACCGGCTCGCGCTCGTCCGTCCCGTCCGTGCGCCGCACCACCACCGCGGTCACCGCCTCGATCCACCGCTCGTCCGGCAGCCCGATGACCGCGACCTCGGCCACCTGGGGATGCCCGTAGAGCGCCTCCTCCACCTGGCGCGAGGCGATCAGCACCCCACCGGAGTTGATGACGTCCTTCACCCGGTCGACCACCGTGAGGTAGCCGTCCGCGTCGCGCACGGCCAGGTCGCCGGAGTGGAACCAGCCGTCCCGGAACGCCTCGGCGGTCTCCTCGGGCTTGTCCCAGTAGCCGGTGCACAGTTGCGGGGACCGGTAGACGACCTCGCCCGGGGTGCCGTCCGGTACGTCGCGGCCCTCCTCGTCCACCACCCGGGCCTCGACGAACAGCACCGGCCGCCCGCAGGACGCCGGCCGCCCGTCGTGCTCGTCCGGGCCGAGCACGGTGGCCAGCGGCCCGATCTCGCTCTGCCCGAAGCAGTTGTAGAAGCCGAGTCCGGGCAGCCGGGCGCGCAGCCGCTCCAGGACCGGCACCGGCATGATCGAGGCGCCGTAGTACGCCTTGCGCAGCCCGCCCAGCTCCCGGGTGGTGAAGCCGGGGTGGTGGGAGAGCGCGATCCACACCGTCGGCGGTGCGAACAGGCTGTCCGCCCGGCCCGCCTCCACCAGCTCGAAGATCCGTTCCGGGTCGGGCCCGTCCAGAATCGTGTTCTCCGCGCCCACCGCCAGGTAGGGCAGCAGGAACACATGCATCTGCGCGGAGTGGTAGAGCGGCAGCGAGTGCAGCGGCCGGTCCGTCTCGGCGAGGTCGAGGGCGACCACGGCGCTGGTGTACTCGTGCACCAGCGCCCGGTGCGTCATCATCGCGCCCTTGGGGAGGGCCGTGGTCCCCGAGGTGTAGAGGAGTTGGACCAGGTCGTCGTCCGCGACGTCGGGCAGCGCGTCCGCCCCGTCGTCGCCCGCGTCCGGCGTCGCCCCGAAGGCCGCCAGCCGTTCCAGCAGCCCGTCGGGCGCGCCGTACAGCGGCAGGGTGCGTGCGGAGTCCGGCAGCCGGGGCGCCAGTGCCGTGTCCGTGAGCACCAGTGCGCTGCCCGACTGTTCCAGGATGTAGCGCAGGTCCTCGCCGGTGAGGCCGTGGTTGACCGGTACGTGCACCAGTCCGGCACGGGCACAGGCCAGGAAACCGATCAGATACGCATCGGAGTTGTGCCCGTAGGACGCGACCCGGTCGCCGGGGCGCAGGCCCGAGGCCAGCAGCACCCGGGCGGCGGCGGTCACCGCGTCGTCGAGTTCCCGGTAGGTCCAGGCCCGCTCCCCGTACCGCACCGCGGTCCGCCCGGGCACCCGCCGGGCGCTGCGCCGCAGGACTCCGTCGACCGTGTTGCTCCGCGCTCGCCTCATGGCGCGATCCTCGACCGCACCCCACCCGGGGTCAAGACACCCGGCCGCGCGGGGGCGAGTGGGAGGCGGCTCCTAGGGCAGCCTTTCCGACCCTGGCCCGTCGGACAGGCCCGAGTCCGGGCCGTCCCCCGCTCGCCGGAGAGCGGCGAGCCGGTCGCGCACGGTTCGGGTGGTGGCGTCGTCCTCGCCCAGGGTCCGGAGGCAGTCCGCGAGGACGCGGGCGTAGAGGGAGCGCACCTCCTGTGCGTCCCGCGCCGCGGACTCCTCCCACAGGGCAAGGGACGAGGTGACGTTCTTCTTGACCCGGGCCTCGCCGGACGCGTCCCCGATGGCGCGGAACTCCCCCAGCGCGCGCCAGGACACCTCCATCGCCTCGACGATCCGGCCGGACTGGGTCAGCGCCCCGGCGAGGTTGTTGAGCGTACGGGCCAGGCCGTGGCGGTTGCCCGCCGCGTCGAACCGCTCGACGGCCCTGCCGTACGCGGCGAGGGCGTCCTCCAGCATCCCGGCCGCCATGAGGGAGCTGCCGAGGTTGGACAGCACGGCTCCCTGCCGCGGATGGTCCTCGGGCAGATCGGCGGCGGCCTGCCGGCCCAGGTCGATGGCCTCCGTGAGGTCCCCCTCGTACCGCGACCGCTCGTAGCGGATGCGCAGCGCGCTGCTGAGGCTGGCGAGCGCCGCGGAACGCTGCGGCAGGCCGGGCGGAATGCGGACCGCCGCGTCACGGCCCAGGACGATCGCCTCGTCCAGGTCCTCCCAGTTGCCGGTGTACTCGGCCCGGGCGTGCAGGGCCCCGATGAGGTTGGGGATCGTGGCGCTCAGTTCGGGGTGGAGGTCCTGGGGCGGCTGCGCCGCATGGGCCGCCTGGGCTTCCCGGAAGCAGAAGATGGCGGCGTCCAGGTCGGCCAGGGACGAGGTGAGTTGGAACCGGACCATCCGGATCAGGCCGAGGTTGGACAGGATGGTGATGTGCAGCGGTCCGGGAGGGGTGGCGGTGAGCACCTTGTCCAGGGTCGCGATGGCGTCGTCGGTCTCCTCGAGGCCCCGGTGCAGACGGCGTGGGGACTCCAGGATCTCCGCGGCCCGCAGTGCGGTCGCCGGATCGATTCCGTGGTCAGTGTTCATCGCCCCGCCCCCCGTCTTCGGACTGCCGCTGGTCCAGTACCGCGGTGATCCAGATGCGCGCCAGTCCCTCATCGTAGAACTCGATGGTCTCGGTGCCCCGTTGCACCCGGATCACCACGCGCGGGTCCCGCTGCTGCGGCACGCCGGACGGCGGTGCGGACGGGGCGTTGGCGGGGTCGGGGGGCGGGTGGACGTGGACGCCGCCGTTGATGGCGCCGGCCTGCACGGTGGGGCCGAGGAGTCGGGCGTGCCCGTCGACGACGTTGCCGACCGACTCGCCCGGTGCGTCGGACGGCGGGTGCGTGGTGCGGTACCACAGCAGCTCCCACCACTGCGGCGACCGCGGCAGGTGACCTTCGCCGCCCGTCTGCCGGGCGAGGCCGTCCAGCAGCTCGACGAAGGCCAGCAGGACCGTGCACGAGGCGGGCGCGGTGCCGTCGTGGAGCCAGCCGTGCACCGCGGCGGCGGTCGGCCGCTGGCCGGCGGGGAGCCGCCCGTGGGCGAGCTCGACGAGCCTGCCCACGGCCGGACTTCCGGCGGCCCGGTGCAGCCGCCGCAGCTCATCCCCGAGGTCTTCCGCCGGTTGCTCCACCTGTTCGACTTCCCCCATGACGACCGTGCGTGCGCTCCGAGGGGACTGTCCCTCGGCACCAGCCGCGTTACCGGGTCCAGGCTAGCCGTTGGGGTGGGAGCGGCTCACGCTGACGCATGGGGTCGGTGTCCGGTCCTGTGCATGACGGTCGGTCACACGTTGCGCTGCCGCCCCTCCCAGTACTGGTCGCGCAGCCGCCGCTTGTAGAGCTTGCCGTTGGGGTCGCGGGGCATGGCGGTGAGGAAGTCGACGGACTTGGGGCGTTTGTAGCCGGCCAGTCGGCGGGCGCAGTGGGCCAGGACGTCGGCGGCCAGGTCGGGGCCCGGGGTGTGGCCCTCGGCGGGTTCCACGACGGCTTTGACCTCCTCGCCCCAGTCGTCGTGCGGGATGCCGAAGGCCGCGGCGTCGGCGACCGCCGGATGGCTCAGCAGGACCGCTTCGATCTCGGCGGGGTAGATGTTGACCCCACCCGAGATGATCATGTCGATCTTGCGGTCGCGGAGGAAGAGGTAGCCGTCCTCGTCCAGGTAGCCCAGGTCGCCGACGGTGAAGAAGTCCCCGATCCGGTTCTTGCGGGTCTTGTCCTCGTCCTTGTGGTAGCTGAAGCCTCCGGTGGTCATCTTCATGTAGACGGTGCCGAGTTCGCCGGTGGGCAGCCGGTTGCCGTCGTCGTCGAAGACCGCCAGCTCACTGATCGGCCAGGCCTTGCCGACCGTTCCGGGCTTCTTGAGCCAGTCCTCGGCGGTCGCGAAGGCACCGCCGCCCTCGCTGGCCGCGTAGTACTCCTCGACGCAGGCGCCCCACCAGTCGATCATCGCGCGTTTGACGTGGTCGGGGCAGGGCGCGGCGCCGTGGACGGCGTGCCGCATGGCGCTCACGTCGTACGCCGCCCGGGTCTCGGCGGGCAGCGCGAGCAGGCGGTGGAACTGGGTGGGGACCATATGGGTGTGGGTGCAGCGGTGTGCGTCCATCAGGGCCAGCATCCGTTCCGGCGTCCACTTGTCCATCAGGACGATGCGGTGGCCGATGTGCAGTGAGGCGCCGGCGAATTGCAGGACGGCGGTGTGGTAGAGCGGCGAGCAGACCAGGTGCACGTTGTCGTCGAACGGCCGGATGCCGAAGATGGCGAGGAAGCCGCCGAGGTAGGTCTCCTCCGGGAGCTTGTCCGGCAGCGGACGGCGGATGCCCCGCGGACGGCCTGTGGTGCCCGAGGTGTAGTTCATCACCCAGCCCAGGGTGCGGCCGTCGGGCGCCGACTCCGGCTCCCCGTCGAGGAGTTGGGCGTACGGGCGAAAGCCGTCGATGTCGCCGACGGCGTAGCGCCGGTCGGCCGGGAGGCCCGCCTCGTCGGCGGCGTCCCGGGCGGCCGCCGCGAACCGCTCGTGGGCGATCAGCACCTTGGCGCCGGAGTCGGCGACGATCCAGGCGATCTCCGGGCCGACCAGGTGGTGGTTGACGGGGACGAGGTAGAGGCCGGCCTGGGACGCGGCGAGGTAGGCGGTGAAGAGTTCGACGCCGTTGGGGAGGACCACGGCGAAGGCGTCGCCGCGCTCCAGCCCCGCCGCGCGCAGCCCGTGGACGAGCCGGTTGCTCGCCGCGTGCAACCGGCCGGCGGTCCACTCCTCGCCGTCCGGGGCGATCAGGACGGTGCGGTCCGGGTCGGCGGTGGCCTGTGCCCAGAAGCCGTTGGGCGGTGCGGAGTCCTTGGTCATTCCACTGTCCTCCTGGGGGTCATGCGCGTCCGGCGATGCGGTTGATGCGGTCGACGGCCCGCTCGAACCCGCGGGTGAGGTCGTCGAAGACGGCCCGGACGCTGCGTTCGCTGGTCATCCGGCCGACGATCTGGCCGACCGGGGTGCCCAGCAGCGGCTCGACCTCGTGCCGCTGGATCCGGGAGTTGGCCTCGGCGACCAGCAGGCCCTGGAGCGGCATCGGGAGGGTGCCGGGGCCGTTCGGGTCGTCCCAGGCGTCGGTCCACTCGGTGCGCAGCTGACGGGCGGGCTTGCCGGTCAGGGCGCGGGAGCGGACGGTGTCGCCCGGCCCGGCGGCGAGGAGCTTCGCGGTCAGCCGCCGGGAGTGCAGTTCGGCCTCCTCGGTGGTCAGCCAGATCGAGCCGAGCCAGACGCCCTGGGCGCCGAGGGCGAGCCCGGCGGCGATCTGCTCGCCGGTGCCGATGCCGCCCGCGGCGAGCACCGGCAGCGGGTCGACGGCGGCGACGACTTCCGGGGTGAGGACCATGGTGGCGATCTCACCGGTGTGCCCGCCGGCCTCGTACCCCTGGGCGACGACGATGTCGATGCCGGCGTCCTTGTGGTGCCGGGCGTGTCGTGGACTGCCGGCCAGTGCGGCGACGAGGATGCCGTGGTCGTGGGCGCGCCGGACGACGTCGGGTGGAGGTGAGCCCAGGGCGTTGGCGAGCAACTTGATCGGGTAGTCGAAGGCCACGTCGAGCTGGGTGCGGGCGACCTGCTCCAGCCACCCGGTGATCCGCCAGCCGGACGTCTCGCCCTCCGCGAGCGGCGGCACCTGGTGCTTTTCGAGGAGCTCGGCGACGAACCGGCGGTGCCCGGCGGGGATCATCGCCTCGACGTCGGCCTCGGTCAGCGGACGGCCGTCGGGGGCCTCGACCTTCGTGGCGGGCATCACCACGTCGAGGCCGTACGGCAGTCCGTCGGTGTGCTGCTGCATCCAGTCGAGGTCGCGGGCCAGGTCGTCCGGCGCGGTGTAGCGGACCGCGCCGAGCACCCCGAAGCCGCCGGCCCGGGTGATCGCGGCGGCGACCGCGGGGAAGGGCGTGAACCCGAAGACGGCGTGCTCCGCTCCCAGCGTGTTGCTCAGCTCCGTCTGCATGCGCGCAGGATGCCGCAGCGGGCCGTTCGAGGGAAGAGATTTTCTGATGTAGCGTCAGAAACTTGTCGAGCGGCCCGACTTCTCGGCGGACCGACGGCATCTCACCCCTCCTCCAGCACCGCCATCGCCGCGTTGTGCCCCGGAATTCCGCTCACCCCGCCGCCGCGCACCGCGCCCGCCCCGCACAACAGGACGGTGGGGTGCGTGGTGGCCACCCCCCAGCGCGCCGCCGCTCCGTGGGCCGGCCCGCCCTCCGGGTCCGCGTACGGGAAGGCCAGGTCGCGGTGGAAGATGTTGCCGCCCGGCAGGCCCAGCTCGCGGTCCAGGTCGAGGGGGGACTTGGCCTCGATGCACGGGCGGCCGTCCGCGTCGTGGGCCAGGCAGTCGGCGAGCGGCTCGGCGAGGTGGGCGTCCAGCTCGGCGAGGGTGGCCGCCAGCAGGCGGTCGCGGGTGGCCGGGTGGTCCGCGTCGTCGGCGGCGAACAGCCGCGCCGGGGCGTGCAGGCCGAAGAGGGTGAGCGTCTGGTAGCCCTGGCGGACCAGGTCGGCGCCGAGGATCGAGGGGTCGGTGAGCGAGTGGCAGTAGATCTCCGAGGGCGGGGAGGTCGGCAGCTCGCCGGCTGCGGCCTGCCGGTAGGAGCGCTCCAACTGCTCGTAGCCCTCGGCGATGTGGAAGGTCCCGGAGAAGGCCTCGCGGGGGTCCACCCGGTCGTCGCGCAGCCGCGGCAACCGGGTGAGCAGCATGTTCACCTTGAGCTGGGCGCCTTCGGCGGGCGGCGGCGGGGCCTGGCCCAGGAGGCGGGCCAACTCCCTCGGCGAGGCGTTGACCAGGACCCGGCGGGCGCCGATCGTGCCCTGCACACAGGTCACCTCCGCGCTGCGGCCGTCCGTCGCGAGGGCGGTCACCGGGCAGTTGGTGACGATCTCGGCACCGGCCCGGCGGGCGGCGTCGGCCAGCGCGTCGGTGAGGGCGCCCATACCGCCGATGGGGACGTCCCAGTCGCCGGTGCCGCCGCCGATGACGTGGTAGAGGAAGCAGCGGTTCTGGCGCAGCGAGGGGTCGTGGGCGGTGGCGAAGGTGCCGATCAGGCCGTCGGTGAGGACGACGCCGCGGACCAGGTCGTCGCGGAACGTCTCCTCGACCAGCTCGCCCAGGGGGCGTTCGAAGAGAGCGTGCCAGGTGGCGTCGTCGTCGACGGTGGCGCGCAGTGCGGCGCGGGTCGGGAGGGGTTCGGTCAGGGTGGGGAAGACCCGTTCGGCGAGCCGCCTGGTGGTGCCGTAGAAGCGCTGCCAGGCGTCGAACTCCCGCTCGGAACCGGTGAGTCGGGCGAAGGACTCCCGGGTGCGGGCCTCGTCGCCGCCGACCAGGAGGCCGGTGGGGCGGCCGCCGCGCACGGCGGGGGTGTAGGAGGAGACGGTGCGCTTGCGGACCGCGAAGCGCAGTCCGAGGTCCCGCACGATCTTCGACGGCAGCAGGCTGACGAGGTAGGAGTAGCGGGAGAGCCGGGCGTCGACCCCGGCGAACGCCCGGGTCGACACGGCGGCACCACCGGTGTGGTCCAGCCGCTCCAGCACGAGCACGCTGCGCCCGGCGCGTGCGAGGTAGGCGGCGGCGACCAGCCCGTTGTGCCCGCCGCCGACGATGACCGCGTCATACGAAGTCCGTTCCGGCATGCCCCTTGGTAACACGCGGTGATCCCGGCCGCCAGCGGCACGCGGCTGAAACCTTCGGTGCGGTCGGTGCGGCTTCTTGACCGACCGGGGGGCTGCTCCTAGCGTCCGGCCGTGCTCCGTCCCGGCGCCTCCCCGCCGTACTCCCCAGGCCGTCCCGCCCACCCGTGAGGTGACCCGTGCCCCACTCCTCGGTACCCCGCATCGGCCGCACCCTCGCCGGACTCACCACCGCCGCCGTCTGCTCGGCCGGGTTGCTCGCAGCCCCCGCACCCGCGGCCGCCTCCCCCGGCGTGCCGCACGCCACCGAGCCGTACCCGAATCTGGCCCCGACACCGCCGATGGGCTGGAACAACTGGTCGTACTACACCTGCCACATCGACGAGAAGGTCGTCCTCGACAATGCGCGGGCGCTGGTGCGCACCGGGCTGGCGCGGCGCGGCTACAACACCGTGACCGTCGACGACTGCTGGATGGGCAGGCAGCGCGGCCCGAAGGGCGAGCTGGTGCCGGACCCGGCGAAGTTCCCACACGGCCTGGCGTACCTCGGCCAGCAGCTGCACCGGATGGGGCTGCGGTTCGGCATCTACGCCGATGTCGGAACGCTGACCTGCGAGAAGTACCCGGGAAGCCTCGGCCACTTCCAGGCGGACGCCCAGCTGTTCGCCCGTTGGAAGGTGGACTACGTCAAGGCGGACGGCTGCAACGTGCCCACCGTCCCGGGCCACAGCAAGGAGCAGACCTACCGCGATGTGTACGGGCAGATGAGCGCCGCCCTGCGCACCGCCGGCCGGCCGATCACCTTCTCGATCTCGGCGCCGGCCTACTTCCAGTTCGACGGCGACGCCGTATGGCACCGGGTCATCGGCTGGTCGTCCGAGCTCGGCAACCTGTGGCGGGGCGGCCGGGACGTGGCGCTGCAACAGAGCACCCCCGCCGCGAAGTGGGCCTCGATCGTCTACAACTTCCGCTACAACGCCGACCTGGCCGACCTCCAGCGGCCCGGGCGCTGGAACGATCCGGACTTCCTGCTGGCCGGCGACACCGGCCTGACGCGGCAGGAGATGCAGAGCCAGATGTCGCTGTGGGCGGTGATGGCGGCACCACTGATCTCCAGCACGGACCTCGGCAAGCTGTCCCCGGCGGCCCGCGAGGTCCTGGGGAACGAGCGGGTCATCGCCGTCGACCAGGATCCGCTCGGCGTCCAGGGCCGCATCGTGCAGCAGGGCGAGGACGCAACGGTGCTGGCCAAGCCGCTGCGGCACGGCGCATGGGCGATCGCGCTGTTCAACGCGGGCGACACGGCGCGCACGCTGTCCGTCACGGCGGGCGCGGCCGGGCTGCCGGACGCCTCCTCCTACCGGCTGCACGACCTGGTCACCGACCGCCGTACGCGCAGCGACGAGGACATCGTGGCGCGGGACGTACCGGCGCACGGCACGGTGCTCTACCGCGTCACCCCGGACTGACCGGGGTGACGCGCGGACCTGGGGTCGGTCCGATGGGTCGGCGCCGCGGACCCGGCCACGACCCATCGGACCGGCCCCGGGGCTTGTCCGACGAAACGGCCCACCTGTCGATCGATTCGGTGGTCAGTCATGGCACCAGAGGCGACCAGCCGAACATGATGCACACGACGAGGCTGAAGCTCCACAGCACGGCGAGTGCGGCGACCGCGCCGAGGACGCCGATTCCGACGACAACGACCTTTGCTCCTGTGGTATTTGCCATGGCCACATTATCTACTTCCCCGCCTCCAGGGTGTCCGGCGAGGTGCCGTCCTTGCGCGCTCCGGGCGGCCTCACGAGACCTATCGGACAGACCCTAGCGCCGGCGCGCGGCGCGCTCCCGGCGCAGGGCCGCGACCCGGCGGTGCAGGGCGGCCGCCTCGTCCGTGCGGCCCAGCTGCTCCAGGCACTCGGCCAGGTCGTTCTGGCTGGCCAGCGCGCCGGGATGGCCGACGCCCAGCACCCGTTCGCGAGCCTCGGCGACCAGCCGGTAGCTCTCCAACGCCTCGCTCCAGCGGCCGAGCCAGCCCAGGGCGACGGCGGTCTCCCGGCGGCTGACCAGGGTGTCGGGGTGGTCCGGACCGAGCACCCGCTCGCGCGAGGCGGCCAACTCGCGGGCCTCGACCAGCGCCTCCTGCCAGCGGTGCTGCCGTCCGAGGTTGACGCCCAGGCCGTGCCGGGCGCGGAGGGTGTCCGGGTCGTCGGCGCCCTGGACGCGGGTGCGGGCGGCGATCAGGTCGCGGTAGAGCGCGAGTGCCTCCGCGCTGCGGCCGAGCCGCCCGAGACCGATACCGATCTCGTAGCGGGCGGCGAGGGTGTCGGGGTGTTCCGGACCGAGCGAGGCGGCACGGGCCGCCGCGACCTCCCGGCAGGTCTGGAGCGAGGCCGCCCAGTCGCCCAACTGACCGAGGACGTAGGCAAGTTCGTAGCGGGTGGTGAGGGTGTCGGGGTGGTGTGCGCCGAGTACCCGGGCGCGCGCCTCGGCCACGTCGTGGGTCAGGGTGCGGCAGTCCTCCAGCCGGCCCAGCCGGCCGAGGTTGAGCGCGAGGTGGTGGCGGCAGCTCAGGGTGTCCGGATGGTCGGGTCCCAGGACGCGTTCCTGGCCGGCCAGCACCTCGGCGTAGATCTGGTGCGCCTCGACGTACTGGCCCGCGCGGCCCCGCTCGTGGGCGGTCTCCAGGCGGGCGGCGAGGGCCGCCCGTCGGCCGGCCGGGGGTGCGGGGCTGGCGAACGTGCCGCCGGGCGCGTCGGCACCGCGCTGCGGTGCGCCTCCGGTCCAGGTGTCGGTGAGGATCGCGGCGGCCCGGTCGGACGGCCGGGGGCCAGGGCGCCGGGCGGTGCCCGCCGGGGAGCCGGCGCCGATGCCCCGGGTCCAGGAGGGCAGCCGCGGGACCGGGACGGTGGTCTCCCCGCCGCCCCGGCCGGAGTGCGGATGGCGGGCGTCGGCGAGGCGTTTGGCCAGTTCGTCGGCGTCGCCGGGCCGGTCGTCGGGATCCTTGGCGAGCAGCTCCAGCACGATCCGCTCGTAGGCCTCGGGCAGGTCGGGGCGGAGCGTGCGCGGGGGTGTCGGGGCGGTGTCCCGGTGCCCGACGAGCACCGCCCAGGCATCGCCGAGGTCGAACGGCGGGACGCCGGTGGCCAGCTCGTAGAGCACACAGCCGAGCGAGTAGAGGTCGCTGCGGTGGTCTACGGGGTGCGCGCCGATCTGTTCGGGCGACATGTAGTGCGGGCTGCCCATGGCGATGCCGGTGCCGGTGAGGCGGGCGGTGAAGCCGATGTCGTGGTTGAGGCGGGCGATGCCGAAGTCACAGATCTTGACCGTGCCGTCGGCGGTGCGGACGATGTTCGCCGGCTTCAGATCGCGGTGCACCACGGCCTGTTCGTGGGTGTACGCGAGCGCGGCGGTGACCTGCTCGGCGATCTCGACGAGGTCCGGGACGGGCAGCGGCTGTCGCCGGTTGTCGTCCAACAGTTGGCTGAGGTTACGGCCGCTCAGCAGCTCCATGACGATGAAGAGGGTGCCGTCGTCCTCGCCGAAGTCATGGACGACGGTGATACCGCGGTGCTGGAGGGCGGCCGCGACCCGGGCCTCGCGGCGGAAGCGCTCGCGCAGCACCTGGAGCAACGACGCTTCGTGCCGCGGCCCGAGGGGCTTGAGGCACTTCACGGCGACCTGCCGCCCCAGTGATTCGTCGCGGGCCCGCCAGACCTCGCCCATGCCGCCGCGCCCGATGGTGTCGAGCAGCCGGTACCGCCCCTGGATCAGTCTGTTTTCCGCCATCGTGAATCGCCGCCCCCCGTCCCCGTTGCCGGTCAGCCGCGCAGCTCCCCCTGCGTGTCCAGCTGTGCGTCCAGTATGGCCGTGGAACGGCGGAGCTTGTAGGCCGCTGGACGGGTGTCGGGGCCCAGTCGTGCGACGGCCCGCAGGATATGACGGGGTGGGAGCTGCCAGCGGACCGTGGGCGGAATGGCGCGAAGGAGGCGGCCGGTGGCGCGGAGCCGGCGGGTGACGGCACGCGGCGGGGGTGCGGGGCGCCCGTAGAGCTCGTGGGCGTACGCCGGGAGTGCGCCGTAGGCGAGCCGGGCCACCCACCCCCACACCACGGCACGGGCCGGCACGAGCGGGGCGGGGGTCGGGGGCCGGCACAGGAAGTCGTCGACCGCGCGGGCCTCGGGGGTCAGCGCCAGCTCGGACCGCACCCGGTCGAAGTAGGCGGCCAGCGCGGCCCGGTCGCCGGGTACGCCTTCCGGGTCGAGGCCCACCAGCCGGGCGCTCGCCCGCTGCTCGCGGAGGTAGCGGTCGGCCTGGGCGGCGCTCAGCGGGAAGCCGGAGCGGCACAGCACGTGGAGGTAGGAGTCCACCTCGGCGCAGTGCACCCACAGCAGCAGGTCCGGTGCGTCGATGCGGTAGCGCTCGCCGGTGGCCGGGTCGGTGGCGGTCAGCCGGCGGTGGATCCCGCGAACCCTCGCGCCGGCCCGCTCGGCGGCGTCGGTGGTGCCGTAGGTGACGGTGCCGACGAAGTCGGCGGTGCGCATCAGCCTGCCCCAGGCGTCACGCCGGCCCCTGTCGTCCATCTGGAAAGCAGCCGAGTTCTGGAGGACCCCGCGCACCGCGGACGGGTGCAGCGCCTGGAGGTAGAGCGCACGGACGCCCGCGATCCACATCATCGGGTCGCCGTGCAGCTGCCAGGTCACCGAACGGGGGCCGAAGAGCCCGGGGTCGCCCGCCATCACCACACCTCCCGCAGGCCGGTCAGCGTCGCACCCGGGGCATCCCGAGGCCGATCCACGAGATGATCTCCCGCTGGATCTCGTTGTTGCCACCGCCGAAGGTGAAGATCACGGCCGAGCGGTAGCCGCGTTCCAGTTCGCCGTGGAGCACCGCACCGGCCGAGCCCTCCTTGAGCGGGCCCGCGGAGCCGACGACCTCCATCAACCAAACGTAGGCGTCCCGGCGGGCCTCGGAGCCGTAGACCTTGACCGCGGAGGCGTCCTGCGGGGTGAGCGTGCCGTGCTGGAGCGCGTCGACCATCTGCCAGTTCAGCAGCTTCATGGCGTCCAGTCTGGTGTGGGTGCGGGCCAGCCGGCCGCGCACCCAGCCCAGGTCGATGACCCGGCGGCCGTCGGCGAGCTTGGTCCCGGCGGCCCAGCGCTGGACGTCGTGCAGCGCGCGGATGGCCATGGTGCCGTGGGCGGCGAGGGTGACCCGTTCGTGGTTGAGCTGGTTGGTGATGATCCGCCAGCCCTTGTTCTCCTCGCCGACCCGGCGGGTGGCCGGGACGGTGATGTCCTCGTAGTAGCTGGCGGTGGTGTCGTGGGAGGCGAGGGTGTTGATGACGGTGCAGGAGTAGCCGGGGTCGCTGGTGGGGACCAGGAGCATGGTGATGCCCTTGTGGGGCGGCGCGTCAGGATCGGTGCGCACGGCCAACCAGACCCAGTCCGCGGTGTCCCCGTTGGTGGTCCAGATCTTCTGTCCGTTGACGACGTAGTGGCCGCTCTCCTCGTCGCCCACCCGCACCGCGCGGGTCTTGAGGGCGGCCAGGTCGGTGCCGGCGTCCGGTTCGCTGTAGCCGATGGCGAAGTCGATCTCGCCGGAGAGGATTCTGGGCAGGAAGGAGGCCTTCTGCTCGTCGGTGCCGAACTGCATGATCGTCGGGCCGACGGTGTTCAGCGCCATCAGCGGCAGCGGCACGCCCGCCTGGGCGGCCTCGTCGAAGAAGATGAACTGTTCCATCGGGGTCATCCCGCGGCCGCCGAACTCCCTTGGCCAGCCGACGCCGAGCCAGCCGTCGGTTCCCAGTCGGCGCACGGTCTCGCGGTAGAAGCGCTTCTGGGCGGCGGGGTCGGCGTAGCGTGCGTAGGCATTGTCCGGCACCAGTGCGGCGAAGTAGGTGCGCAGCTCGGCGCGCAACTGCTGCTGCTCGGGGGTGTATTCGAGGTGCACGGCCCCTCCCGTTCGTCCGGTCCGGTCGTCCGGTCCGGGGGCCGTCTGTGCGGTTCTGACGCCCCGTCGGATCCTGGTCGGGGCACAGTAGAACTTGTTCCAGAAATACGGAAGGGGCCCTCCCCGCACGGCCGTCCACCCTACGCCCTACGCCCTGAACGACGATCAACACCGCGGTGGGGCCGGGACGGGCTGACCTGACCCGCGACACACAAAGGCCCGGTCCGGCAGCTACCGCACGCCGAACCGGGCCTGCCCCCGGCGCCTCACCCCACGGCGTGCTTCGCCGCGTTGCCGCTGCCGGGCCGGATCCCGCCGCGCTGCACGTCCTTGCAGTACTTGACGTAACCGGCGTTGGTCACGTACTTCGCCGTGATCCAGCTTCCGCGCTCCTCGCGGGTGAGGTACCAGACGCTGTTGCCGCCGACGCTCTGGGTGCGGACCTTGCACACCAGGCCGATCTGCGCGCGGTGACGGTAGTAGCCACGCACGGAGGCGTCCGTGCTGGGGTACTGACGCGCACTCAGGCCCATCTTCGCGGTGACGGTGCCGTAGGGCTTCATGGTGGTGATGGGCTCGGGCGTCGCGTGGGCGGGGGACGCGACGGACAGCGTCGCGCCGAGGGCGACCGCCGCGGTCAGCGCACCCGTGACGGCTGCCAGCTTCTTACCTCGGGCCACGAGGATTTCAGTCGTGGACATAGGGGGTTCTCCTGTTCTTGACGCGCAATGCCACCCATTGGCGCGGAGTGGACATTACGCTCAAAACGCCCATGCGCTGCGGTGCAACGACGAACAGGCCGCCGATCGTGTGACAAGAACATGTGCACCCCACAGGGGCCGTGCCGGTCAGCCCTCGGTGCCCACGCGATGGATGCCGAAGGAGGCCCCCTGCGGGTCCCGGATCACCGCGATCCGGGGCCCGTGCGGAACGTCCGTGGGGGGCACCAGCAGCATGCCGCCGGACTCGGCGGCCCGGGCGGCCGTGTCGTCGACGTCGGCGACCGCGAAGTACGGCAGCCAGTGCGCCCTGACGTCGTCCGGGTAGAACTCGTCCAGCGCACTCATCCCGCCGAAGTCGGCCCCGTCCAGGCCCCACTGGGGGTAGTCCTCGTGCGTGCCCACGGTCCAGCCGAAGACCCGGGTGTAGAAGGCCTTGGCGGCCTCCTCGTCGCGGGTGGCGAGTTCGACCCAGCCGAGCGAGGCCGGTTGGTTGAACACCGCGGCGCCGGCGAAGGACCGGGCCTGCCACACCGTGAACACGGCGCCCTCCGGATCGGCCAGTACGGCGAAGCGGCCCGCGTCGAAGACGTCCAACGGCGCCATCAGCACCCGCCCGCCGGCCTCGCCGACCGCCGCGGCCAGCGCATCGGCGTCCCGCGTCGCGAACGACACGGTCCAGGCGGTCGGCTGTCCGGGAGCGTACAGCGGGGTCACCGCGGCGACCGGGGCGTCGCCCAGGCGCAGCACGGTGTAGCCGCCGGCCTCGGGGCGCGGGTCGGTCTCGGCGTGCCAGCCGAAGACCTCGCGGTAGTACACCTTGGCGGCATCGACGTCCGAGGTGCCCAGCTCCACCCAGCAGGGCGCGCCGGGGGTGGGCTCAGTGATCTTCACGGTGGGTTCCGTCCCTCTGCGCCGGGTCGTGGCCGGGCGGCCGCGCCCCGCACTGCCGCTCGCTCTCCGTACGCTGCCGATCGTGCGACGGGGGCGAGGGGGCCGCAACCGGAGGGCGGCCGCGGCCGGGAGGCGGTTCACACACCCAGGTCGGACCAGCCGTTCCGCAGCCGCGCGAAGATCCCCTCCAGGGCGCGGCGTTCGCGGCGGCCTGGCGCCGGGCCGTCGGCGCCGGTCACGCCCCGTCCCCTCCGGCCATCCGGCGCAGGTGCCGCAGGGAGCCCTGCGGGGCGTCGGGGGCGAGGGCGTTGGCCAGCCCGCGGGCGGCGGCCTCGGCGGCCTCGGCGGAGCGGGGCAGCAGCGCCGCTTCGTACACCCGCACCGCCTCGTCGGCGTCGTCGTGGCCGACCAGGGCCTCGGCGAGTTCGGCGCCGTCGAGCATGGCGAGGTTGGCGCCCATGCCGGAGAACGGGGTCATCAGATGGGCCGCGTCACCGAGCAGGGTGAGGCCGAGGGTGTGGTTCCAGGTGTGCGGCACGGGCAGCGCGAACAGCGGCCGGTTGACGAACCCGCCGTCGTTCTCCCGCAGCAGCGCCAGCAGTCGGTCGTCCCACCCGGCGAACCGGTCGAGCAGGGCGGACCGCACCGCCTCGACGTCCGTGAGCTGCACGCCGGCCTCCAGCGCCCAGTCCTGCGAGCCCCGGAACGCGGCGTAGACGCGGAGGTGGCCGTGGCTGTTGCGCTGGGCGATCAGTGCCCGGCCGGCGAAGGACGCCAGCATGGTGCCGTCGCCGACGAGGCGGGCGACGTCCGGGTGGCGGGCGTCCGCGTCGTCGAAGCCACACTCGACGAAGGTGACGCCGGAGTAGTGCGGAGTGGCGTCGGAGAGCAGCGGCCGGACCCGGGACCAGGCGCCGTCGGCGCCGATGACCAGGTCGAAGGTCTCGGTGTGGCCGTCGTCGAACTCGGCCCTGTGGCGGCCGTCGCCGAGCGGGTGCAGGGTGCGCAGGAAGTGGCCCCAGCGCACCGTCCCGGGAGCCAGGGAGTGCAGCAGCAGGCGGCGCAGCTGTCCCCGGTCGATCTCGGGGCGGTCGGTCTCGGCGTCGGCCGGGGTGTGCTGGAAGAGCACCGCGGCGGTGTGGTCGAGCAGCCGCATCTGCTGCCCTTCGGGCCGGGCCAGGGCGGTGAACTCGTCGTGCAGGCCGGCCGCCAGCAGTGCCACCTGGCCGGTCGCCCGGTGGAGGTCCAGGGTGCCGCCTTGCGGGCGGGCGTCGGCGGACGCCTCGTGGTCGACGACGGTGACCGGGACGCCGTGCCGCTGGAGCACACGGGCGCAGGTCAGCCCGCCGGGGCCGGCACCGATGATCGCGATGCGGGGAGGTGTGGGATTCATGCCACCAGAAAAGCACAGCGACTTAGAAAGTGCAATGACTACACTTTCTGTCTCGCTCAACCAAAGGTGTCGGGAATCTGCGTGCCGTCGCCTCCACGGCCGCGGGCGGGACGGTTCTCACGGAGCGCCGGGTGGCACTGTGTGGCCTCCGTAACGCCCGCTGATCGCTTCATGTGACACCTGGTTAACGGGCGGTTCATAGGCTCGGGGTCGAGCAGCCGACCACGAAGGGGCCCGCCCGTGACCGCACCGGAACCGCTGGCAGAGAGCACCACGCAGGTGCGGACCGCGTGCTCGTACTGCGGTGTCGGCTGCGGGATCGTCCTCGACGTCGCCACCGACGGCCAGGGGCGGCGCACCGTCCGCAGGGCCGCCGGGGACAAGGCGCACCCGGCCAACCGCGGCCGGCTGTGCACCAAGGGCGCGACCAGCGCCGAGCTGCTCGCCGCACCGGGGCGGCTGTCGACCGCTCTGGTCCGCGCGGACCGCGGCGACGAGCCCGCGCCCACCGCCATGGAGACGGCGATCCGGCAGACCGCCCGGCGGCTGCGGGAGATCGTCGACGGGCACGGGCCGGACGCGCTGGCCCTGTACGTGTCCGGGCAGATGACGCTGGAGGCCCAGTACCTGGCGAACAAGCTCGCCAAGGGCTTTGTGCGCACCCGGCACATCGAGTCCAACTCACGGCTGTGCATGGCCAGCGCGGGCAGCGGCTACAAGCTGTCGCTGGGCGCCGACGGCCCGCCCGGCTCGTACCAGGACTTCGAGCACGCCGAGGTGTTCCTCGTCATCGGCTCCAACATGGCCGACTGCCACCCGATCCTCTTCCTGCGGATGATGGAGCGGGTGAAGGCGGGCGCCAAGCTGATCGTGGTCGATCCGCGGCGCACCGCCACCGCGGCCAAGGCGGACCTGTTCCTCCAGGTCGCGCCGGGCACCGACCTGGCGCTCTTGAACGGGCTGCTGCGGCTGCTGGTCGAGGACGGCCGGATCGACACCGCGTTCATCGCCGAGTACACCGAGGGGTGGGAGGCGATGGAGGAGTTCCTCGCCGACTACCCGCCGGCCGTGGTCGCGGAGATCACCGGGATCCCGGAGGAGGACCTCCGCCGGGCCGCCGGGTGGATCGGTGCGGCGGGCGCCTGGATGAGCTGCTGGACGATGGGGCTGAACCAGTCCACCCACGGCACTTGGAACACCAATGCGCTGGTCAACCTGCACCTGGCGACCGGCGCGATCTGCCGCCCGGGCAGCGGCCCGTTCTCGCTCACCGGCCAGCCCAATGCGATGGGCGGCCGCGAGATGGGCTACATGGGGCCGGGGCTGCCCGGTCAGCGGTCGGCGCTGGTGGCCGAGGACCGGGCGTTCACCGAGGAGCTCTGGGGGCTCGGGGCCGGGACGCTGCGGGAGGACGACGGCGGTCGGGGCACCGTCGAGATGTTCCGGCGGATGGCGGACGGCGACGTCAAGGCGTGCTGGATCATCTGCACCAACCCGGTCGCCTCGGTCGCCAACCGCCGGACGGTCATCGAGGGGCTGGAGGCCGCGGAGTTCGTGGTGGCGCAGGACGTCTTCGCCGAGACCGAGACCAACGCGTACGCGGACGTGGTGCTGCCGGCCGCCATGTGGGCCGAGTCCGAGGGCGTGATGGTCAATTCGGAGCGCAACCTCACGCTGGTGCGGCAGGCCGCCGATCCGCCCGGCGAGGCCTGGCCGGACTGGCGGATCATCGCGCGGATCGCCTGCGAGATGGGGTACGAGGACGCCTTCGACTACCACAGCGCGGAGGAGATATTCGAGGAGATCAAGCGCGCCTGGAACCCGAAGACCGGCTACGACCTGCGCGGGGTGTCGTACGAGCGGCTGCGGGGCACTCCGGTGCAGTGGCCCAGCGCGGCCGCCGACGGGCCGGACCGCAATCCGGTGCGCTATCTGAACGACGGCGTCAGCCAGCGGCTGGTCGAGCGTCCGGACGGCTCCCGGCCGCGGTTGGCGTTCCCCACCGCGAGCGGCCGCGCCGCGTTCTTCGCCCGGCCGCACCTCCCCCCGGCCGAGATACCGGACGACGACTTCCCCTACGTGCTCAACACCGGGCGGTTGCAGCACCAGTGGCACACCCTGACCAAGACCGGCAAGGTCGCCGCCCTGGGCAAACTCAACCCGGGGCCGTTCGTGGAGATCCATCCGCGCGACGCGGAGGCACTGGGCGTCGCGGAGGGCGATGCGGTGGAGGTCGCCTCGCGGCGCGGGCGGGCGGTGCTGCCCGCCGTGCTCACCGACCGGGTGCGGCCGGGGAACTGCTTCGCGCCGTTCCACTGGAACGACCTGTTCGGCGAGTACCTCAGCGTCAATGCGGTGACCCACGACGCGGTCGATCCGATCTCCTTCCAGCCCGAGTTCAAGGTGTGCGCGGTCTCGCTGGCCCGGGTCGCCGGCGACGTCACGGGGGCGGCCGGCGGCTCCGCGACGGCGCACACGGACGAGGCGGCCGAGCCGGAGCGCGGCGACCGGGCGGGCGGCGCGGTGGCGCTGCTCACCGAGGTGTTCGGGCTGCCCGACACCGTGCCGCCGGCGCTGACCGAGCACGAGCGCCGCTATCTGTCCGGCTTCCTCACCGGGCTGCGCTCCCAGCCGGTGGTCGGCACGCCCGTGCTGCCCGCCCGGGCGCCGTTCCGCCCGGAGAGCGCGCTGTGGGTGAACGGGGTACTGGCCGGGATGTTCTCGCGGGGCCCGGACGCCCCACCGACGGCGGAGGAGCACCCGGCGGCCCCGGCCGTCAAGGCGCCGGGCGGTACGTCCGCCCGTGCCGTGATCGTGCTGTGGGCGTCGCAGACCGGCAATGCGGAGGAGTTCGCCGCCGACGCGGCCCGGCGGCTGAAGGGCAGCGGGCGGGACGCGACGCTGCTGAGCATGGACAGCGCACCGGCCGCCCTGCCGCGCAGCGCCGATCTGCTGATCGTCACCAGCACGTTCGGCGACGGCGACGCCCCGGACAACGGGTCGGAGTTCTGGGAGACCCTCAATGCGCCGGACACCCCGCGGCTGGACGGGGTGCGCTACGCGGTCCTGGCGCTGGGCGACTCCTCGTACGACGACTTCTGCGGCCACGGCCGGCGGCTCGACGACCGGCTCGCCGAGCTGGGCGCGGTGCGCCTGGTGCCGCGTACGGACTGCGAACCGGACTACGAACAGCCGGCGGGGCAGTGGCTGGAGCGGGTGCTGGAGGCGCTGGAGGACGGCGGCGGCGAGCCGGCCGGCGGAGCGGCGGTCGCCGGACGGCCGGGTACGGGCACGGCACCGGCGGCCCCCGCCCCGTCGGCCCCGGCGCGCCCCTCCAAGGCCGCCCCGGCCACCGCCCGGCTCGTCGGCAATCAGCTGCTGAGCCGTCCCGGGGCCACCAAGGAGGTGCGCCGGTTCACCTTCGACACCCGTGACCGTGACGGCGCGGACGCCCCGCTGGCCTACGAGGTGGGCGATGCGCTCGGGGTGCGGCCGCGGAACTGCCCGGACATGGTCCAGGAGTGGCTGGCCGTCACCGGGCTCGACCCGAGCGCCGCCATCGCCGTCGGGGACCTGGGCGAGGTGCCGCTCGGCGAGGCGCTCCACCACCACCTGGACATCTCCCGGATCACCCCCGGCCTGCTCCGACTGGTCGCCGAACGCACCGGTGACCGGGTGCTCAAGAAGCTGCTGCGGCCGGACAACAAGGGCGAGTTCGCCCAGTGGGCATGGGGCCGGCAGGCGGTCGACGTGCTCGCCGAGCACCCGGTCCGGGCCGATGCGGCGGAGTGGGCCACGGTCCTCACCCGGCTACAGCCCCGGCTGTACTCGATATCGTCCAGCCCGCTGACCGACCCGGGGCGGATCGATCTGACGGTCTCGGTCGTCCGGTACGAGAACCTCCACGGCCGGCCGCGCAAGGGCGTGGCCTCCTCCTTCCTGGCCGACGCCGAGCCCGGCAGCCCGGTGCCGGTCTTCGTGCAGCGCGCCGCCCACTTCCGGCCGCCGGCCGACCCCGCCACCCCGATGGTGATGGTGGGGCCGGGCACCGGCATCGCGCCCTTCCTCGGCTTCCTCGACGAGCGGCGCGCCCGCGGCCACCACGCGCCGAACTGGCTCTTCTTCGGTGAACAGCGCCGGGCCACGGACTTCTACTACGAGGAGGAACTCGGCCGGCTGCGCCGGGACGGGCTGCTCACCCGGCTGGACACCGCCTTCTCCCGCGACCAGCGCGCCAAGGTCTATGTCCAGGACCGGATGCGCGAACACGGCGCCCAGCTGTGGTCCTGGCTGAAGGACGGCGCCCACTTCTATGTGTGCGGTGACGCGTCCCGGATGGCCAAGGACGTCGACCGGGCGCTGCGCGAGATCGCCGTGGGGCACGGCGGGCTGACGGAGGACGCGGCCGCCGACTACGTCAAACGGCTCGCGGCCGACAAGCGCTACGTCCGCGACGTGTACTGAGACCGTCCGCCGGCACGGGCGGACGGGCGGGGCGGCTCCCCTCAGGGAACCGCGCGGACGATGACCAACGAGCCACAGTGCGTTGATCCATGCCCCGAACATGACTCTTCGTACCTGCGTGTGTGGCGGCTTTCCCGAACGGGCCGCCAGGGAGCAGCCGGCGCACGATGGAGAGGAAGGAGAGCACCATGACCGCCATGACCCCCTTGATCGCCTTGATCGCCTTGACCCCCTTGATCGCCTTGATCGCCTTGATCGCCTTGATCGCCTTGGCCGTCGAACGCACGCCCAGCGGCCCGCGCCCCGTGCCGAGCCAGCCCGATCCCCTGCCGCGCGACCCGTTTCCGGCCGAACCCGAACCGGACGGGCCGGGTCCCGGACCGGACGAACCGCCCGGCACCGGACCGGACGAGAACCCCTCCCCCGAGCCACCGGACTGAACCGGGCGCCCCCGGTTGCATGCGCTCCGTCACCACCGCAAGGTGGAGGGAACGGTGCACGTCCGACCCCCGCCCGGTGCACGCCCGTTGCCCGCCGTCTGGGTGAGGAGATGAGCATGCACGACGCCGCTTCCCCGGCTGCGGCACCGGCACCGGGGGTCCTGGACGCCGAGGAGCTGCGGACGCTGGACGCCCACTGGCGGGCCGCCAACTACCTGTCGGTCGGGCAGATCTACCTGACGGACAATCCGCTGCTGGCCGAGCCCCTGCGCCCCGAGCACATCAAGCCGCGGCTGCTGGGCCACTGGGGCACCTCGCCCGGGCTGAACCTGGTGCACACCCACCTCAACCGCGTCATCAACGCCCGCGCGCTCGACGCGCTGTGCGTATGGGGCCCGGGGCACGGCGGCCCGGCCGTGCTGGCCAACTCCTGGCTGGACGGCAGCTACTCCGAGACGTACCCGGACGTCAGCCGGGACGCCGCGGGCATGGCCCGGCTGTTCCGCCAGTTCTCGTTCCCCGGCGGGGTGCCCAGCCATGTCGCACCACAGACACCGGGCTCCCTCCACGAGGGCGGCGAGCTGGGCTACTCGCTCGCCCACGCCTACGGCGCGGCGTTCGACAACCCGGAGCTGCTGGTCGTCTGCGTGGTCGGGGACGGGGAGGCGGAGACCGGGCCGCTCGCCGCGTCCTGGCACTCCACCAAGTTCCTCGACCCGGTGCACGACGGTGCCGTGCTGCCCGTACTGCACCTCAACGGCTACAAGATCGCCAACCCGGCGGTGCTCGCCCGGGTGCCGCAGGACGAGCTGAACGCCCTGCTGCGCGGCTACGGCCACGAGCCGATCCACGTCGCCGGCGACGACCCCGCGGCCGTGCACCAGGCGTTCGCCACCGCCATGGACCGCTGCCTGGACCGGATCTCCGACATCCAGCGCCGGGCCCGTACCGACGGCGCGACGGAGCGCCCCCGCTGGCCCATGATCGTGCTGCGGACGCCCAAGGGCTGGACCGGCCCGCGCGAGGTCGACGGACTGCCGGTCGAGGGCACCTGGCGCGCGCACCAGGTCCCGCTGGCCGGCGTCCGCGACAACCCCGACCGGCTGCGGCAGCTGGCGGAGTGGCTGCGCTCGTACCGGCCCGAGGAGCTCTTCGACGCCGCGGGCCGGCCACGACCGGAGGTGCTCGCCTGCGTCCCCACGGGTCCGCGCCGGCTGGGCGCCTCGCCGCACGCCAACGGAGGGCTGCTGGTGCGCGATCTGCCGCTGCCGCCACTGGAGCGGCACGCCGTCGAGGTCGACGAGCGCGGCACCGTGCTGCACGAGCCGACCCGGGTGCTGGGCGGGCTGCTGGCCTCGGTCATGGAGGCCACCGCGGAGCGCCGCGACTTCCGGGTCGTGGGCCCCGACGAGACCGCGTCGAACCGGCTGGACGCGCTCTACGACGTCACCGGCAAGGCCTGGCACGCCGAGACCCTCGACACCGACGAGCACCTCGCCCCGGACGGCCGGGTCATGGAGGTGCTCTCCGAGCACCTGTGCCAGGGGTGGCTGGAGGGCTACCTGCTGACCGGTCGGCACGGGCTCTTCTCCTGTTACGAGGCGTTCGCGCACCTCGTGGACTCCATGGTGAACCAGCACGTCAAATGGCTCCGGACCGCCCGCCGGCTGCCCTGGCGGCGCCCCGTCGCCTCGCTGAACTACCTGCTCACCTCGCACGTCTGGCGGCAGGACCACAACGGCTTCTCGCACCAGGACCCGGGCTTCGTCGACCACGTCCTCAACAAGAGCCCGGAGGTCGTCCGGGTCTATCTGCCGCCGGACAGCAACACCCTGCTGGCGGTGGCGGACCATGTGCTGCGCAGCCGCGACTACGTCAATGTGATCGTGGCCGGCAAGCAGCCCGCCTTCGACTGGCTCACCCTCGACGAGGCCCGGGCGCACTGCGCGCGCGGTGCCGGCGCCTGGGAGTGGGCGGGCACCGAGGACGGCAGCCGGGACCCGGACGTCGTGCTGGCCTGCGCCGGGGACGTGCCCACCCAGGAGACGCTGGCCGCCGCCGGTCTGTTGCGCCGGCACCTGCCGGAGCTGGCGGTGCGCGTGGTCAACGTCGTCGACATGGCCCGGCTGCTGCCGCCCGGGGAACACCCGCACGGCATGCCGGACTTCGAGTACGACGCCCTCTTCACCCGTGACAAGCCGGTCGTCTTCGCGTACCACGGCTACCCCTGGCTGATCCACCGGCTCGGCTACCGCCGCGCGGGCCACCGCAATGTGCACGTCCGCGGCTACAAGGAGGAGGGCACCACGACCACGCCGTTCGACATGGTGGTCCGCAACGACCTCGACCGGTATCGGCTGGTGATGGACGTGATCGACCGGGTGCCGGGCCTCGGGGTCCGCGCCGTCGCCGTGCGCCAGGCGATGGCCGACGTCCGGACCCGTCACCATGCCTGGATCCGCGCGCACGGCATCGACCTGCCCGAGGTCGCCGAGTGGACCTGGAACGGCTGACGGCCGCCCGCCGGCTGACCGGGGGTCGGCTGACATGCGGATGACCGGTACATGTGGAAACGTGGAACCAGGGCATGGCCACCGGCGGGATCATGAGCCGGCGGCGCGGTTTCTCAAGTGAGGAGTGACCCAATGGCCCCTCAGAAACAGGCCGTCGTCGGCGGCTGGACGGCATTCGCCGGAGTCCTGATGATCTTCGGCGGCGCGATGACCCTCCTGGAGGGCATCTCCGCCATCGCCAAGGACAACCTCATCATCACGACGAGGAACTACGTCTACTCCTTCAACCTCACCGGTTGGGGCTGGATCCACCTCATCCTCGGCATCGTGATCCTGCTCGCCGGTATCGCGCTGCTGACCACCGGCGCGATGTGGGCGCGGGTGCTCGGTGTCGTCCTCGCGGGCCTCAGTGCGCTCGCGAACTTCCTGTGGATCCCGTACTACCCGTTCTGGGCCATCGTCGTGATCGCCGTGGACATCTTCATCATCTGGGCGCTGTGCGCGGGGGACCACCGACACCAGACGGCCTGAGGCCGGGTGAACCCCACCATGGCCTCGGAATCCGCTGCACTCACCCCCCAGGAGCGTGCGGCACGGGGCAGGGCACTTCGCACCGAGGTGCCCCGCTCCGGCCATGCGGAGTTCTCCCCCGGGCTCGGCCGCGCCGACCCGGTGGACATCCTGGAGCGACAATCGGCCGAGCGCGTAGGGGAGTTGGTGCCGCTGCGCTACGGCCGGATGCTCCAGTCGCCGTTCCGCTTCTACCGCGGGGCCGCCGCCATCATGGCGGCCGACCTGGCCACCACCCCGTCCACCGGGTTGACCACCCAGCTGTGCGGGGACGCCCATGCGCTGAACTTCCGGCTGCTGGCCTCCCCGGAGCGCCGTCTGATGTTCGACATCAACGACTTCGACGAGACCCTGCCGGGCCCCTGGGAGTGGGACGTGAAGCGACTCGCGACCAGCCTCGCCATCGCGGGCCGGCAGAACGGCTTCGACGAGGAGGTACGGGCCGGCATCGTCCGCTCGGCGTGCGCGGCGTACCGGGAGCGGATGCGCCAGTACGCCGACATGCGCAACCTCGACGTCTGGTACGCCCGCGCGGACATGGCCGACGTCCAGGTCGAGGAGGCCGGCGAACTGGACCGCACGGGGCGGGCGCGGCTGGCCCGGGCCATGGAGGAGGCCCGGGCCCGCGACTCCGTCCAGGCGTACCGCAAGCTCACCCATGTCGTCGGCGGTCGGGTCCGGATCGCCCCGGACCCCCCGCTGATCGTGCCGCTGGGCGACCTGCTGCCGGACGTGGAGCGGGACCGGCAGGCGGAGCAGCTCCGCCAGCTCATCGAGGGCTACGGGCACACGCTGCGGTCGGACCACCGCAGTCTGCTGGAGCAGTACCGGGTGGTGGACATGGCCCGCAAGGTCGTCGGGGTCGGCAGCGTCGGCACCCGCTGCTGGGTCGTGCTGCTGCTCGGCAAGGACGCCGACGACCCGCTGCTGCTCCAGGCCAAGGAGGCCGGTGAGTCGGCACTCGCCGCGCACACCGGGCCCAGCCGGTACGCCAACCAGGGTGAACGCGTGGTCTCCGGGCAGCGGTTGATGCAGGCGGCCAGCGACATCTTCCTCGGCTGGGAGCGCGTCGCCGGCTTCGACGGACGGCAACGCGACTTCTACGTACGGCAGTTGCGCGACTGGAAGGGCATCGCCAAGACCGAGACCATGGTGCCCGGCGGCATGGGGCGGTTCGCGGCGCTCTGCGGCGCGACGCTGGCCCGGGCGCACGCCAGGTCCGGCGACCGGCTCGCGATCGGCGGCTACCTGGGCAAGAGCGGGGCCTTCGACGACGCCGTGGCGCGGTTCGCGGAGCGCTACGCGGACCAGAACGAGCGTGATCACCAGGCGCTGGCGGAGGCGGTACGGGCCGGGCGGGTCACGGCCGAGACGGAGTAACCCGGGATGTACGGTCCGCCCGCCGCGCCTAGCATGGAGCCGAATGGCACCGATGAAGGCGGCACCCATGCGCCCCACGGCGAAGTTCTCCATCAGCTTCGGCCTGGTCACGATCCCGGTCGCCGCGTACAACGCCACCGACAGCTCCGCGGTGGTCAGCTTCGTACGGATCCACACCACGGACGGTGGACGGGTCCGCAACCAGCCGGTGTGCTCGCTGGAGGGCGTCGAGATCCCCCCGGACGAGATCGGCCGCGGCTACCAGCCCGGCGACGGCGACACCATCGTGCCGTTGACCGACCAGGACCTGGAGGCGCTGCCGCTGCCCACCGCCAGGACGCTGACCATCCTGGCCTTCGTCGCCGGTGGCGACATCGACCCGCTCCAGATGGGCAAGGGCTACTACCTGGGCGTCGACAGCCCCGCCGCGGCCAAGCCGTACGTCCTGCTGCGCGATGCCATGGAGCGGCACCAGCGGGTCGGGCTCGGCAAGATCGCGCTGCACGGGCGGGAGACCCTGGCGATGATCCGCCCGATGGCGGGCGCGCTGGTGATGCAGGTGCTGCTGTGGCCGCACCAGATCCGCCCGATGGACGGGGTGCTGCCGGAGCGCGAGGTGGCGGTCGCCGACAAGGAGGTGGCGGCCGCCGAGGCGCTGATGGACTCCTTCGGCGAACTGTCCGAGGAGGATGTGCACGACCACTACCGCGAGGCGCTGGAGGAGCTGGTGGCGGCGAAGCTGGCGCACCGCGAGCCGGAGTTCGCGACCGGCGAGGAGCAGCCCGCCGGCCAGGTGATGGACCTGATGGCGGCGCTTCAGGACAGCGTCCGCGCGGCCCAACGGTCGCGCGGCGAGGAGGAGGGGTCCAGGACTCCCGCGAAGCGGGCCGCCTCGAAGAAGACCGCGGCCTCGAAGAAGACCGCCGCGGCGAAGAAGGCCGCCGGGCAGCAGTCGTCCACCAAGAAGGCGACCGCCAAGAAGACCGCGGGCCGGGGTGCCCGGCGGGCCGGTTGAGCCACCGGCAGGCGGGTTGAGCCACCGGTAGGCGGGTTGCGCACCGGCGGGCCGCCGCCCCGCCACCGCCCCGCCGCTCCTCAGTCGCAGGAGGTGCCGGTCTTCGGCATCCTGCCGTCCAGGAGGAAGTCGTCCACGTACCCCTGGATACAGGGGTCGCCGGTGGTGTATGCGGCGTGGCCCTCGCCGCGGTAGGTCAGGACGGTGCTGGAGTTGTCCAACGCCCTGGCCATGTTGAGGGCGCCCTCGTAGGGCGTCGCCGGGTCGTTGGTGGTCGCGACGAGCAGCAGGGGCGGTGCGTGCGGCGCCGCGACGTCACGGGAGGTGTCGTCGCCGGCGGCGGGCCAGTCGTAGCAGTCCAGCAGCGTCGGGGCGATGTCCGGGCCGAACAGCGGGGAGGCCTGGGTGAGTTCCCGCTGCGCCCTGGGGTAGTCGGCGGCGCCGTAGCGTTCGGAGGTGTCCCGGCAGGAGATCGCCCGCAGGGCCAGTTGGTCCTGCGGCGGCATCTCGTCCCGTCCGACCTCGCGGCGGGGACCGTCCTGCCGCACGGGGGACCTGCCGACCGCGCCCGCCGCGCTGCCGCCTTCGTTGCTGAGCCGGAGGACCCCGGCGCCGTCACCGTGCTGCAACTGCGCCAGTGCCCGCCGCAGCACCGGCCAGTCGCTCCTGCTGTACAGGGCCTCCCGCAGCGCATAGACATAGGTCGTCTGGTCGACGGTCTCGCCCTTGACCTGCATCGGTGAGTCGCTCAACTTCCGGTACCAGTCGAGCAGTTCGCCCTGGGCGCGCTTGGTGTCGGCTCCCAGGGGGCAGCCCTCGGCGCGGATGCAGTCGGCGGCGAAGTCGTCCAGCGCCCGCTGGAAGCCCCGGGCCTGTGCCAGCGCGGTCTGCCAGGTGTTCTTGGTCGGGTCCTCGACGCTGTCCAGCACCATCCGCCCG
This sequence comes from Streptomyces sp. NPDC048506, assembly GCF_040651315.1. Lineage (NCBI taxonomy): Bacteria > Bacillati > Actinomycetota > Actinomycetes > Kitasatosporales > Streptomycetaceae > Streptomyces > Streptomyces sp. NPDC048506. The sequence goes on from NZ_JBEZIX010000018.1 coordinate 104,835, forward strand.
ACCTTGTCCGGGAACTCATGGGCGTAGACCGCGCCGAGCTTGGTGCCGTACGAGAACCCCAGGTAGTTGAGCTTGTCGTCGTGGACCGCGGCACGCAGCAGGTCCATGTCCCGTGCGACGTCCGGGGTGCCGACCCAGGGCAGCAGCCCGCCGGAGTACCGTCCGCAGGCGTCGTTGATGCGCTTCTCCTTCGCCGCGAGGGTGTCGTCGGCGCCCGGGGAAGCCGGGGCGAGCCTGCTGCCGCAGGAGACCGGTTCGGTGTGGCCGGTACCGCGCGGATCGAAGCTGACGAGGTCGTAGCGCTGCCCGAGCCGGTCGAAGGCGCTGTCACTGTCGATCAGATAGTTGACGCCGGAGGCACCCGGTCCTCCTGGATTGAGCACCAGCGAACCTAGCCGCTTACCGGGCCTGGTGGCCCGCAACCGGATCAGCTGGACCTGCACGGTGCTGCCGTTGGGGTGGGCGTAGTCCCGTGGCACCTCCAGTCGGGCGCACTCCAGCCGCTGCCGGGGGCCGGGCGACGGGGTCTCCCCCGGAGGCTGCGCAGCGCCGTGCTGCACGTCCGGGCCGCACGGCTCCCAGGAGAGCTGCTGCTGGTAGAAGCGCGCAAGGCCGGGGTCATCGGCGCCCGTGGCGACCGGAGTTCCACCGAAGCCACCGAGCAGCGCCGCGGCCGCCGCCACAGCCGTCAGCCGGGGTGGTACCGCACTACGTCGGCGAACACGCCGGGCGGCCCCTGCTCCCACACGAGACGGCACACGGAGTGTTCCCGGCATACTCCGAGCCTAGGACCGTCCCACTCCTTCCGCACACCTGCCGCAGCGGGCGTCGGCGGGCATCGGCCCGGCTCCGAAGGAACATCAGGGCCGGGCCGTGCCGGTCAGTGCTTCAGCGAGCGCTTGCCCCGCGCCACCGCCTGCTTCACTCTCTCCTTGGCCTGGTCGGCCTTGCCCTTCCGCTCCAGGCGGGTGTCCCCGAGGACCTTGCCGGTGATTTCCTTGGCCTTCCCTTCGGCCATCTCGCCGAGGTGCTTGGCTCTCTTCGCAATTCCCATGTCTCGCTCCTGTGGTGCAGACACGACGTCCTGTGCGCCACTTCAAAGACACCTACATGGTTCACCTACATGGTATACGGCATAGACATGCGGAAGTATGGATATTTCGGGCTATTCGCACGCACCCCCGTGGCCTCCGGCGTGCCGCGGCACGCGCATGCCGGGGCCCGGCGGGCGGCGTAACCTCGGCACTGACCCACGGGACGGCGCACGCGGCCGGGTGGGCACGACATCACGACGACAGCGGTGTGAGGGTGCGAAATGAGCGGCGGGGCCGAGTCCGGCGCGGTGGAACGCGCACTGCTCGGGGCCGTCCGGGAGACCGGGGCGTCCGCCGCCGGGCTGTACGTGCTGGCGCCCGACGAGCCGGTACTGCAACTGACCGTCATGAGCGGCGTCCCGGCACCGCTGCTGGCCCCCTGGAAGCGGGTCGCGCTGGCCGCCCCGATCCCGGTCGCGGTGGCCACCCGCCGGCAGTGCGTGGTGTGGGCGGCCGACCACCAGCAGCTGGCCCGCGACTTCCCCCGTACGGCGGTGGCGGTCCCCTACGACTTCTCGCTGGCCGCGGCGCCGATCACCGACGGCACCGGCAGCAAGGGCGCCCTGCTGCTGCTGTGGCCCGCCGGCCACCCGTCGCAGCTGTCGGACGAGGAGCACAAGGCCGTGGAAGGCGCCTGCCGGCACCTGGCGGAGGCGTTGGCGCAGAGCCCGCCGCCCGACGGTCGGGCGACCACGGAGGGGCCGAGGGTCGTGACGCCCACGCCCGCCCGGACCGCCGGCCCCGAGGAGGCGCGGGCCGCGGTCGACTACCTGGAACGGCTGCCCGGCGGCTGCTGCGCCCTCGACCTGGACGGCCGGATCACCCTGGTCACGACCGGTGCGGTGGAGCTGCTCGGCGAGACGGCCGACCGGCTGCTCGGTTCGCGGCCCTGGGACGTCCTGCCGTGGCTGCACGACCCGGTCTTCGAGGACCGCTACCGCGCCGCGGTGCTCAGCCGCCACCCGGTGTCGTTCACCGCCTTCCGCCCGCCGGACCGGTGGCTGTACTTCCGGCTGTTCCCGGACGCCCGGGGGCTGAGCGCCCGGATCAGCCCGGCCGGCAAGGACCACGGCGCGGTGGCGCCGCGCCCCACCGAGGGCGAGGCGCTGCCCGTCCGGGCCGGGCAGATCTACCACGTGCTGCACCTCGCCGCGGCGCTCACCGAGGCGGTGGGCACCCGGGACGTCGTCGATCTCATCGCCGACCAGATCATGCCGGCCTTCGGCGCCCAGGGCATGCTCATGTACGCGGCGGAGGGCGGCCGGCTGCGGACCATCGGCCATCGCGGCTACCCCGCGGAGGCCATCGCGCACTTCGAAGGCGTCGCCCTCAGCGCGGCCGACAGCCCGGCCGTGCACGCCCTCGCCACCGGCCAGCCCAGCTTCTACTCCACCCCCGAGGAGATCGAGCGGCACTACCCCGGCCTGCCGCAGCTGACCGGCAAGGCGGCCCGGGCCGTCCTGCCGCTGATCGTCTCCGGCCGCCCGGTCGGCTGCTGCATCCTCGCCTACACCCGGCCGCGCCCCTTCAGCCCGGAGGAACGCCAGGTCCTCACGTCACTCGCCGGGCTGATCGCCCAGGCCCTCGACCGGGCCCGCCTGTACGACACCAAGCAGCAGCTGGCCCACGACCTCCAGGCCGGGCTGCTGCCGCACAGCCTGCCCTCGGTGCCCGGCCTCGCCGTCGCCGCCCGCTATCTGCCGTCGGCCCGCGGGATGGACATCGGCGGCGACTTCTACGACCTGATCCGCCTCGACGAGAACAGCGTCGCCGCGGTCATCGGCGACGTCCAGGGCCACAACGCACGGGCCGCCGCCCTCATGGGCCAGGCCCGCACCGCGGTGCACGCCCATGCCACCGCGGGTGCCGCACCGGGCGAGGTGCTGGCCCGTACGAACCGCCTGTTGACCGACCTGGACCCGGATCTGTTCACCAGCTGCCTCTACGCCCACATCAACCTGCGCGCCGGCCGGGCGTGCCTGGCCAGCGCCGGCCATCCGCCCCCGATCCTGCGCCGCCCGGACCGCAGCACCACGGTCCTGGACGTGCCCCCCGGCCTGCTCCTGGGCATCGACCCCCGGGCGCGTTACGAGGCCACGGAGATCGCGCTGCCGCCGGAGTCCGTACTCGCCCTCTACACCGACGGGCTCATCGAGACGCCCGGCGTCGACCTGGAGCGCTCCGTCGCCGACCTCGCCCGGCGGCTCAACGACGCACCGCCCCAGAGTCCCGACCAGCTCGCCGACGCCCTCCTCAAGACCCGCCTCGCCGACACGGATCGCCAGGACGACGTCGCGCTCATGCTGCTGGCGCCCGAGCCGACCGACCCCCCACACTCCTGACACATCGCCAACTGCCCGGAATCCGCCCCTACTTGTCGACAAGCGGACACGTGCCGCCGCCCCGACCCGGTCGCGACACTCGGCGTCGAGGCGGCACGCGCGGTGCACTGGACCGCCTCACCGCCCCTGCTCGACCAACTCCTTGAACTGCTGGAGGTCGCTGCGCACTCCCCGCTCGATCGCGGCTGCCTGGGCGAAGCCCTTCGGCCCGCCGAACGCCTCCGTGACCGTGCCCGGCTCGTACTCGAACCGGGCCTGGAGCCGGGTGTGCTGCCCGTCTATCGGCAGCAGCGAGAACGTGCCGGACAGCTTGGGACCGCTCGTGGTCTTCCACGCCATCACGGTGTCCTGGTCCCGGTCGACGATCCTGACCTCGAACTCCCGGGCCCGGCCGCCCGTGTCGACGTCGAGGTGGGTCAAGCCGCCGTCCGACCGGGCCTCGCGGACCCCGTTCAGGAAGCGGGGATAGGTCTCCGTGCGGTGCAGGCATTCCCAGGCCGTCGGGAGGGGGACGCTGATATCGATGTGTTCTTCGAGCGTGCTCATCAGGCACCTCACAGCTCGGCTCATGGCTACGCGTTACCTCTCCAGGGTGCTCCGGGCCGGGTCCGGAGTCGACCCGGCCCGGCACCGGGCCTCCGGACGGGCCTGGCGCCGGCCTCGCCCTGGAGCCCGCCCGGGCCGCTTGGGGGTCGTTCGCCGTCGTCCGCCGGTGACCGCCCCGCCGCCGCTGTCGCGGGGCGACACACCTACGAGCCGTCGACCGACCGCTACCCCTCCGCGGGCGGATGCTCCGTGGGCGACTGCTCCGTGGGCGACTGCTCCGTGGGCGACTGTCGCTCCTCGGCGGGGAAGAGGATCGGGCTGAGCAGGTAGCGCTTGCGGTCCGGTGCGGGCTCGTTCTCCAGCTGGGCCAGGATCACGGCGCGCATCCCGTCGATCAGCTCCACCAACTCCCCCTCGCTGAGCCAGACCGCGTGCTGGCGGTAGCCCACGAGATCGGCGACGGGTTCGACGCCGTCCCGGTCGAGGTAGGAGTGGAACTCGGCCAGCAGGGTGGCCATGGCCACCGCGAACGCCCGCCGATGGTCCTCCGGCGACATCGACGCGGCCGCATCGGCACCGATCACCGCCCGCGCCCGGCGCAGCCGGTATCGGCGTTCGACGGCGCCGCGCACCCGCTGTTCCCCCTCGACCTCAAGGACCCCGCCGTCGGCCAGCAGGCCGACATGCCGGTACACGGTGGCCTTCGAGACGTCCGGCAGCAGGGCACACACCTCCGAGGTGGTCAGCGTCCGGTCACCGGACAGGGCGTGCACGATGCGGAGCCGCACGGGGTGCAGCAGGAGGTCAACGGCGTCCATGGACACACGATCTCACGACTGATAGCTTTCTCAAACTTGAGAATGTTCCCGCTTGGGCGCCCGACGCCACGGCGGAGCGTTCGCCTACCCGAAGGAGACCATCGATGTCACAGCAGCCTTCCGCGGCACGGCCGGTGCCCGTCGTTGCCGAACCGCCGCTGGGTCGCCACCACGACCTCGGCCGGGACCGACGGCTGATGCTGCACCGCTCCGGCACCGGGGGCCCGGCCGTGGTGTTCCTGCCGGGGGCCGGCCTGGTCGGTCTGGACTACCTCAACACCCACGACCGCGTCGCCGAGCGGACGACCAGCGTGCTCTACGACCGCGCGGGCACCGGCTGGAGCTCACCGGCCGCACTGCCCCGCACCGCCGCCGAGGTCGTCGCCGAACTCCGCGACCTGTTGCACGCCGCGGCCGTGCCCGGCCCTTACCTACTGGTCGGCCACTCCCTGGGAGCCGCCTATGCCCGTCACTACGCCCAGCGCTTCCCCGACGAGGTCGCCGGACTGCTGCTCCTCGACCCCTTCCACGAGGACCTCCACGCCCTCGTATCCCAGGACGTGCGGGACAAACTGGAGTTGATGCGCGATCAGGAGCTTCCGGAGGTCACCGAGGAGCAGATCGAGCGCTCGCGCAGCCAGGTGGCACCGCTCTTCGCGGCGTGGCCGGACACCGTCCGTACCGCCCTCGTCGAGTACCACCTGACCGCCTGGCGGACCGGCGCGTACGAGAGCCGGAACGTCTACGCCGAGGTCGCCGACGAGCTCCGGCAGGGGCCGGACCTCCCCGACGTGCCGCTGATCGTGCTCACCGCACTGGGGCACGACGCCACCCAGGCCCACCTCTGGTCGGAGGACACCCTCCGCGAGATCAACGCCGGTAAGCGCACCCTGCACGCCCGGCTGGCCGCCTCGGTCCCGCGCGGCGAACAGCGCGTCCTGGACGACGCCGGCCACGGCTTCCTGCACGAGGAGCGTCCGGACGCCGTGCTGCAAGCGATCACGGAGCTGCTCGCACGGGCCGGGGGGTGAGGAGGTCCGCCTGAGGGGGCGAGGGGGCAGGGGCGGAGGTCAGGCGGCGGGGGTCTACGGGCCGCGGGTCAAGGGGCGCAGGTCAAGGGGCGCAGGTCAGGGGGCGCGGACGATCCCGATCATGGCCACGTCGTCGCCCAGGTTGCCGCCGGCGTACCGGAGCAGGTCGTCGTGGAGGCGGCGGACCAGGAACCGGGGATCGGTCTCGTGCCAGGAGGCGACCCGGTCGACCAGCGGGTAGAAGGTGCCGTCGGGCGCGCGGGTCTCGACGACGCCATCGGTGTAGAGCAACAGGACGTCGCCGGACGCGAAGCCGAACGTCTCGACCTCGTAGTCGTTCTCCGAGGGCGCTTCGAGGCCCAGCGGCAGTGCGGGCTCGCGCACCTCCAGGGCGTGCACCCCGCCCTCACGCAGCACCAGCGGCGGTGGATGCCCGCAGTTCACCATGCTGACGGACGGGACGTCGTGGTGGACGTCCATGACCAGCGCGGTCACGAACGACTCCGCGGTTTCGGGGGCGTCGCCGCCGAGGTGGGCCATGTTCCAGTACACGGAGTTCCCCAGGTGCGCCACGATCCCGGGCAGGGAGAGGTTCCGGTACGCCGACCCCTGGAACGCCCCGATCAGCACCGCGGCCTCCCCGATCGCGGACAGCCCCTTGCCCCGTACGTCGCCGATCACCAAACGGGTCGCCGCTCCCGGGGCCGGCACCGCCGCGTACAGGTCCCCGCCGATCTGGGCCTCGGCCTCGGCCGCGATGTACGCGGACGCGATCCGCAGCGGCCCGATCCGCTCGGGCAACGGACGCATCAGGACGTGCTGCGCCGCGTAGGCCACCGACTGGACCTGGTCCAGCCGGTGCTCGCGCCGGTCGCGCAGATAGCGGAAGACCGTGACCAGTATCGAGATCAGCAGGAGGGCGGCGATCTGTGCCTGGTGGTTCGGGGTCATCAGGCCCCCGTGCAGATACCCGATGACCACCTGGGCCGCCACGGCGAGGGCCCCGACGGCGCCGGTGAGGCCCGGACCGGCGAACGAGGCGGTGATCGCGGGCGCGGCCACCAGGAACGGGCCGAGGTGGATGGTCGGCGGGGTGTTGATGTCGATCACCGTGACCCCCACGATGATCGCCAGCGGCACGGCGAGCAGCCCATGACTCGGCCGCCAGGACCCACCGAGCCGGGTGAGAACGCGCCGGACGCCCATGACTCCTCTCTACACCTGTGCGGACCCTCACGCCCCACGGGCGCGGGGAGGGCAAACCACTTGCCATGATCGCCAACTGGCCATGAGAATCACGCAGTGCCGATACTCACCGCTGCCGACGGGACCCCGCTCGCCTACCACCTCATCGGGGAGGGCGAGCCGCTGCTCTGCCTCCCCGGTGGACCGATGCGGGCCTCCACCTACCTCGGCGACCTCGGTGGGCTGTCGGCCCACCGTCAACTGGTCCTGCTCGACCTGCGCGGCACCGGCGACTCCGGTGTCCCCGCCGACCCGGCGACGTACCGCTGTGACCGCCAGGTCGCCGATGTCGAGGCGCTGCGCGAGCACCTCGGGCTGGAGCGCATCGACCTCCTCGCGCACTCCGCGGCCGGCGATCTCGCCCTGCTCCACGCCGCCCGGCACCCGCACCGCATCCGCACCCTCACGTTGATCACTCCCCGTGGGCGTGCCCTGGGCATCGACTTCACCGTGGAGCACCGCCTGGAGGCGGCCGCCCTCCGCGCGGCCGAGCCGTGGTTCCCGGCCGCCCGGGACGCCTACGGAGCGATCTGGTCCGGTACCGCCACCGACGCCGAGTGGGACGCCAGCGTCCCGTTCTTCTACGGCCGTTGGGACGCGGCGGCCGCGGCACACTCCGCGGAAGAGGTGGCACAGACCAACGAGCCGGCCGGGGAGGTCTATGCGTCGTCCGGCGCCTTCGACCCCGATACGGCGCGTACCGCCCTCGCCGCCCTGGACGCCCGGGTGCTGGTCCTCGCCGGCGCACTGGACGGCGGCCCGCTGCCGCGCGTCGCCGCCGCCATCGCGGAGTCGTTCCGCACGGCCGAACTGAGCGTCCAGCCGGGAGCCGGGCACTTCCCGTGGATCGACGACCCCCAGCACTTCCGCCGGACCGTCACGGAGTTCCTCTCCCGGCCGGGGTCGGGCCTCGTCGGGACTTGAGCGGCGGGGTTGCGGGCGCAGCGGTCCCCGGCGTGCCTCGATCGGATGCGTTCGGCTTCATTCGCGACGTGGGTCGGCTTCATTCGCGACGTGGATCGATGTGCTCGCCCCGGCGGCGGGTGGGTAGGCCGCGCAGCGCGAGGTGCGCCTCCCCCAGCGTGACCTTGAGAGTCTTGATCACTTCGAGGAGTTCGCGTTCCCGGCGGGTGGTTTCCGTCTGGCCGGCAGCGGGGTACAGGCCGCGCCGCCCCGCCTCGATGAACTGCCGGCGCCAGGTCGACACCGCCTGCGGGGAGACCCCGACCTGGCGTGCCGCCTGGGACAGGGTGAGACGACCCGAGAGCAGGTCGAGGACGATACCCGCCTTCTCGTCGGGTGGGATGACTGGTTGCCTTGGCACTGGCGGTCCCTGGGGTACTCGTGCGACGTGGGTGGGTACGGGTTGAGGGTCGGCGGACGGGGTGTTCACACCACTGCCAGGCTTGCGGCCCCATCGGTGTCGAGCAGGTCCGTCAGCATCGGGACGTAGCCGTGCAGTTGGGCGCCCCACCCGATGTAGGCGGCGAAGTCGTGGGCGTGCGTGGCGATCCGGACCACGGCTCCGGCCGCGAGCGTGCCGGCCTCCCAGCCCGTCCCGTAGTGCGTGAGGAACGTGTGCTGGAGCGTGTCGGGCACCGGCCAGTCCGCGCCCGCCCGCTCGGCCGCCTTCCGGTACTCCGCCAGTTCGCCGATCAGGCACGCCAGGTCCAGCTCAGGACGGCCCCATGTCGCCTCGAAGCCGGACAGTACGCAGGCACGGGGTGTCGCATCGGGCGGGTCGGCCACGATGATGCGCCCCAGCGAGAACCAACCGTGCACGACGCCGGTCCGGTCCGTCGGCCGGGGGTGCAGCAGGTGGTGGGTGAAGTCGCGCAGCTTCTCCCACCTGGCGGGGCCCAGTTGTGCCCGTAGCCGGTGGTGGAAACCGGCGCCGGCGCGCGGGGCACGGCCGCTGTCGAGCCAGGCCAGCAACCGGGCCGGGCCCGGTGGGGGTGCCGGGTCGGTGGGTGGGTCGGTGCCGGGCGGCTGGTCGTGCAGGGCGCGCAGCCGGAGTCCGAGACGGCCGATGGTCTCGTGCAGTCGCTCGGTGGGGTCGTCTTCCCCGGGCACCAGCCACGAGGCGAGGCTGTGGCGACCGTTGACGTCCCAACTGCACTCCGTCGGTGATGCCACGGACGGGGTGGTGAAGCGTATGTGCGGGTCCGAGGCGGCGTGCAGGCGGTGGACGACGTCGGGCCGTACGGGCGGATAGAGGCCGTCGTGGTGGGTTCCCGGGGTGTGCTGCCAGCGGATTCGCCCGTCGGGCAGCGCGGTGACCCGGGTGGCCTGGTATCCGGTTCTGAACGCGGTGAGGACTTCGGCGACTTCGGGTTCCTGAGCGGCGGCGGGCAGATCGCCTTCCTGACGGTCGGTCACTTCTCCTCCTCCATCCAGGAGCGCAGGTCTTCCAAGGCATGGACCGCGTGCGGCAGCAGCGCGGCGGAACCGACCCCCTCCTCGCCACTGGACATGCTGACGCCGCGAACCGGTGGCAGGACGGTGACGTTGTCCCGTTCGGACAACTCGGCGATGTGCCGGCGGTGGGCGGGATTGGCGTGCCCGTTCGGCGGCAGGGACGGGCAGACGACGATCGGGGCGCGGGTGCACTGCAAGGCGAGGAGCGCCGGCGTGTCGGCCAGCCCGAGGGAGAAGCGGGCGACGAAGTGCATCGTGGCCGGATGGACGAGAACGGCGTCCGGCCAGGAGGCCAGTTCGACATGGAGCGCGCCGTCGGGTTCGTCGGGCCACACGTCGGTCATCGGCCGTCCGGCGCCGCCTGCGGCGGCTGTCGCCGTGGGGGTGGTGAACCGGCGTGCCGACGCGGTGACCAGGCACCGCACCTCGGTGTCCGGGTAGCTGGTGCGCAGCCAGGCGAGCCACATCGGCAGGAACATCGTCTGCACTCCGCCGGTGGCCAGGTACAGCAGGCGCCGGGCGTGGAAGGCCGGTGGTTCGGCAGCTGCGGCAGGTTGCGGTCCGATCATCGGGGGTCCCGTCCTTCGATCGCGGTGAGGATCTCCGCCAGGTCCCGAAGAGCCGCCCCGGGCCCTTCCACCAGGTGCACCCCGCCGACGCTGACGATCACCTCGTCGACGCCCGCGGCGTGGTAGTCGCCGAGGGCGGCGGCGATCTCGTCCGGGCTGCCGGTCGCTATCACGCCGTGCCGGACCAGCATCGACGCGCCTGCGTGCGGGTCGGCCGGATCGACGGGCACGCCCGCCTGGTTGAGCATGTCGGTGTAGTGGGGAGCCGAGAGGTGTGCCGCGGCCGAGTGGTACGCGAGGCGCAGCACGTCGCGTCGGCGTCGGTCGACGACGCAGTGGACGACGGCGGCGAGGCGCGGGGCGGGCCGGTCGGCCTGTCGAGCGGAGGAGGCGACTGTGGGGAGGAGTCGGTCGCGGACGTAGCCGGACGGTGTCAGCCAGGTGATGGCCCAGTCCGCCATCTCCCCGGCGAGCCTCGCCATCGGTTGTCGTAGCACCCCCAACCCGATCTGCACCGGGGAGTCTGCCATGGGCGGCAGTTGCAACTCCCCGGTCCGCCACGGGTTCTCCGGCTCGTCGGCGACCTTCCCGTCCAGCAGCGCGCGCATCCTGGTGGCGTAGTGACGGGTGGCCGTCACCGGCGCGCGGTAAGGGGGGCCGAGCATGCTCCGTTGGAGGGCGGCAGCGCCCGGTCCGATGCCCGCGATGAAGGGGCGGCCGGACAGCGCCGCTATGGAGCGGGCGTTGAGGGCCGCGGTCAGCGGGTGCCGCATCGGCATCAGTGTGACCGCCGAGCCGAAACCGATGTCGAACCCCATTCCGGTGAGCGCGGCGAAGAGGTGGTGCGTCTCGATGGTGAGTGACTGACCGGCCCACAGGCGGCGGCCGGACGTGCTCTCCGCGAGACGGGCGTACGACGCGACCGATCCGATCTCGGTGGGCATCGTCGCGTAGATGACGCTGGTCGTGGGCATCGTGTGGTCCCTTGTGGCTTGTGAGCGCCGGCGCGCCGGTGCTGCCGCGCCGGTGGGCTGCTGTGCTGTTGCGTCGATGCGCCGGTCGGGTCGGGTGCGCTGGTGCGGTGGTTGCGCTTGTCGCGCTGGTTGCGGTGGGGTCAGAACCACTCGTCGGGGAGCCCTGTCGCATCACCGCAGACCACACCGCTCATCCGCTCCGGGTGGTACAACAGGGCGGCTTCCCTGACGTCGGAGAGCGTGAGCCCGGCGATGTGCTCCGGTGCCTCGGCGATGCCCGACAACGGGATTCCCGAGGTGAGGTACGACATCAGGCATCCGGCACGGCCGCTGTGCGATCCGAGGTTGAGCGCGTGTCTGCCCATGATGTATCCGACTGCTGAGGCCAGTTCACGGTCGGTGGCACCGGTCGTGGCGAACTCCTCCAGCAGCCGGAAGAGGTGGGACATGGCCTCGACGACGGAGGAGGGATTGACGTCGGCTTCGAGCTGGAGGACGTCCGCTTCCAGGTGGTCGCCGAGGGAGAGCGTGGTCCGGTAGGCCAGCCCGTGCCGCTCGCGAAGCGCGGTGTTGATCCGGGAGGAGAAGCTTCCGCCCAGGATCAGTGCGGCGACCTGCGCGGCCGCGAACGCGGAAGGCATCCGGCGAGGTACCGAGCCCGCGGCCAGGCGGATGTGGGTCTGCTGCCATCCGGGGCGGTGATGCGTCACGATGCGGCGCTCCGCCACGGCCGGTGGGCAGAGGGGCTCCGCCACCGGGTGCGGTGGAGCGGCCCACGACCCGAGGGCCGCGTCGAGACGGGCGAAGGCCTGCGCGGGGTCGAGGTCGCCGACCACGACCAGCTGCGACCGCTCGGGGTCGATACACCGGTGATGGGCCTCGGTGACCTGCTGCGCCGACACTCCGGCCACATGGACCGGCGCGGGGGCGGGATCGGCGAACGGCGGCAGATGCCCGTAGAACTGCGCCCACAGCCGGCGGACCGAGTAGGCGGAGGGGTGCGCGGCAACCAGCGATGCCTGCTGGGTGGCCTTCGACGCGGCGATGCGGACCTGGTCGTCGGTGTACTGGGCGCCCACGGCAGCGGCGAGCGTGTCGGCCAGCAGGGGCAGCAGGTCAGCGGTGCACGACAGCGACAGCATCAGCCACTGGTGCCTGCGGGAGATCGCGACGGCACCGCCGGACTGCTCGAAACGCGCACACGCGGGCAGATCGGGCCAGCACGCGGCCAGTACGTCCAAAACGGCCAGGTCCGACCGGTCGTGCAGCGGCAGCGGTATGGCGAGGTGTGCCTGCACCAGGGGAACCGTCGCCAGCACCGACGCGGTCATCGTCAGTCCGTGCGGCCCATGGTGTGTCACGAAGTCCGGCATGCGTACCGGAGCGGGCGGGATCATGCGGCCGCCTCCTTGGGGATCAGGGTGAGTACCGCGCGCCCGTCGGGCTGCACCACGGTCGCAGCGGCGGCGGCGATGTCGTCCGGGCCGGCCCCGGCCACGGCCCGGGCCAGCTCCTCGCCGATGCCCGGTCGGTCGAACAGCAGGGCACCGCGCGCCAGGGAGCGCACGCGGTGCTGCAAGGAGTCCAGGCTCTGGTAGAGACCGGTGACCGCGGTGGCCACCGCCCGCTCGGTCTCCGCACCGTGGGCGGCGCCCGCCGCCACCTCGGCGGCCTGCTCGGTCACCATGCCCAGGGCGTCGTCCGCCAGCCCCTCGGGATGGTGCACGACGATCACGAAGGTGTCGGGGTCCTTGGCCATCAGCGGGCCGAACAACCCTACGGAGGAGTCCACTTGGGCCCCCGACGGCGCGAGTGCCCGCCGCAGCCGGGCGTTGGCGCCGCCGGTCAGCAGGTGCGACAGCACGACGTGCGCCGCGTACGCGTTCAGGTCGGCCGCCGCATCCGGCAGTCGGCAGCCGATGGCCAGTGCCGGGCGCGGGGCCAGCGGGTCGTGGCACGTCCCGTGCAGCGGACGGCGACCGAGGGGTTCCGCCGTGTCCGGCAGATGCGGCGCGGGGCGTGCCGGTACGTGCGTGAAGGCGCGGCGCGCCGTTTCCAGCGCGGCGCGCGGGTCGAGGTCACCGCACATCGCCAGCACGGCGTTTCGCGGCGAGTAGGAGGAGTGATAGAACTCGACGCAGTCCGCGACGGACGCCGCGTCCAGATCGGCCAGCTCCCCGTATCCGTTGTGGGCGTTCTCCCATTTGTGGTAGAGCACGGACGGCAACACCGTCCAGGGGAATCCGCCATAGGGCCTGCCGGAAACCTGGAGCCGGATCTCCTCTTTGACCACGGCCCGCTGCGTATCGAGGTTCCGCTGAGTGATGGAGAGGAACCCCATCCGGTCGGATTCCAGTTTCAGTACGTGTTCCAGGGCGCCGACGGGAACGACTTGGTAGTAGTCGGTCGAGTCAGGGAACGTATTGCCGTTGACCGTTCCGCCATACGCCTGGACGCTGGCGAAGTGTTGGCCTGCGGAAAAGTTCAGCGACCCTTGGAACATCATGTGCTCGAACAGATGGGCAAAGCCTGACCGGGTCTTCCGTTCGGTACGGAAGCCGACCCGGTACTGCACGGCAACCCCTACCCCGCAAACCCCCGGGACCCTTTGGGCCACGACCCGGAGGCCGTTTTCCAGCGTCATGTGCTCTATCGCTTCCGGCATGGGGTGGATTAGATCCCAAACCCCTCGGCGGCTCAACCATTAGTTACAGCCCGTATTGGCGTTCCGTTGCCCCGCCCGGTCAGGACCCACCCCGCTTCAACAAATACGGAAAGTTGAACGTTGCCGCGCCACCAAAGGGATCTCTACGCTCCCGGCCCATGGAGAAAACAATCCGCGTCCGAGATCGGGCGCCGCGATTCCGACCAGTCCACCTCGCGGACGTCCCACATGTCGACGCATTGCTCAGCCGGCTCGGGCTGGGGCGCTTCGATCCCACAACGGTCAGCAGCGCCACGGGACGCAACGACAATTGGGCCGGCACCACGGTCGACGGCACACCGGTGTTCGTCAAACAACTCGGCAGTGGCGACCACGCGGAACGCATGAAGCGCACGGAGGCGATATGGGCCGCCGGCCGTGACGTACTGGACACCCCTCGGCTGATCGGCACCGACCCGGACACCTCGCTCCTGGTGTTCGAGTACCTGTCCGGCGGCGAGTCCGGAGCCGAACTGGCCGCCCGCGACGCCTTCGACGAGGCCCTGTGCGACCGGGCCGGCTCGATGCTGGCGGCCGTGCACGGCCTGGACGGGGAGGGCTTCGACACCAGTGCACACCCGCTGCCGCCGGTCGCGAGCCTGGAGGCGATCCCCCTCCGGCACTACCTTCAGGCGTCGGGAGCGGAACTGGCGATGTGGCGCCTGCTGCACGCGGACCAGCCGCTCGTAGAAGCCCTTCGGACCCTGCGGGCCGCGGATACGGAACGGATTCCGTCGCGTTGCCTCATCCACGGCGATGTGCGGTTCGACCAGTTCCTGCTGGCGGACGGCACGCTCCACCTGACCGACTTCGAGGAGGCACGGATCGGCGATCCGGCCCGCGACATCGGCGCGTTCGCCGGCGAGTGGCTCTTCCAGGCCGCCGCGAAGATACCGGCGACGCTGGCCGACGCCTCGCCCCTCGGCCACACCGCCACCCATGAGGAGATCATCGCCACCGGCGTCGGCGAAATAGAGCAGCGCACCCCGAAGGTCAGGCGCTTCTTCCGCGCCTATCTGGACGCTGCACCGGCAACGGCCCGTGCGGACAAGGAACTCGGTGTCCGGGCCGCCGCCTACGCCGGCTGGCACATGATCGACCGGATGCTCGCCGGCGCGGCGAACTCCGCGACGCTTTCGCCGATCAACAAGGCAGCCGCCGGCATCGGACGCACCGTGCTGCTCTCTCCGGACGACTTCGTCTCGTCCCTGGGCCTGGAGGTTTGACGGATGCGGCAAGAACACCTGGCCCTCGCGGACAAGATCGCCGCTCTCCTCGACGACGTCACCGTGGCCGACGGTGGGCTGCGGGCCGAGACGGCGGGTGAGGTCTACGAGGCCGAAACCCAGCAGGCCCTGGCCCGCGAACTCGGCGCCGTCCTCTACCAGACGCTGCACACCGGGCGGGACAAACCCCTCGACATCACCGTGCGATCGTGGCGTGACCGGGCCTTCGACGCGGCGCTGGACGAGGCGACCGGGCCGCGCACCATGTCCGTCGCCGGACGGCTGATCGGTGCCGACGAGGACCATGCGATCGTGGAGTTCGACGGAGTGCGGGTGCGCACTGGGCACCAGGCGATCGCCGACCGCTCGGACGACCGGGCCAAGGTCGTCCTGCCGAGCGCGCGGCCGGGTCTGTCCCCCGGGTTCTTCCTCGCCACTTCGAGCGGAAGCGCGAGCACCGGCCCGCTATTGAGGCTCTACGGTCGCCTGGACGATCCGGATGCCGCGCCGGCGGTGTGGCGCGAGCTGGTGACGTTCCTGGAGGGCGCCGGTATCCCCTGGCGCGCGAAGATCTCCTCGTCCCGTCTGCTGTACCCGCGCAACGACGCCGTCGTGGTCTATCTGACGCGCCCGGGATGGCGCGTGGCCCGCGACTGCGCCGAGCTGCTCCAGGCCACCGGCCTGTTGGGCGAGGGGACTTCACCGTTCACGCAGGCCGTCACCGCGTCGGTGGGCTGCGCGTTCGAGCCGGACGACCCGCGACCGTCCCGGCGGGAGATGAGCTTCGGGCAGCACCGCGCCCAGGTGTTCGCCGATGCGCTCGTCGAGCACGCCGCCCTGCCGCACGGCGAGCGGGAGCCGGTGGCCGAGGTCGTCGCTGCGGCGTTCATCGACGCGGGTATCGACCCGAGCGAGCCGGCGCGCAACCTGTCGTCGCCGATCGTGAACGTCCTACAGAACTTCTGACCTGGGAGCCCGTTCCGGGCCACCTGGCATACCTCCACACACCGAGGAGTCTTTCATCGTGAGCGAGAATCTCATCGCCGGCTACGCCGCCTACACGACCGCCGCCGAATACAGCTCCGTCGCCACTGGCGCCGCCCCCGCCACGGCCGTCACAACGGAGGATCTGACGATCGGCATCCCCACCGCTCCGAGCGGCCCTCCCGTCACCGAAGTCGCAACGATCAACACCCAGTGCTGAACACCCTTTAACGAGTCGAAGAGAGGTCTCCCGTCATGAACGAGCAGCTCATCACCGGTTACACCGCCTACACCACCGCCGACGAGTACGGCGCCGCCGCCACCGATGCCGCACCGGCCACGGCTATCACGACGCTGGCGGTAGCGCTTTCCTTGGGAATCGCGTGGCTTCCCACCCATGTGAGGTGAGACATCTTCCCGATGAACACCAGAGTGCGGACTTCCGGAACCCTGCCGGAAGTCCGCACTCCTTGTCGTTGTGAGGCGGTTGCGATATCGGCCAGGGTATGGATACACCTCGGTACCTCGCCTTCAACCATGATGCGAAAGTTTCGATTCCTTCCTCATATCCCGAGGTCAGCTCCGCACCGTCGCAAGACGAAGGTATTCCACTGTCGACTGCGCACTCGGCTGCGTGGTGAGATCTCCCCCAACAACAGCCGCAGGCGCTGTTGGTCGAAATCCCCGTTCTGAATCCGTCAGAACCGCACTCGGGAGAGGAAACCCCATCATGAACGAGAAGCTCATCGCCGGTTACGCCGCCTACACCACCGCCGACGAATACAGCGCAGCCGCCACCGGCGACGCCCCCGCCACCACTCCGTTGACCACGATCGCCATCACCGTGGGTTCGACGGCGAGCATAGCGTCGCTGGGCGGGGTTTCCGCCCTGAGCGTCACCGCACAGTGCTGAACGTCCGACGACCCGGATACCGAACACCCGTGTCGACCGTGCCGGAGAATCAGCTTCCGGGATACGTGTTCTGTGCGGAATCAGCCGAGTTCGGTGAGGTGGACTCCCTGGTCGGCGGGCCGGACACCCAACCCACACTGGTGCGCTCAACGTACGCCTGTGGCACCGCGGTGAGCATTCCGCACATCTCCGTCGTGAGCTGGTAGACCACCACGGCGCGGCCTCCGGAAACCCTTTTCCGGAGGCCGCACTCCATCATTCCCGTACTCCCGGCCCACCGGGAACACGCTCAAGCGAGGAAACCCCATCGTGGACGAGAAGCTCATCGCCGGATACACCGCCTACACCACCGCCGACGAATACAGCGCCGCCGCCACCGGCGACGCACCGGGCACCACGCCCTCGTTCCTGACGGTGGTCATCAGCCCTCCCCTCGGCGTCATCACCGTCCGGGACCACTGCTGAACAGACCACCATGGTGCGGCCTCCGGAGATTTCCGGAGGCCGCACTCTTTCATGCTCCGGCAGCGGTGGTGGGCTGTTCCACTACATATCCGCCCTCCGTCTCAACCATCAAGGGAAGTTTCGCTTTCCGCATCAAAAGCCGAGGCCAACGCCGTGGCTCTGCAAGATGGATGGGTATTGCTCTCGACCGTTCAATGAGCGACGTGGTGAGGTATCACCCAACAGCAGTCGTCAGATTGCTCTCCGGATCCCCCGTCGGAGGTCCGGCCGGATATTCCAGAAGCGTAAGAGGTTTTCCATGGACGAGAAGCTCATTTCCGGTTACACCGCCTACACCACCGCCGACGAGTACGGTGCCGCCGCCACCGGTGAGGCCCCGGCCTCCACGAGCCCGGCGACGATCACCATCTTCACCCCTGTCTCCGGCCTCACAGGCGGCGTGACCATCATCGAGCACTGCTGAATTCCCCACCCAGCACCCCACCTACACGCCAGAAGCAAACAGAACAGAGGAGAGCTGCCATGGACGAGAAGCTCATCGCCGGCTACACCGCCTACACCACCGCCGACGAATACGGCACCGCCGCCACCGGCGAGGCCCCCGCCACGACCCCGCAGATCGGTGTCGTCATCGCGTCGTTCGGCGCATCCGTCATGACGTTCGAGAAGGTCTGCTGAACAGCTTTCCACGGACCGAAGAAAGGAACCCTCCCTCGTGGACGAGAAGCTCATCGCTGGATACACCGCCTACACCACCGCCGACGAATACGGCACCGCCGCCACCGGCGACGCGCCGGCCACGACCCCGGCTCTGACCACCATCAGCTGGGCCATTACCGGCGCCGGTCTGGGCTCCGTCGCGATGTCCCTGCGTCCGTAGGTCTGCTGAACGGCAGCGCGCATTGAGGTGCGGCCTTCCGGAACCCTTCCGGGAGGCCGCACCGTGTCGTTTTCCTGTCGTGCCCAGTCGCCCGGCTAGCGAGTACGCAGTCGTGCGCGTATGGACTGGATTTGCAGGTACGAGTCGCCCAAGGCCCTCTTCAGCCGGGCGATTTCGCTGATGAGCTGCTGCTCGCGACGGGTGGACTCGTTCGTATGGGCTTCGAGGCCGTCACGCCCCGCAGCGATGAAGCGGCGTTTCCAACAGCTGACGGCCTGGTCCGATACGCCCGCAGCGCGTGCCGCTTCGGCTGCGGTGGTGTCGCCGGACAGGACGGCGAGGACTACGGCGACCTTCTGGTCGGCCGGTATGGCGGGTGGGCGTGGCACTGGTGTTTCCCCATCTCGTCAACCCGACGGTGATTTCGCTGCACCCTCGCCCACCGAACCTGAGGATTTGATGATCCGGAGAGCCGGCACTGCTCCCAGGACCGGCCCGAGCCCACTCGCGCAGGCCGGCGACCCGCCCCGCCGCACCGCACAACTCCGCTCCGAACACCCGAACATGACCATTTGATGAGGACGAGTTCACGACGGCGGGATCCAGTCCCCGCTGTGACATCCTGACGGCCGTGCGCGTACTAGTGGTCGAGGACGACCAGGATCTGCGATATGCCGTGGCCACCGCCCTGCGCGGCGACGGACTGGCCGTCGACGAGGCCGCCGACCTTCCGTTCGCGGACGAGGCGTTGTTCGTCACCGAGTACGACTGCGTGGTCTTCGACCGGATGCTGCCCTCGGGGGACGCCGTCGCCTATGTGCATGACGCGCGGCGCGCCGGCCGGACGGTGCCGGTGCTGTTCCTCACCGCCCGGGACACCGTCACCGACCGGTGCGAGGGGTTCGCGGGCGGCGGAGACGACTACCTCGTCAAGCCCTTCGCCCTGCCCGAGCTGGTCGCCCGGGTACGGTGCCTGTGCCGACGGGCCGGGACGGTCCGTCCGCCGGTGTCCCGCTTCGCCGGTCTGGAGATCGACTCCGCCCGGCGCCAAGTCCGCCGCGAGGGCGTGCTGTTGCTCCTCACCAACAAGGAGTACGCCCTGCTGGAGGCGCTGGTGGCCCGCCCCGACCAGGTCGTACCGCGCGCCGAGCTGATCGAGAAGTGCTGGGACGAGATGGCCGAACCCAACTCCAACGTCGTCGAAGTCCTCGTCTCCCAGCTGCGCCGCAAGCTCGGCAACCCCCCGCTGATCCACACCGTCCGCGGTGTGGGCTACCGCCTGACGGCCGCAGGTACCCGTTGAGGACGGCCGCGGCGCGCATCCACCGGCTGCGCCGGCGGCTCACCGCCCTGTTCACCCTCACCAGCGCCATCGGCCTGACAGCGCTCGCCGCGTTCGCCATTGACAACGATGCCATCGCCCGGCAGCGGGAACTCGACGCCTCGCTGGCCATGCAGGTCAAGGGGGCCGTCCTGCTGCTCGACACCGACGACAAGGGCCGGATCAGCGTCGAACGCCTGGAGAACGCCATGGGCACCGACTGCCCGGCGCTGACCGTCCTGTCCGGCACGCCCAGCCGGATCACCGTCGTGCACGCGCCCCGCCGCTCCTGCCTCAACGGCAGCCCCGCGGCCCTGCGGGCGGTGGCCGCCACCGCCCTGCGGAATCCGAAGTCGCCGGCCACCGCCGACGTCCGCGCCAAGGACGGCGCACCGGTCCGCCTCGTCGCCCTGGCCTTCGGATCGGTCGGCAGGACCGAAGGCGCGATCGTCGGCGCCCTGGGCACCGCCCCCACCGACGAGGAACACCTCATGCTGGCCACCCGACTGCTGGCCGGCTGTGCGGTGCTGATCTCGCTCTCGGCAGTAGCCGGACATCTTCTCTCCGGCCGCGCGATCCGCCCCGCGCTGACCGCACTGCACCAGCAGGAGACGTTCCTCGCCGACGCCGCCCACGATCTGCGCACCCCGGCCACCTCGCTCCGTGCCCTCGCCGAGACGGCCCTGCGCGACGAGACCCAGCGCACCGTGGCACTCCAGCGCACCCTGAGCCTCGCCACACGCATGGGCGGCCTGGTGGACGGACTCCTGACCCGCGCCAGACTCATGGCAGGCGTGGGCACCACGGTCCGCGAGCCGCTGCGCCTCGACCAGCTCGTCGAGGTGATCGTCGCCGACACCCCGCACGACGGCCATCAGATCACCGTCGATGCCCGGCCGACCGTCGTCACCGGCGACCCGGACCTGCTCCGTCGCGCGGTGGCCAACCTGCTCGACAACGCCCTCACCCACGGCCACGCCCCCGGCCGCCCCGCCACGGTGGACATCACGGTGACGGCTGACGGAACCCTCACCGTCGACGACGCGGGACCGGGCGTCTCGCCCGCCCTGGCCCACTCCCTCTTCGAGCGGTTCCACAGCGGCGCCGACTCCACCGGCCTCGGTCTGTCCATCGCCTCCTGGGTCGCCCACGCCCACAACGGCACCCTCACCGTCGACGCCAGTGCACGCGGCGGCGCCCGCTTCACCCTCAAACTCCCGGCCAGATGACGGAGTCCGCGGTCGTCGGTGGTCGAGGAGCGTCTGCCCTCGGTGCCCTGCCCGAGGAACGCGCCCTGGGACTCAGGCTCGTCGGAGCGTCGCCGTCAGGCGGCGAAGCGGCGTACGTAGCGCTTCTGCCAGGGGGTCTCCACGGCGCGGTGGTGGTAGTGCCGGCGGACGAACTCCACTGCCCGGTCGGCGGGTACGCCGTCCAGGACGGCGAGCGCGGCCAGCGCGGTGCCGGTGCGGCCGCGGCCGCCGCCGCAGGCGACCTCGACGCGCTCGGTGGCCGCCCGGTCCCAGGCCTCGCCGAGCACGGCCCGGGCCCGGGTGTGGCTGCTGGGCAGCCGGAAGTCCGGCCAGCGCAGCCAGCACGCTTCCCAGGGGACCTCGGGCGGCTGTGTGCCGAGCAGATGGACGGCGTAGGTGGGCGTCGGACCGGCCGGCAGCGGCCGGCGCAGCCCGCGGCCCCGGACGAGGCGCCCGGACGGAAGCCGCAGGACACCTGGGTCGGAGGCGTGCCAGGTCGTGGTCATCGCCTCACTCTAAGGCGAGTCGTCATGCCGCTCAGGGCCTTTGGGAAGGTGCCCGTCGGCCGCGGCCGGTGATCCGCTCGCACCCGGCCGACGCGCCCCCTCCGCTACACGACGCCCTGGGCGAGCATGGCGGCGGCGAGTCGTTCGAAGGCGGCGATGTTGGCGCCGAGCACATGGTTCCCGGGGGCGCCGTGGAGTGCGGCGGTCTCGGCGCAGGTGTCGTGGATCGTGCGCATCACGAGGGCGAGCCGCTCCTCGACCCACGCGGAACTCCAGGTGTCCCGTTGCGCGTTCTGCTGCATCTCGAAGGCGCTGGTGACCACCCCGCCGGCGTTGGCGGCCTTGCCTGGGCCGAACGCCACCCCGGCGCCCTGAAGGATGCGGATCGCTTCGGGCGTGGTGGGCATGTTCGCGCCCTCGGACACCACCCTGACGCCGTGCCGCAGCAAGGCCAGTGCGGCGCCGGCGTCCAGTTCGTTCTGGGTGGCCGAGGGGAGCGCGACATCGGCCGGGACGTCCCAGACCCGGCCGCCGGGCAGGTACCGGGCCGAGGCGCCGCGCCGTTCGGCATAGGCGCTGATGCGCCCGCGTTCGACTTCCTTGATCTCCCGGAGGAGGGGGACGTCGATGCCCTTCTCGTCCACCACACAGCCGTCGGAGTCCGAGGCGGTGAGCACATGGGCCCCCAACTCCTGGGCCTTTTCGATCGAATGCACCGCCACGTTGCCCGAGCCGGAGACCACCACCCGCCGGCCCGCCAGCTCCTCGCCGCGGGTCCGGAGCAGGTGGGCGGCGTAGAGCACGTTCCCGTACCCGGTGGACTGGCTGCGGAGCGCGGATCCGCCCCAGTCGCGGCCCTTGCCGGTGAGCACGCCGGGCTCCCACCGGTTGGTGATCCGTCGGTACTGGCCGAAGAGGAAGCCGATCTCCCGGCCGCCCACGCCGATGTCGCCGGCCGGTATGTCGGTGTGCTCGCCGACGTGGCGGTGGAGTTCGGTCATGAAGGACTGGCAGAAGCGCATCACCTCCGGCTCGGAGCGGCCGCGGGGGTCGAAGTCGCTGCCGCCCTTCCCGCCGCCGAGGCCGAGCCCGGTGAGCGCGTTCTTCAACACCTGCTCGAACGCCAGGAACTTGACGATCCCGAGGTTCACCGACGGGTGGAACCGCAGGCCGCCCTTGTACGGGCCGAGGGTGCTGCTGAACTCCACCCGGAAGCCGCGGTTCACCCGGGTCGTGCCGGAGTCGTCCTGCCAGGGGACCCGGAAGACGATCTGCCGTTCGGGCTCGGCGACGCGTTCCATCAGTCCCGGTTCGGCGAACTCCGGGTGCCGGGCGAGGGACGGGCCGAGCGAGTCCAGGACCTCGCGCACCGCCTGGTGGAACTCCGGCTCCCCCGGATCGCGCCGCTGGACCTCGGCGTAGAGGGCGTCGAGCCGGCCACGTGGGGCGCGGGGGCCGGGCAGGGAGGAGCGGGGTACAGGGGTCGGCATCTACCCTCCAGTGCGGCTCGGGGCGGTGGCGGGGCGGAAGGCGAGCACGGTGTTGTGGCCGCCGAAGCCCGCGGAGTTGCTGAGCGCCAGGCGGATGTGCTGGCGGCGGGGCGGTCCGGACACCACGTTCAGCGTCCCGGCCGCCGGCTCGGGGCGGTGGAAGTTGGCCGTGGGCGGCACCAGTTGGTGCTCGACCGTCAGCGCGGTGAGCGCGGCCTCGATGGCTCCGGCCGCCCCCATGGTGTGGCCCAGGACGCCCTTGGCGGAGGTCACCGTCGGCGAATCGGCGCGGAACATCCGTTGCAGCACGGCCGCCTCGGTGCGGTCGTTGAGCGGCGTGCCGGTCCCGTGGGCGTTGATGTGACCGACGTCCTGCGGGGTCGCGCCGGCCGAGCGCAGCGCCTCCGCCATGGCGCGGTGCAGCCCGCGCCCTGCGGGGTCGGGGGCGACGGGGTGGTGGGCGTCGGCGGAGCTGCCGTACCCGGCGAGCCAGGCGTGGACGGGGGCGCCCCGGGCCGTGGCGTCGGAGCCCCGCTCCAGCACCAGCACGCCCGCGCCCTCGGCCAGCACGAAGCCGTCGCGTTCGGCGTCGAAGGGGCGGGAGGCGGCGGCCGGGGAGCCGTGGCGCCGGGAGAGCGCCCCCATCCTCGCGAAGGCCGTGGCGCACATCGGGGTGACCATGGCGTCGGCGCCGCCGGCGACGGCGATGTCGCAGGCGCCGCTGCGCAGCAGGACGGCCGCCATGACCACGGCGGTGGCACCCGAGGCGCAGGCGGTGGCGGTGTGCAGCGCCACCCCGCCGGCCCGGAGGGCGATCGCCAGTTGGCCGGCGCCCATGTTGGGCAGGAAGGCCGGGAGGGTGAGGGGGGAGACCGCCCGCGGGCCGCCGTCGAGCAGTCTGCGGAACTGCGCCTCGTAGGTCTCCACTCCCCCGGCCGCCGATCCGAGGACCACCGCGACCCGGGAGCCGTCCCAGGTGTCCGGGTCCAGTCCGGCGTCGGTGACGGCCTCCTGGGCGGCCGCCAGCGCGAACTGGGTGAACCGGTCGTGCTGCCACGGCCGGCCCCCGGGCACCCGGGTCCGGGGGTCGAAGTCGGGCACCCGGCAGGAGAGGGTGACCGGCAGTCCGGCCAGCGCGGGGTCCTCCGCGGCGGTGCCCCGTCCCCGGCAGACGCCCGCCCAGGTCCGCGCGGTACCGGTGCCGGCCGGTGTGACCAGGCCGATGCCGGTGACGGCGATCCCCGTGCGGTCCGGGCCGGGGCCGGGTGCGTCGGGTCCGCTCACCGTGGGGCTCCCCGGTCGGACGGTTCCGGCGCCAGGGACAGCTGCTCCTCGACGGCCCGCGCGAGCTGATTCAGCGTCAGTTCTGCGGCGGCGTCGTCCTCTTCGAGGGGGATCTGCCAGTGTTCCTGGAGGGTGACGTAGAGCTCGACGACGGCCAGCGAGTCGAGTTCCAGGGCGGCGAGGGTGACGTCGGGCCGGATCTGCTCGGCGTCGACCTCGAACTTCTCGGTCAGCACGGTCACCAACTGGTCGTAGACAGTTTCCACGGCTGGTTCCTCCGGGGCGTGGGATCGGTGGTGGTGAGGGGTTCGGGATCGTGGTTCCAGGGCCGGGCCGTGGGCCAGGTGAGGGCGACCGACGCCCAGGTCAGTCCGCCGCCGAAGGCGGTGAACAGGGTGCGGGTCCCCGGGCGGACGCGCTTGCGCTCGGCGGTGTCGGCGAGGGCCAGCGGGATGGAGGCCGCCGCGGTGTTGCCGACGTCGCGGATGTTGCCGTGGCGGTACCGGCGGGCGATGCCCACCCGTTCGGCGACCGAGTCGAGGATGCGCTGGTTGGCCTGGTGGCCGATGAACGCGCCCACGGTGTCGGGCGGCCAGCCGGCCCGCTCCAGTACGGCCAGCGAGGACGCGGTCATCCGGCGCACGGCCTGCCCGTACACCTCGCGGCCGCTCATCCGGAAGTAGCGCTCCTCGCGGGTGAGGTGGCGCGAGGTGTCGGGCCGGCGGGAGCCGCCGGCGGTGATGGCGATGAGGTCGCTGCCGGCGCCGTCCGAGCCCCAGTCGAGGGCGGTGACCGCCCCGGCCTCGGTCCGCTTCCCGGGGCCGAGCAGGACCGCCCCCGCACCGTCACCGAAGATCACCGCGGTGTCACGGTCCAGCGGGTCGATGATGCTGGAGTACTTCTCGGCGCCGATCACCAGCGGCCGGGTGCAGACCCCGGTGCGGACCAGGGCGGTGGCGACGACGAGGCCGTAGAGGAAACCGGAGCACACGGCCGCCAGGTCGAAGGCCGGGACCGTGCCCAGGCCGAGGCGGTGGGCGACCTCGGGGGCGGTGGCCGGGCAGCGGCGGTCGGGGGTGGTGGTGGCGACCAGCACCAGGTCCGCGCGGGTATGCGCGGAGGCCTGTGCGGCCCGACCGGCGGCCACCGCGAGGTCGCCGGTGCTGGTGCCGTCCTCGGCCGCCCGGCGCCGGGCGATGCCGGTGCGGGAGCGGATCCACTCGTCGGTGGTGTCCAGCACGCCGCGGCGCCGCACATCCTCGTTGGACAGCACGCGTGGTGGCAGACAGGTGCCGATGCCGCGGATCACGGCGGTGGCGCTCTCCCTGGTCGCGGTGGGGCTCTCCCCGGTCATGATCGGCACTCCTCGCCTCTCGTGGATGGGCTCAGGCGGCGAACGGAGAGGGCGGCTTGGGGATGCCGGCGAGTCCGCCGTCGGGTACGGACACACCGCCGTCGAGCACCAGGGCCTGCCCGGTGAGGTAGGACGCGGCGGGCGACGCCAGGAACAGCGCGGCGCAGGCGACCTCGTGCGGCTCCGCCCAACGGCCCAGCGGGACGTGGGCCGTCAGCCAGTCGGACAGCGGCTTCGTGCCGTACGCGAAGGCCGTCATGTCCGTGCGGGTCCACCCCGGGCACAGCGCGTTGACCCGGATGCCGTCACGGGCCCAGCCGACGGCGAGGCTGCGGGCGAGCGAGATCTGGGCCGCCTTGGAGGCCGCGTACGCCTCCATCCTCGGTGTGCCGACCACCCCGGCGAGGGAGGACATCAGCACCACGCCGGCCCGGGGCGAGCCGGCGAGGTGGCGGTGCGCCCGTCGGCACAGGGCCGCGGTGGCGTTGAGGTTGACCGACAGCACCTGGTCCCAGTCCTCCTGGGCGGAGTACTGCAACGGGTCGAGCACCGGGCTGCCGTCCGGCCGGGCGGGGAGGATGCCCGCGTTGTGCACCACGGTGTCGAGGCCGCCGAGCTTCGCCGCGGCCTCGTCCACCACGCCGTCCGCGGCCCCCGCCGCCGACAGGTCGCCGGGGACGAGGACCGCGGTCCGCCCCTCGGCCTCCACCAGCGCGGCGGTCTCCCGTAGGGCGTCCGAGGTCCGCGCGGACAGTGCCAGGTCGGCGCCGGCCTGGGCGAACGCCACGGCCACGGCCTTGCCGATGCCGCGGGAGGCGCCGGTCACCAGGGCGCGTCGGCCGTCCAACCGGAACGAGGCGAGCGAGGTCATGAGGAACTCCTTTGCGCGGCACGGGGTCGGGCGGGCGGCGGGGTCTGCGGGGTGGTACGCGACGTACGGGTCGGCGCTATCCGGATGGCGGGCGCCCCGCTCCAGGTGAGCAGGGCGCTGCCCCAGGTCACTCCGGCACCGAAGACCGCGACGAGGATCCTGCTGCCGCGCGGCAGCAGACCCCGTGCGGCGGCGGTGGCCAGCGCGTAGGGGGCGCTCGCGGCGCCGATGTTGCCCACCTCGTCCCCGACGATGACGAGCCGCTCCGGCGGGATGCCGATGCGCTCGCCGAGGCTGCGCAGCAGGACCGGGTTGGGCTGGTGGATGATGAAGGCGTCGATGTCCGCAAGCCGGAGCCGGTTGCGGATCAGGCTCTCGCTGACGAGTTGGGGGAAGATCCGGACGATGAAGTCGCGGACCGCACGGCCGTCCATGTGGATGTGGTGCCGGTGTGCGCCGAGCGTCGCCGGGCTCGCCGGAATGCGGCTGCCGCCGGCGGGGATGAGGACGTGGTGCGCGCCGGTGCCGTCGGAGCCCAGGCGGAGGTCGGCGAACCCGCCGTCGTCCGCCACCGGGCCGAGGATCGCGGCGGCCGCGCCGTCCGCGAAGAGCACCGCGGTGCCCCGGTCGGTGGGGTCGACGAACTTGGAGTACGCCTCGACGCCGACGACGGCCGCGTAGCGGGCTCCGGGCGTGCCGCGCAGCCAGTCGTGGGCGACCTTGGCCGCGAACAGCCAGCCGGCACAGGCCGCGCTGACGTCCAGGGCCACCGCGTACCGGGCGCCGATCCGGGCCTGGATCCGGCAGGCGGTGGAGGGGCCCAGCTCATCGGGGGTGGAGGTGGCGGCGATCAGCACGTCGAGTTGGTCGATGTCGATCCCGGCGGCCGCCACCGCGGCCCGTACGGCGGCCGCCGCCAGATCGGATGCGGCCTCTTCGGGGGCGGCCATGTGCCGGGTGTGCACCCCGGTGCGCTGGGTGATCCACTCCGGTGTGACGCCTGCCGCACCCGCGACGTCCTCGTTGCTGCGGGTGGCGCGGGGGAGGTAGGTGCCCATGCCCAGGACGCCGATGCGGGGCACCGTCGGGGAGGTGTGGCTCATCACGGCCTTTCCGGTAGCCAGTTGAGGGAGTCGGTCAGGGCGGCCGCGTAGTCGTCGGCGCCCAACGGGACGGGCGCACCACCGGGGTGCGTGGCCATGGCCTCTTCCAGAAAGGGGAGGTGCGGCAGCAGGCGGTCGCACAGGCCGTCCAGCACGCCGGGGAGCGCCCGGACCGCGGAGGCGTCGAGCAGCCCGCCGGAGAGCAGTCGGCCGCTGTGGCGCCGTGCCTCGACCACCCCGTACAGGGCCGCCAACGGGCGCAGCACCGCCAGCAGTTCGGGGTCCTGGACGGCGGCGAGGGCGCCGGCCAGGCTCTCCGCGACGAGCCGACCGCCGTAGGCCTCGCCGAGTTCTCGGGTCGTGTCCAGCAGCGGGTTCCACAGCTCCAGGCCCGTCAGTCCGGCCTGGGTGCGGTGCTCCAGGGCGCGGCGCAGCTCGTCCGTCAGCCTGGCCTCCTGGGCCCGGGCGAGGGCGGGCCACCACGCGGGGTGGTCCGGGGGGACGTCGGGCGGCGGCACGGTGCCCACGGGGGCGCGGGCGGCCTCCTCGGCGAGGGCCCGTCCGGCGTCCAGCACGATCAGCCGGCTGTCGCCGCCGGCGCTGTCGAAGGCGTGGGCGAAGCCGTGGTACCCGGTCAGCGCGTTGGGCCCCAGGAACCCGGCGAGCCCGCAGCGGTGCTGGCACTCGGCGGCGACCCGTGCGGTGCCGGCCACCGCGACCGCCTTGAGGACGGCGAGCGGGCGGTCGACGGCGGTCCACGGGGCGAAGGTCATCCCGTCCGCGCTGCGGGCCGCGGGGAGGCGGCCGGCCGGCGCGGGGCGGGACCGGGCCCAGATCTCCCGTGCCGTTCGGCCGGCGCAGGTGAGGGCGAACGACCGGGCCAGGCAGCCGAGCAGCGCGTGGTGTTGGTTCCGGTAGGCGAGCACCGTCGCTCCCGGGGCCAGCCTGCCGTGCGCCCGCCGGCGCGCGGAGAACCGCAGCGCCTGTACGGAGCACTCCCGTGCCATGGCGGCCACCGCCGACGGCAGGGTCGCCCACAGTCCCCGTCCGACGCAGAGGGTGCGTTGCAACCGGGCGTCGGGCGTGCCGAGCGGATCGTGGAACCGTCCCTCGCCGTCGACGTACGCGCGGTCGCGCAACCACTGGTCGTACGCCAGCCGTACTCCGGCGAAGCGCACCAGCGCGTAGTCCAGCGGGAGGGCCGGTACTTCGATGCGGTCGGAGATCTCCACGCCCGGCAGCGGGCCCCGCTCGTCGGTGAGGTCGACCACGAAGGAGAACACCCCGCGGTCCGCCCCGCCGACCCGCAGCCGGGCGCACACCACGGCCGTCTGCGGCAGCCGCGGGTTGCCGACGCCGGAGAACTTGGCCGCTCCGGCGTCCGGGGTGCGCAGCACGAACTCCCTGGTGTGCGGGTCGAACACGGCGGTGGTGCGGATCCCCAGGTGGCTGCTGGCGTCCCCGATCTCGGTGACCATGAAGACGCCCTTGGAGCGCGCGCTCGCCAGCGCGTCCCACCGGCGGCCGAGCCGGGCCGGGTCGTCGGTCAGCTCGACGACCGATCCCAGGCACAGCACGTAGTGGGAGAGGGTCGCCATGTACAGCGGCGGGTCGACGACCGCGACGCACTCGCTGAGCAGCGCGAGCCGCTGCGGATCGCGGCACAACTCGGCCGCCGGCGGCAGGGTTTCGGCCAGCCGGCGCAGCCGCCGGTGGAGGCGGTGGGCGCGGTCCGTGGGGCCTGCGGCGGCCGGTTCGTCCTCGGTGGTCAGGGTGGACATCAGACGGCTGCGCAGTTCGTCCTGGCCGGTGCCGTTGATGAGGTCCGCCAGTTCGCCGGGGGTGGGGGCACAGGTGGTCATCGGGTCGGCTCCGGGGTGCGGAGGGCGTCGGCCGGCGGGGCGGCCGGGGCGCCGGGGTGCGGCCAGGGGAAGCCGGGCTCGGCGAGGGGGGCGTGGGCGGTGGCCGCAGCGGGCGGCAGGGTGTGCCGGACGTTGCGGGTCAGGGCACTGCCGGTGCCGGCTTCGAGGAGCAGGGCGCTGCTCCGGGCGGTCGCCCGGAGCAGGACTCCGGGCAACCGCGCGGGCCGGACCAGGCAGTCGGCCAGCCCGCGGTGGACGTCGTCACCGGGCCGGTACGGGCCTTGCCGGACGGCGGAGAGCACCAGGAGCCGGGCGGCGCGGGCCGCGATCGGGCGGATCGACGCGGCGAAGGCGTCCGCCCGCGCGGTCAGCGACGGGTGGTGGGAGGAGAACGGCAGCCGCAGCCGGGACGCCGACAGGCCCTGACGCCGGGCGAGTTCCTCCACCGTCTCCAGGGCCGGGAGGGGGCCGCTGAGGACCGTCTCACCGGGGTCGTTCACGCAGGCCAGGGCGAGTTCCGGGGTGCCGGCCTCGCGCAGCAGGGCGTGTGTGCGGCACTCCGGCGCGCCGATCAGCGTCATACCGCCCGCGCAGTGCGCCAGTTGGTGGGCCAGCAGACAGGCGATCCGGGCTCCCTCGGGGACGGCGAAAACCCCGGCCGCGGTGAGCGCCGCGATCTCGCCGAAGCTCACCCCGAGCACCAGGTCGGGCGCCAGGCCGATGTCGCAGAGGGCGCGGTGCACCGCCATCGAGGAGCAGAACAGGGCGAGTTGGGGGGTTCCGACGGTGGCGGCGGCCAGGTCGCGGCCGCTGGGGGGCGTCTGGCCCATTAACGCCTCGGTCAGCGGGGCGATTCCGAATTCCCTGCCCACGTCTTCCGTCTGCCCGAAGACCTCGATGACGGCTTTCCGCACGCTGTCGTGTGCGCGGGCCGCCCGGACCAGCGGGCTGACGGCGAAGTCGCCCTGGCCCGAAAAGAGATGGCCGACCGGGCGCCGCAACGGCGTGCTCTCGTACGGGAATTCCGCGGCGGGACTGCTCATGGCCCGTTCCTTTCCTGCCGGTGTCCCTGCTTCGATTGAACAACCGCCGCCGCCCCGGTGGCCGCGGCGCCTTGCCCGGGGTTGTTGAACCGCGTGAAAGGCTGCCGCCGCCGGAGACGTTTCAGTGGTGTGCGGATACGGAGGCCATGGCGCACGTACGGCGCAGAACGGCGGTCGCCGCCGGGAGTTGGCGAAAGGGGATGAGCAGCTGCCGCAGTCGGTGGAGGGCGAGATCGGCCGCACCGGACCGCAGGAAGGCGTAGTGATCGAGAAAGGAATTCCAGGCGGCGCAGGCCTCTTCCACATGGCCGAGACCGACGAGGACTTCGGCGAGCTGGGCACGGCTGAGCGCCTGCCCCGGTGGTCGTCGTCCGGCCGTCGCGCCGAGGAGCGGTGCAGGGCCGTGCACGCCGCCGGCAGGTCCCCCAGGTGTCGGAGCACCTGGGCGCTCTGGAAGTCGAGCGCGGCGGGCGAGTAGCTGGTGAACGGCCCCGACCCGCGCGGGCGCTGCCGGTCCTCCTCGACGGCCCGCTCGGCGCGTCCGAGGGAGGCGAGCGCCTCGTTGCGCTGGCCGCAGGAGGCCTGGGTGACGGCGAGTTGGGAGAGCAGGAAGGCGCGGGTGGCACCGTCCGGCGGGCCGGCGGACGCCAGGGCGGCCTCGGCGGCGTGCAGCGCGGCCTTCCGGTGGCCGAGCGCGAGGGCCTGGGCGCTGAGCCCCCGCAGGACGACGGCCCAGGCCGTCGCGTCGCCGGCCTCGTCGGCGAGCTGCAACGCGGTGGTGAAGTGGCGTTGGGCCAGCCCGTGGACGGAGGCGTCCTGGTACATGCGGGCGAGCAGGAAGACCAGTCGCGAGGCCTCCACCAGCAGGTCGCGGTGGACCTCGTCGTCGCCGGCTTCCCGCAGCCGGGTGGCGATGTCGTCCGCGAGGTAGGTGGCCAGGGTGGAACGGACCCTTCTGCCGCCGTGGGCATCGAACGAGGCCGCGTAGAAGCGCACCGCGAGCCGGACGACGGCGAGTTCGCCCTCGTCCGGGCCGTGCCGCGGCGTGGGCGGCCCGGCCCGGGTCCGCCGTGCGGCCCGTAGCTGTGCGAGTTCCGCTTCGCGGTACGGCCGGAGCCGGGCGGACACCCGCTGGGCGGGGTCGCCCTCCATGCTGCACAGGTCGGTGAGCGCGGTTTCGGCCGCGGAACCGTGCTCGGGAAATCGGCCGCCCGGTGGCGCGGGGCCCTCGCACACGAGTCCCGCCGCGCTCGGCGAAACGGACCTGCCGAGGCGCCGGGTCAGCGCCTCCGCTATCAATTCGGGCACCGGAGCCGCCGGCTGGGTACCGCTCAACCAATGCGCCACGGCGGTGCGGTCGTAGTGCAGATCCAGGTCAATTTCCGCGGCGACTCTGTTCACCGACCGGGCGAGTGCCGCTTGCGTCCATCGGGCCTCCGCCAAAAGGGCTCGCAATTTCATGTTCTGGCGGCGTGACGACGGCATGGGGTGCTCCCGACGTGACAGGGCGACGTCGGACACCAAGCGCCGGCCGCCGCTGTGCGGCGCTCCGGGGGACGTTTTCCGAAAGGGTCCGTGAGGTGCCTTATGACGCGTCTGGTGTTGCCGTGGTACGTGATGACTCGCCCTGTGCACCGAACCGGCGGAATTTTCCCCGCTGACCCGCCGGGCCAATGGCCGAAATACTTCGCTGCGACCATCGGGGGCATAGCCAACATCCGCCCCTTAACGGAACCATGAATCCTGTCGAGTGGGAACGCCCGGCAGAGCACGCATGCGTGAACGTGTTGAACGTCGGCCCCTGACGCCCACTCACCTCCCGGAAGGCCCGAGGGCCCATGAAGCGTAGGCGTCGCCCCAACCGTGTCCTCGCCGCCCTGCTGGCCGAAGCCGACTGGTCCGCCGGCGACCTCGCCCGCGCCGTCAACGCCCTGGGCACGACCCATGGGCTGCGGCTGCGCTACGACCGGACCTCCGTGGCCCACTGGCTCCAGGGATCGCGCCCCCGCAGACCGGTCGTCGAGCTGGTCGCGCAGGCGCTGGGCCGCCGGATCGGCCGGCGCCTGTCGCCCGCGGACGCCGGGTTCACCGATCCGGAGGAGTCCGGTGACGCGGTGGCCGCGGTCCTGCGGAGCGACGATCCGGTGCGACGGCTCACCACCCTGTGCCGGGCGGACGCCGACCCCACCCGACGGGCCCGGCTGGCCCGCTCGGTCATCTCCGCACCGCCCCCGGTGCTCAGCGGCTGGGAGGCGCAGCCGCCCTCCGTGCTGCGGACGCCGGACAGCGGACGGCCGGCGTCCGCAGCGGACGCGGCCCGCCTGGAGACCATGGCCGCGTGCAGCGCCCTGATGGGAGAGAAGTACGGCGGCGCGCACGGGCGGTCGGCGCTGGCCCTCTCCCTGTCCGAGGACGTGGTGCCGCTGCTCTCCGCCCCGGCCACACCGGCGGTGCGGCGCTCCCTGCGCACCGGCGCCGCCCATCTGACGCTCCTGCTCGCCGCCAAGACCTCCGAGGTCGGCCACGCCGCCCTGGCGCAGCACTACTACAACGTGGCCCTCGGGCTCGCCCGCGCGGCCGAGGACCGGGACTGCTACGCCATCACCCTGCGCTGCCTGAGCGTGCAGGCCCTCCGGCTGGGCGACCCCCGCCAGGCCCTCGCCCTCGGCGAGGCGGCGCTGGATGTCGCCGGCTCGGCCGCACCGCCGGCCGTCCGTGCCTTCCTGCACGCGGGGCGGGCCGTGGTGCGTGCCGGCGCCGGCCAGGACCGGCCCTCCGCACGGGACCTCCTGGCGGCCGAGCAGCACCATTCCCGGGCGACCGGCCCGGAGGGCCCCTTCACCAGCTATCCGGAGGCCGCGCTGCGCTACCAGCGGGCCCACGTCCTGGCCCGCCTGGGCGACCACGACGGCGCGGCGGCCGAACTACGGCACTCCCTGGCCGGCCGGCCCTCCTCCCACCACAGGGCCCGTGCGCTGCTGCACGCCCAGCTCGCCCACGCCCTGCTGGCCGGGAACGAGGTGGAGGCGGCCGTCGACCACTGCTTCCACGCCCTGCGGCACTACCAGCAGCTCGCCACCGGATCCGTGCACGGTGCGCTCCCCCGCCTGGTCCAACGGCTCGCGCCCTTCGAGCGGAATCCCCGGGTCAGGGAGTTCCGGGATCGTCTGCGCGCCACGCCCCGGTGACACCCACGGGACGAGCATCAGCAACGCCAGATCAAAAGGGTCCGTCACGCCTCTATAGGTGCGTTCGGGTGCCGCGTTCTAACCGCCGACGCACCAAGCCCCCCGTCTGCTTCACCCGTACGCACGAGGCCCCGTCGGTCCGGCGGGCCGCCGAGGCCGAACCGGTGGCGGTTTCGCCCGCCGACAGCACGGGGCACTCCGGCCGCGGCCGGGCCGGCCCGCGCCGCTCGCCCCCGCTCATCAGGCGTACGTCAAGAGGTGCCCGGAAGGCTTGAAGCGGCGCGCGGCCCGGCATGTGATGGGGGATGTGAACCGCGTCCGGCTGCCTCCCGGCCCTCCGCCGTCAGGGCGGGGCCGTGCCCTGTCACGGTAGGCGCCCCGCGCCGTGCCCCGTGCCGCACGGAGACGCCCCGCCCGCCGAGCGGGCTCCCGCACCCCGCCTCCCCGCCCCCTTCCCGTCCCCCCGTCCCGTCCCGTCCGCATCCACCACCCACCCTTGCTCCCTGACGGCCCGTCCGGCGTCCCCTCGGTGATCCGCCGGCCGGCCCGTCGGCCGCCGCGTCCGAAGCGAGGACCCCGTGATCGCACTCACGCCCGCCCAACTCCCCTCCCTCCCCCGCTGGTTCGCCGATGGGCCCCCCGGGGCGACGGCGCTGGCGGAGCATGCGCTGCTCTCCGGAGCGGCTCGTTGCTGGGCCGACCGGGCCGTCGATCCGCGTGCCGTGGCCGTGGCCTGCGCCGGCCATCTGCTGCTCCGCGGCGAACCCACCGCGCTGGCCCCGCTCGCCCTCGCCCCCTTCACCGCGCACTACGTGCAGGCCCCCGCCCGCTTCCTGCCCCTGCTGGCCGGCGCCTTCGAACGGCTGGTGCCGTGGGAGCGCATGGTCTACCTCCGCCGCGTCACGGTGGCGGCGCCGCGCCCGCCGCACGGGGTGACGGTGCGCCGGGTGACACCCGACGACGCCCCGGCGCTCGCCGCACTGGGGGCGGACCTGGCCTGGATCCATGCCAGTTGGGGCGGACCGGCCGGTCTCGCCGCCTCCGGGCACGGCTGGGCGGCGTTCCGGAGGGACCGCGTCCTCGCCCTCGCCTGCACCTACTTCCGCGGCAGCACCCACGAGGACATCGCCTGCCTGACCGTCCCCGCGCACCGGCGCCAGCACCTGGCACTGGCCTGCGTCACCGCCCTGTGCCGGGACATCGAGGCCCGCGGCCACACCCCGAGCTGGACCTGTTCCCGCGACAACCGCCCGAGCCGTCTCCTCGCCTGGACCGCCGGCTTCCGCCTGGCGCACGAGTACGTCCACCACCTCACCGGAGAGCCGGCCCGGCGCGTCGCCGGACTCGCCGCCTGACACCTCCGGGACGCCCAGCCTGACGGACTCCCCTGTCGCCGAGCCGCCGGAACGGCTCGAACAGCTCGAACGGCTCGATCCGGTCCGCGCGGCGGACCACGTCGCATCGTGGCTGCCCATCGGCGCGGACCGCGCTTGCGTTCGAGGACGTCGACGCAACGCCGACCCCGCCGTCATGAAGCCGTCAGGGTCTCCGCCACCGGCGTAAGAGAAGCGCCAACCGGCCGCCCGGCGGTACCCGCCGGCACTTCGATGGTGACGACACAACCACCGCACGGTACGAGGAGAGTGACCCATGGACGGCCCCAGCGGCGGTCGGCGCGTCGTCGTCGGGGTGAGCGGTTCGCTGGGGAGCCTGACGGCTCTCCACCGGGCCGCCGCCGAGGCCCGGATGCGCGACGCCGCGTTGTGGGCCGTACTGGCGTGGGAGCCGCCCGGCGGCGGCGTCCCACACCGCGGCGGACCCTGCCCGCCGTCGCTGACCGCCACCTGGCGCCGGCTGGCGGGCGAGCGGCTGCTGGAGGCGCTCGACACCGCCTTCGGCAGCGTCGGACCGGGGGTCGTGCTCCAGCGCCTGGTGGCGCCGGGCACGCCGGGCAAGGTCCTGCTGGCGGCCGCCGACCGGAGCGACGATCTGCTGGTCGTCGGGGCCGGCGCCCGCGGCAGGCTGCGCCGCGCGGTGTGGCCCTCCGTCTCCCGGTACTGCGTGGCACACGCCCACTGTCCGGTACTGACCGTGCCGCCGTCTCCCCTGCACCACGCGCTCGACACCGCACACCGCCGCAACGCGTGGAAACTTCCGCTCGACGTACGGGAGTTGGCGGACTGACGACGTCGCCCTCGGGTGCCCGGCCGGCCGACGGGCCCCGGGAGGCGCCGACCGCCCACCGCCCCCTGCGCACCGGCCCCCGCTCCACCCGTGCCACCGGCCGCCCCGCCCGAGCCGTCCGGTCCCGTTCCTCCCCAGGTCCCCCGGCCGCCCGCTCGCCGCAGGGGGCCGCCGCCCTCCCAGAAGGTCTCCGCATGGCACCCGTCCCCCACGCCCCGACGACACCGACGACCACGGCGACCGGGACGGCGTCGCCCCCGGTGCACGGCGGCCCGGCGCACCGGGGCCGGCGGCGGCGGAAGCCGGCCGGACTCTTCGACCCGAAGGCGCTGCTGACCTCCCTCCCCGAGGCATGGCGCAAACTGCATCCACGGGCGCTGGCCACCAACCCGGTGCTGTTCGTGGTGGCCTGCGGCTCGGTGCTCACCACGCTCTCCGCGCTGCTCCACCCGTCCGTCTTCACCTGGGTGATCAGCGGCTGGCTCTGGCTGACGGTGCTCTTCGCCAATCTCGCCGAGGCGGTCGCCGAGGGCCGCGGCAAGGCCCAGGCGGCATCGCTGCGCCGGGCGCGGACCGACATCACCGCCCGCCGCCTGCGGGACAACTGGCGGGTCGGCATCGACCTCGGGGGCGCGGCGACCGAGAGCGTCGGCGCCGCCGAGTTGCAGCCGTTCGACTTCGTCGTGGTCGAGGCGGGCGAGGCGATCCCCGCGGACGGCGAGGTGGTCCAGGGGGTCGCGGCGGTCGACGAATCGGCCGTCACCGGTGAGTCCGCGCCCGTCATCCGCGAGTCGGGCGGCGACCGCTCCGGTGTCACCGGCGGCACCACGGTACTGTCGGACCGCCTCGTCGTCCGTGTCACGTCCCGTCCCGGACAGTCCTTCCTGGACCGGATGATCGCCCTGGTCGAGGGCGCCACCCGGCAGCGCACGCCCAACGAGATCGCGCTGCACATCCTTCTCGCCGCGCTCACCATCGTCTTCGTCCTCGTCGTGGTCACCGTGCAGCCGATGGCCTCCTACGCCGGAGCGGCCCAGCCGACGGCGGTGCTGGTCGCCCTCCTCGTCACGCTCATCCCCACCACGATCGGCGCCCTGCTCTCGGCGATCGGCATCGCCGGCATGGACCGCCTCGTCCAGCGCAACGTCCTGGCCATGTCCGGGCGCGCGGTGGAGGCCGCCGGTGACATCAACACCCTGCTGCTCGACAAGACCGGCACCATCACCCTCGGCAACCGTGCGGCGGTCGCCTTCGTCCCGCTGCCCGGCACCGACGAACTCCGGCTCGCGGACGCCGCCCAGCTCTCCTCACTCACCGACGAGACCCCCGAGGGCCGGTCCGTCGTCGCCCTGGCCGAGAAGACCTACGGGCTGAGCACACCCGCCGACGGGGAGCTCCGGCAGGCGGAGTACATCGACTTCAGCGCGCACACCCGGATGAGCGGCGTCGATCTGCACGGGGCGGACGGCGCCGGATGCCTGGTCCGCAAGGGTGCGGCCGCACAGGTCATCGCCTGGGTGGCCGACCGTGGCGGCGCGGTGCCCGCCGAGGCCCGGATGTTCACCGACGCGATCGCCGAGTCCGGCGGCACCCCGCTGCTGGTGGCGGTGCACGACCGGTACGGGCCACGGGTGTTGGGCGTCATCCACCTCAAGGACGTGGTCAAGGAGGGCATCCGCGAACGCTTCGCCGAACTGCGCCGGATGGGCATCCGTACGGTGATGATCACCGGCGACAATCCGCTCACCGCCCGGGCCATCGCGCACGAAGCCGGCGTGGACGACTACCTCGCCGAGGCCACCCCGGAGGACAAACTCGCCCTGATCACCCAGGAGCAGGAGGGCGGCAAGCTGGTGGCGATGACCGGTGACGGGACGAACGACGCCCCCGCCCTCGCCCAGGCGGACGTCGGCGTCGCCATGAACACCGGCACCTCCGCCGCCAAGGAGGCCGGCAACATGGTCGACCTGGACTCCAACCCCACCAAGCTGATCGAGATCGTCGAGATCGGCAAGCAACTCCTCATCACCCGCGGCGCGTTGACCACCTTCTCGATCACCAACGACGTCGCCAAGTACTTCGCCATCATCCCGGCGATGTTCGCGGGCGCCTATCCGGGTCTGGCCGACCTGAACGTGATGGGCCTGCACAGCCCGACCTCCGCCATCACCTCCGCGATCATCTTCAACGCACTGATCATCGTCGCGCTGATCCCGCTCGCACTGCGCGGCGTCCGCTACACACCCGCCTCCGCCCACGACCTGCTCCGCCGCAACCTCACCCGCTACGGCCTCGGCGGTCTGATCGCCCCGTTCGTCGGCATCAAACTCATCGACCTAGTGATCTCCCAGATCCCCGGCCTGGGGTGATACCGGCCGCGCCGCGTAGATCAGGTCGAACCCGTCGTACCCCTCGCCGTAGAGGTGCTCCGCCCGGATCAGGCCGGCGCGCACCGCGACGCGCTGGGAGGCCAGGTCGGCGGGCCTGACCCGGGCGATCAGCGGGACGTCGGGCACCCACCGGGCCGCCCAGGCGGTGACCGCGCCCGCGGCCTCACCGGCGAAGCCCTGGCCCCATGCCGAGGTGGCGAACCGGTAGAAGAGGTTGAGCACCGGCATCCCGTGCAGCTCCATCGGCTTGATCCCGCAGAACCCCAACGGCTCCCCCGGGCCGCGGCCGAAAACGGCTCCATGCAGCGACAGCACGGAACACCTCAGGGCGGATCACATCAAACCACCCACAAGGCAAATCGACCTTACCGGGCCAAACCCTTCCCCCACTCCCCCGACGCGACGCCCCACTGAATGACCAAAATGGCGTGGGGTTAGCATATGAGCACCGTCTAGCTCGAAAGATGCGCCTGTGACTGTCAACGACGACTCGTTCACCAACTGGAAGAACCGCGAGGAGATCGCGGAATCGATGATCCCGATCATCGGGAAGCTGCACCGCGAGCGGGACGTCACGGTCCTGCTCCACAGCCGCTCCTTGGTGAACAAGTCGGTGGTCAGCATCCTCAAGACCCACCGCTTCGCCCGGCAGATCGCCGGCGAGGAACTCTCGGTCACCGAGACGCTGCCGTTCCTCCAGGCGCTCACCACGCTCGACCTCGGCCCCTCCCAGATCGACATCGGCATGCTCGCCGCGATGCACAAGGCCGACGACCGCGGCCTGTCGGTGGCGGAGTTCACCGCCCAGGCCGTCGCCGGCGCCACCGGCGAGAACAAGATCGAGTGCCGCGAGGGGCGCGACGTCGTCCTCTACGGCTTCGGCCGCATCGGCCGCCTCGTGGCCCGCCTGCTGATCGAGAAGTCCGGCTCCGGCAACGGCCTGCGCCTGCGGGCCATCGTCGTCCGCGGCGGCGGCGAGGCGGACCTGGTCAAGCGCGCCTCGCTGCTGCGCCGCGACTCCATCCACGGCCAGTTCCAGGGCACGATCACCGTCGACGAGGCGAACAGCACGATCGTCGCCAACGGCAACGCGATCAAGGTGATCTACGCCAACGACCCGTCCGAGGTCGACTACACGGCGTACGGCATCAAGGACGCCATCCTCATCGACAACACCGGCAAGTGGCGCGACCGCGAGGGCCTCTCGCAGCACCTGCGCCCCGGTATCGACAAGGTCGTCCTGACCGCTCCGGGCAAGGGCGACGTTCCCAACATCGTCCACGGCGTCAACCACGACACGATCAAGCCGGACGAGCAGATCCTGTCCTGCGCCTCCTGCACCACCAACGCGATCGTCCCGCCGCTGAAGGCGATGGCCGACGAGTACGGCGTGCTGCGCGGCCACGTGGAGACCGTCCACTCGTTCACCAACGACCAGAACCTGCTGGACAACTACCACAAGGCCGACCGCCGCGGCCGCTCCGCGCCGCTCAACATGGTGATCACCGAGACCGGTGCCGCCTCCGCCGTCGCCAAGGCGCTGCCCGACCTCAAGGCGCCCATCACCGGCAGCTCGATCCGCGTCCCCGTCCCGGACGTCTCGATCGCCATCCTGAGCCTGCGCCTGGGCCGCGAGACCACCCGCGAGGAGGTCCTCGAGTACCTCCGCGGCGTCTCGCTGCACTCGCCACTCAAGCGCCAGATCGACTTCACCACCGCCCCCGACGCCGTCTCCATGGACTTCGTCGGCTCGCGCCACGCCTCGATCGTGGACGCCGGTGCGACCAAGGTCGACGGCGACAACGCGATCCTCTACCTCTGGTACGACAACGAGTTCGGCTACTCGTGCCAGGTGATCCGCGTGGTCCAGCACGTCTCCGGCGTGGAGTACCCGACCTTCCCGGTCCCGGCGGTCTGACCCGACCGGACCGTCCGATCCGGCGCGGCTGCGGCCGACGGCCCACACCGCGCCGGATCCCCGCCCGGGGGGTGTCTCCCCCTAGGTGCCGGCCCCGCCGTGCGCCGCCGCCGGCTCCGCGGCACGGGAGTCGGCGCCGGCGAGCCCCACCAGCCGCAGTACGGCGTCCAGCCCGCGGTACGCGCCCGGGCGTCCGCATAGGGCACCCAGTGCGCGGGGGCCTTCAGCTGCTCGTAGAGCACCTCGGCCACCGGCGCCAGTTCGGGAACCGAGGCGTACCACGTGGTGAAGGCGTGCCGATGGGCGCTCGACGACACATCCCGCGCGCGCTGCGCCTCCACCACCTCGGGGTCGGACAGCCCCGCCTCAAGACCCCCCAGTATGCGGTCCATCGCCGCCTCGTCCACCGGATGCGGCAGCGCCGCCCGGATCCGGTCGGCGTAGGTGCCGATCTGGAACAGCGTTCCGGAGAAGTCGAAGAGCACGGCCCGGACGGCGCGCGGGGGGGGCCGTCCTGGCCGGCCGTTGCACGGAGGGGCCCTTCCGGACCACAGACGGGCACACCACGCATGCGCTCTTCTTCTCCCAGTGCCGACGAACCCACCGAGCCACCACCCCACTGCGATCCGCACCACGGCGCCCCGCCTCGGGGCCGGCCGCCCACGGGCCGGATCCACACCCGGACTTGAGCCGCGAACGCCCCGACGCCCGTACCCAGAACGCCCAGGTCGGCCCCGCATCGGGCCGACCTGGGCGTCTCCTGGTCAGACGACCTGGCCCCCTCCCGGTCAGGCGAGGTCGTACCGGTCGAGGTTCATCACCTTGACCCACGCCGCGACGAAGTCGGTCACGAACTTCTCCTTCGCGTCGTCGCTCGCGTAGACCTCCGCGAGCGCGCGCAGCTCGGAGTTCGAGCCGAAGACGAGGTCGGCACGGCTACCGGTCCACCTGACCTCGCCCGTGGCGGCGTCCCGACCCTCGAACGTGGCCTGGTCCTCGGACGTCGACGTCCACGTCGTACCCAGGTCGAGCAGGTTGACGAAGTAGTCGTTGGTCAGGGACCCGGGGGTCGCGGTGAGGACGCCGAGCGACGACTGCTGGTGGTTCGCGCCCAGGACGCGGAGGCCACCGACGAGGACGGTCAGCTCGGGGGCGCTGAGGGTCAGCAGGTTCGCCCGGTCGAGCAGCAGGTACTCGGCCGGCAGTCGGTTGCCCTTGCCGACGTAGTTGCGGAACCCGTCGGCGGTCGGTTCGAGCGCGGCGAAGGACTCCACGTCGGTCTGGTCCTGCGCCGCGTCCACGCGGCCCGGCGTGAAGGGGACCTCGATGTCGAGGCCGGCGTCCTTGGCAGCCGTCTCGACGGCGGCGCCGCCGGCCAGCACGATCAGGTCGGCGAGCGAGACCTGCTTGCCGCCGGTCTGGGCCGCGTTGAAGGACTCCTGGACGCCCTCAAGGGTGCGCAGCACCGCCGCCAGGTCGTCCGGGTTGTTGACCTCCCAGCCGCGCTGCGGCTCCAGGCGGATGCGCGCACCGTTGGCGCCGCCGCGCTTGTCGCTGCCCCGGAAGGACGAGGCCGACGCCCACGCGGCGGACACCAGCTGGGAAACCGTGAGGTCCGAGCCGAGGATCTGTTCCTTGAGGGAGGCGATGTCCGCGGCGTCGACGAGCTCGTACGTGCGCTCGGGCAGCGGGTCCTGCCACAGCAGCGTCTCGGTCGGGACCTCCGGGCCGAGGTAGCGCACCACCGGACCCATGTCGCGGTGGGTCAGCTTGAACCACGCCCGGGCGAAGGCGTCCGCGAACGCGTCGGGGTCCTCGTGGAAGCGCCGCGAGATCTGCTCGTAGACCGGGTCGAAGCGGAGCGCGAGGTCGGTGGTCAGCATCGTCGGGGCGTGGCTCTTCGACGCGTCGTGCGCGTCGGGGATCGTCCCCACGCCCGCGCCGTCCTTGGCCACCCACTGGTGGGCGCCGGCGGGGCTCTTCGTCAGCTCCCACTCGTAACCGAACAGGTTCTGGAAGAAGCCGTTGCCCCACTGGGTCGGCGTGCTGGTCCACGTGACCTCAAGGCCACTGGTGATGGCGTCGCCGCCCTTGCCGGTGCGGTAGCTGCTCTTCCAGCCCAGGCCCTGCTCCTCCAGCGGGGCCGCCTCGGGGTCGGCGCCGACGTTGTCCGCCGGGCCCGCGCCGTGGGTCTTGCCGAAGGTGTGACCGCCCGCGATCAGCGCGACGGTCTCCTCGTCGTTCATCGCCATCCGGCGGAACGTCTCACGGATGTCGCGGGCCGCGGCGAGCGGGTCCGGGGTGCCGTTGGGGCCCTCCGGGTTGACGTAGATGAGGCCCATCTGGACCGCGCCGAGCGGGTTCTCCAGCTCGCGGTCACCGGTGTAGCGCTCGTCGTCGAGCCAGGTGGTCTCGGGGCCCCAGTAGACGTCCTCCTCGGCCTCCCAGACGTCCGCACGACCGCCGGCGAAGCCGAAGGTCTTGAAGCCCATCGTCTCCAGGGCGACGTTGCCGGTGAGGATCAGCAGGTCGGCCCAGGAGATGCGCTGGCCGTACTTCTTCTTGACCGGCCAGAGCAGACGGCGGGCCTTGTCGAGGTTCGCGTTGTCCGGCCAGCTGTTGAGCGGCGCGAAGCGCTGCTGACCGGCCCCGGCGCCACCACGGCCGTCGCTGATCCGGTAGGTGCCCGCGCTGTGCCAGGCCATCCGGATCATCAGCGGGCCGTAGTGGCCGAAGTCGGCGGGCCACCAGTCCTGCGAGGTGGTCAGCACCTCCGCGATGTCCCGCTTCACCGCCGGGAGGTCGAGGGACCCGAACGCCTCGGCGTAGTCGAACTCCTCGCCGAGGGGGTTGGCCACGGCGGGGTTCTTGGCGAGGATCTTCAGGTTGAGCCGGTCCGGCCACCACTGGCGGTTTCCACCGCCCTGCGTCGGGTGCGGGGCGCGACCGTGCGCGACG
The DNA here is from genome assembly GCF_040651315.1 of Streptomyces sp. NPDC048506. Lineage (NCBI taxonomy): Bacteria > Bacillati > Actinomycetota > Actinomycetes > Kitasatosporales > Streptomycetaceae > Streptomyces > Streptomyces sp. NPDC048506. Next base: position 147,766 of record NZ_JBEZIX010000018.1, read on the forward strand.
GGGCAGCCACCTCCGCCCTCCGTCCGGGCGTCTACGACGTTTGCGTCCTGGTTCTCAGACATGGGAATCCTTCCGGATTAGGCGGATCACGGTGCTCAGGAACCGCTGGCGGTGGAACGGTCGGGGCACGGGCCCCGGTGGACGACCCGGCCTCGTCGGTCGCGAGGCCTTCGTCGTCGGCGCGGTCAGGCCGGGTGCCTCACCGACCGCGCCCTCGACGTCGGCGACGACACCACACGACCGGCACACGAGGGGGCGGTGTCGCCGGCGTGTCCCTCGAAAGGGCCGGGTGGCATGCCGGTTCGCTGCGGCGTGTGAGTGATGCGCTCGGACCGCCGAGGCCGGCCTGCTCGCGGTCGTGATCGTCCGCGGGCGGGGCAACCGGCTTCGGTGGTGAGCGGACCCGTCTGGTGATCCGTCACGTGCTGTCCCTGCGGTTGTCTTGTCCCTTGGCTGTCGCCGGAACCGATCCTACGATGGACCAAGTCCAAGTCAATACGACGACCAGACCCATACGGATTCATTCGTCGGACGACGCACTGTTAGGCTGGTGACCATGAGTGACCTGCTGGAACGGCTCCGTGGACGGGGCTGGCGGATGACCGCCCAGCGCCGGGTCGTCGCCGAGGTACTCGACGGCGATCACGTCCACCTCACCGCGGACGAGGTGCTCGCCCGCGCCACCGCCCGACTGCCCGAGATCTCCCGCGCGACCGTCTACAACACCCTCGGTGAGCTCGTCACGCTCGGCGAGGTGATCGAGGTGGCCACCGACGGCCGCGCCAAGCGCTACGACCCGAACGCCCACCGCCCCCACCACCACCTGGTGTGCTCACGCTGCGGCGCGATCCGCGACGTCCACCCCGGCGGCGACCCGCTCGCCGATCTGCCCGCCTCCGAACGGTTCGGCTTCACCGTCTCCGAGGTCGAGGTCACCTACCGGGGCCTGTGCCCCGACTGCACCCGCGCCTGAGCCGGCCCGCGCACCGGTGGCCGCTCAGCCCAGCGAAGCCGCCGTCGGCACGACGACTCCGTACAGGTCGTCGATCGTCGCGAGCGCGCTGTGGTGGGCCTGCTCGGCGGACACCTCGACACCCGCCGTCCGCAGGGGCCGGGTCGCGCAGGCGTCGGCGACGACGGTGGGCCGGTTACCGCGCAGGAACGCACCGGACGCGGTGAACAACACGCACATGTGGGTCATGAACCCGGCGATGACGACGTCCTCGTTCCCGGCGGCATCCACATGCTCGGCCAGGTCGGTGCCGGCGAACGCGTCGGGCGTGGTCTTGACGACGACCGGCTCGCCCTCGACGGGGGCCACGCGGGAGTGGATCCGTCCGATCTCGGCCCGGATGTCGTAGGGGGTGCCCGCGCCGCCGTCGTTGATGACGTGGACGATCTTCGCGCCCGCGCCCCTGGCCCGGCTCAGCAGGTCGGCGGCCGCATCGAGGGCGTCCTCCCACCCCGCCAGCTCCATCACGCCACGGGTGTAGGTGTTCTGGTAGTCGACCAGGATCAGCGTCGCCCCGGCCAGTGAGGCCGGGGTCTGGTCGAAGCCGTTGAGTTCACGCAGGGTGGTGGTAGGCACTGCTGCCCCTTCCGGGTCTGCTCGTCGGACGTTCCGGGCCACCGCGCGGTGGCCGTGCACCTCACGCTAGGATCCACCCCGCATGGCGGCAATGTCATATAACTTGCAGATACGGACATGCCCGCGCAGCAACGGAGCCCCCTCTTGGACAGCGCCGGACGGCTCATCGTCATCATGTTCTTCGACGGCGTCGACCTCCTGGACGTCACCGGCCCACCGGAGGTGTTCTCCCTGCTGAAACGGGAACTGGACGGCGCCACCGGCTACCGCGTGGCCCTCGCCGCCGACACCACGGACCCGGTCACCACCTCCGCCGGGGTCCGCGTCCTGCCCGACACCACCTTCCGTGAGGCGGCCGGGACACGCATCGACACCCTCATCGTTCCGGGCTCCGTCGAGATCGACGACCAGCGCCGCGTGCACGCCGTCACCGACCCCGCCGTCGTCGACTGGGTGCGGACCCTCTCCGGCAGCACACGGCGCATCGCGTCCGTCTGCGTGGGCGCGCACCTCCTCGCCGCCGCCGGACTCCTGGACGGCAGACGCGCCACCACCCACTGGTCGACCGCCCAGCAACTCGCCGCCGACCACCCGGCGGTCGACGTCGACGCCGACCCCATCTTCATCCGCGACCACCACGTCTGGACCGGCGCGGGCATCACCGCCTGCCTCGACCTGTCCCTCGCCCTGGTCGCCGAGGACTTCGGCGAGGCCATCGCCCTCCGCGTCGCCCGGCAGCTCGTGATGTACCTCAAACGCCCCGGCGGACAGAGCCAGTTCAGCGTCCCCATCGAGCCCGTCTCCACGACCCGGCGCATCGAGGACCTCCGCCACTACATCACCCAGAACGTCACCGGACGCCTCGCCCTCACCGACCTCGCCGAGCGCGCCCACGTCAGCGAACGGCAGCTCACCCGGATCTTCCAGACCGAACTCGGCACGACGCCGGCCGCCTATGTCGAATCGGCCCGCGTCGAAGCGGCACGGAACCGGCTTGAGGCGACGGACGACACCCTCGAACGCGTTGCCTCCGCCTGCGGCTTCAACACGACCGACACCCTCATCCGCGCGTTCCGCCGGAGACTGAACACGACACCGACGGAGTACCGAAACCGCTTCCGTCGGTCCGTGTAGGCGACCGGGAGTTCGCGCACTCCGGGACCTATGCGGCTGCCCGGCACCGCTCACCGGCCGGCATGCGCCGGAGGACCGTAAGAACCGCCGACGCTCCACGTCACGCCCTACAAGGGAAAGGGCTCAAGGATCAGGGATGGTGCGGTCCGGTGTAGGTGCGGATCAGGCCAAGGAGGGTTCGGCGCAGCTGCTCGGAGGTGAGCCGATGTGGGGCTGCGGCGGTCAGCTGGTTGAAGAGTATGCCGTCCAGGAAGGCCACGAACGCGCTTGCGTGTGCCGCGGGATCAGGTGCGCCCGCGGCGGCGAGCAGGTTCTCGGCCACGGCCCGGTGACGGCTGCCCGCGGTGTGCAGGGCGGCACGAAGCTCGGGGCGGCGGGGCGCTTCCAGGGCCAGCTCGTAGCGGGCGAGCATGCGCTCGCGTCCAGCAGTGGTCCAGTGCTCGATGAGGCCCGCAGTGGCGTCGGCGATCTGGGCGATGCTCGCGGGCCCGGTGAGGGCGGGGCGCTCGTCGATCTCACTTAGGTCCAGTTCGGCCAGACGCTCGACGGTGGCCTGTAGGAGCTCTCGGCGCGTACGGAAGTAGTACGAGCACGAGCCCGCCGGGACTTCTGCGGTCTGGTCGACCGCGCGGTGGGTGAGCCCGCGCATGCCGGAACGGGCCAGGGTGCTGATCGCCGCGTCGGCCAGCCGTTGCCGCCGGAGCGTGGTGTGGGCCACTTGGTTTCCTCCCTCGCCTCGACCTCCGACTCTACAAGTGTAGAGTCACTTGGCAGTCCACTACAGATGTAGAGGGAGTTCTGATGGGCAAGGCAGAACATGCCGGTGGCGCCGGGGAACGCTCCGCGATCGTCGTCGGCGGCGGGATCGGCGGTCTGGCCGCCGGCGTCGCGCTGACGCGGAGCGGCTGGCAAGTGAAGGTGCTGGAGCGCGCCGCCACCTTCGGCGAGGTGGGAGCGGGGCTGTCGCTGTGGCCCAACGGAGTGCGCGCGCTGGACGCCCTGGGCGCGGGCGACCAGGTTCGCGAGCAGGCCCTGGTGGAGACCCGGACGGGCATCCGGAACACGTCCGGCCGTTGGCTGTCGCGGACCGACACCCAAGAGCTGACCAGGCGATTCGGCCCTGTGGCGATGATTCACCGCGCCCAGCTGTTGGACATCCTTCGTACGGCCCTTCCCGCGGGGGCGCTGTGCGCAAACGCCAGGGTCAGCAGGATCAGTCTCCGCGGCCGGCGGGTCGAGGTCGAGCACGGCAAAGACGTCTCACAGGCCGATCTACTGGTGGCCGCCGACGGGATCAACTCCACCGTGCGGCGCTCGCTGTGGCCGCAGGCTCCGGCGCCGCGGTACGCCGGGTACACCGCATGGCGTCTCGTCGTCGACACCGGTCGGCGACTGTCGGCCGGAGGTGAGAGCTGGGGACGCGGTGAGCGAGTGGGGATCGCTCCGCTCGCGGACGGCCGCACCTACGTGTTCTGCGTCGCCAACACCCCCGAAGGACAGCACAACCCCGGCAACGAACTCGCCGAGATGCGTCGACGCTTCGGACGCTGGCACGACCCGATTCCCCGACTGCTGACGGCCGCCGATGAGGAAGCAGTGATGCGCCACGACATCTATGCGTTGCCGCCGCTGGCCAGTTTCGTCACCGGGCGGGCCGCCCTGCTCGGCGACGCCGCGCACGCCATGACCCCGAACCTGGGCCAGGGGGCCAACCAGGCGTTGGAGGACGCGGTCACGCTGGCCGCGCTCCTGGACGCACACCCCGACGTGGAGTCCGCGTTGGCCGCCTACGACCGGGACCGACGCCCCCGCACGCAGCTGATCGCCCGTCGCTCCCACCGGATCGGCACCGTTGCGCAATGGCACTCGGCACCCGCCGCCGCGTTGCGCGACCTGGTGCTCCGCCTGGCTCCCGGCTCGGCCATGCTCAACGCGCTCGCCCCGGTCCTCAGCTGGCAGCCGCCGGCCACGGTGAGCCGAGAAAGACCAACTCATTGAGGTTTGCTGCCACATCCAGCCCTCGGCGGCCTGCACGACGCCGTGGCCGACTGCCAGTTGCCGCCTGCGCAGCTCGAACCATGGCCGCGGCCACCGTCCGCCGATGCGCACGAGAAATGCCCGCCGGGTGGCCGACCTCATGCAGGCCTATGAGGCCGCGGGCATCTGATGGGCTCCCGGTACCTCAGGCAAGAGGACAGGCCGTTACCCCGTCGATGAGCCCGGGCCGGTAGTACCGCATCCGTTTGAGTCGGCTCTTCACCGACGCGGTCAGTTCGTCGATGCCATGTCAGGCGACCTCGACCGGAGCTCCGTTCAGGTGCGACCTGACCACCTCGTCCGGGTTGGCTTCCGGCGCGTAGGTCGCCTCCCCCCGTCTCAGCAGTCGACGTCTCCGCTTGAAGCCCGCCCGTTTCTGCTTTCCGCCACAGCAAGGAACCGCCACCTGGAGACGCTGCCCCTGACTCACGTGACCTTGGCGACGCGAGCGCAGATACTTCCCCTGGAGCGATCTCTCCGGCAGTGCCGAGCCCCCGCCCACAAGGAGCTGACAGAGCATCAGGAAGCTCGGTACGAGGTCGTCACCAGCGCCGCTGGAGGCCGCTTCCGAGCGCCCTGGACCGCCAGATCAAAAGCGCTGTATACACACTCTGACCTGCAAAGACGCCGGCCAGAGGCACAGCTGCCAGTCTCACCAGGAGGTACCCGTGAAGATGCTGATCAACGTCGCCGAGACCGTCGTGACGGATGCGCTGCGGGGAATGGCCGCGGCGCATCCCGAGGTGGTGGTGGACGTCGAGAACCGGGTGATCGTGCGGCGGGACGCGCCGGTGGCCGACAAGGTGGCGCTGGTGTCCGGGGGCGGGAGCGGGCACGAGCCGCTGCACGGGGGGTTCGTCGGACCGGGGATGCTGGATGCGGCGTGCCCCGGGGAGGTGTTCACCTCACCGGTGCCGGACCAGATGGTGCGCGCGGCGGCCGCCGTGGACAGCGGCAACGGCGTGCTGTTCGTGGTGAAGAACTACACCGGGGACGTGCTCAACTTCCAGATGGCGGCCGAGCTGGCGGAGGACGAGGGGGTGCAGGTCGCCAGCGTACTCGTCGACGACGACGTGGCGGTGACCGACTCGACGTTCACGGCGGGGCGGCGGGGCACCGGGGCGACGCTGTTCGTGGAGAAGATCGCCGGGGCGGCGGCCGAGGAAGGGATGCCGCTGGACCGGGTGGCGGGGGTGGCCCGACAGGTCGTCGCGTCCTCGCGCAGCTTCGGGGTGGCACTCGGCGCCTGCACGACGCCGGCGAAGGGCAGCCCGACGTTCGACCTTCCCCCGGGCGAGCTGGAGTTGGGCGTCGGGATCCACGGCGAGCCGGGGCGGGAGCGGCGCGCGATGATGACCTCGCACGAGATCGCGGACTTCGCGGTGCACACGGTCCTGGACGACCTCCAGCCGCGGCTACCGGTCCTGGTACTGGTCAACGGCATGGGGGCCACACCGCTGCTGGAGCTGTACGGGTTCAGCGCGGAGGTGCGCCGCGTGCTGGACGAGCGCGGGGTGGCGGTGGCCCGTACGCTCGTCGGGAACTACGTGACGTCGCTGGACATGGCCGGCTGCTCGGTGACTCTGTGTCAGGTGGACGGTGAGCTGCTGCGGCTGTGGGACGCGCCGGTGCAGACCGCGGGGCTTCGCTGGGGACGGTGAGGGAAGAACCGCAGGCGGGCCCGGCCCGGGTCACCGCACGACCGAAGGGGAGTAGTCCGTGTCCGAAACGGCCTTGGATGCCGCGTTCTTCGTACGTTGGATGACGGCCGCGGCCGCCGTCATCGACCGGGAGGCCGACCGGCTCACCGAGCTGGACTCCCCCATCGGGGACGCCGACCACGGCAGGAACATGCAGCGCGGCTTCGCGGCCGTGGTGAAGGTGCTGGCGGACGAACCGCCGGCCACGCCGGGTGCCGTCCTGGTGGCGGCGGGTCGGCAGCTGATCTCCAGCGTGGGCGGCGCGTCCGGCCCGCTGTACGGGACGCTGCTGCGGCGGGCCGGCAAGGCGCTGGGCGAGGCACCGCAGGTGTCCGCACAGGAGCTGCGGTCGGCGCTGGGCACCGGAGTGGACGCGGTGGCCCAGCTCGGCACGTCGGCGCCGGGCGACAAGACGATGCTCGATGCGCTGGTACCGGGGGTGGCGGCGCTGGAGACGTCCTTCGGGGCGGCGGCCGGAGCTGCCGAGGAGGGCGCGCTCGCGACCGTACCGATGCAGGCCAGGAAGGGCAGGGCGAGCTATCTGGGCGCGCGCAGCATCGGCCATCAGGATCCGGGCGCGACGTCGTCGGCGCTGTTGTTCGCGGCACTCGCCGACGTAGCGGAGTAGGAGGGGCGGCCGGGTGAGCACGCAGGAGAGCGGCGGCGAGCGGCCGCTGGTCGGAGTGGTGCTGGTGTCGCACAGCGGGCCGGTCGCCGAGTCCGTGGCGGCGCTGGCGGTCGGGCTGGCCGGTGGCGGCGCCGAGGCGCCGGTGGCCGCCGCGGGCGGTGCACCGGACGGCGGGCTCGGAACGAGCGCCGAGCTGATCGCCGAGGCGGCGCACCGCGTGGACCGGGGCGCGGGGGTGGCGGTCCTGGTCGATCTGGGCAGCGCGGTGCTGACCGTGAAGGCGCTGATCGCGGAGGGCGACGAACTCCCCCCGGGGTCGCGGCTGGTGGATGCGCCGTTCGTGGAGGGTGCGGTGGCCGCGGTGGTCACGGCCTCGGCGGGGGCGGACCTGGACGCGGTCGCGGCGGCGGCCGGGGAGGCGTACGGCTACCGGAAGGAGTGAGCGCCCCACTGGGCGGTGTCCGGGCGGCGGGAGCGGTGTCCGGGCGACGCGGGCGGTGTCCGGGCGGCGGTGACGAGGGCGGGGCGGCCGGGGCGGAGTGCGGGGCGGCGCGGTGCCGGCCGCCCCGCGACCGTCGCCCACTCGTCCGCCGTCGGTCGCCCGCTCGCCCATCGCCCATCGCCCGGTCAGGGTTTGCGGGCGATCCCCGCGTAGGAGGCGGCCTCCGCGTCGGTGACGTGGGTGGCGTCCTCGGGGCGGTCGGGGCACCACTGGTGGGAGAGGGTGACCCCCGGTTGCAGCAGTTCCCAGCCGTCGAAGAAGCGGAGGAACTCGGCGCGCGAGCGGAACTGGAGGTCGGTGCCGGCGTCGGCGTAGATCTTGGTGATCCGCCGCATCGCCTCGGGGGCGAAGTCGGCCGTCGCATGGGTCATGGCCAGGGTCGAACCGCTCGGGAGGGCGGCCTTGAGGGTCTCGACGATGGTGTGGGCACGGTCCTCACCGTCGTCGGTGACGAAGTGCATCAGGGCGTTGAGGCTGAGGGCGACCGGACGGCTCAGGTCGAGGGTGTCGAGGAGCTGGGGGGCGGTGAGGATGCCCCCGGGATCGGTGACGTCGGCCTGGAGGTACGCGGTGCGGCCCTCAGGGGTGCTGAGCAGCAGGGCGGCTGCGTGCGCGAGCACGATCGGGTCGTTGTCGGTGTAGACGACCCGGGCGTCGGCGGCGACGCCCTGGGCGATCTCGTGGAGGTTCGGCGGGGTGGGGATGCCGGTGCCGATGTCGAGGAACTGCCGCAGGCCGGCTCCGGCGAGGAAGCGGGTGGCGCGGTGCATGAACTCGCGGTTGATGCGGGCGGCGACCAGCGCGGCAGGGAAGACGCCCAGCACGCTGCCGGCGGCCATCCGGTCGGCCAGGAAGTTGGTCTTGCCTCCCAGGAAGTAGTCGTAGATCCGGGACGAGTGAGCCCGGTCCAGCTGTAGGTCCACCACGGGCTCGTCCACGCTCATCGTCCGCTGCCTCCCAGTACGGCGTACAGGTGGCCCTCGGCACATCCCGCCCCACAGGGGGCGCACCGCCAGGGGCGTGCGCCCCCTGTGCACACAACACGCTTCCGTGTGCCGGGCTGTTGGAGCACTGCCCGATAGCCCCGGGATCATGCGGGGCGCATGGCTGACAAGGGTCGTGACACCACGCCAAGGAGATGTCACGGTTCGCCACATGCGATTGTCGTGGGTAGTCATATGAATACGCAGCGGAAGATTTTTGCGCCCCCCGTGCCACAAACGGCTGCGTTTTCCTGTTCATTGGAGGGTGAGGGCAAACCGTCCTCCCGCTGCCACCGGTGCTCCGGCGCCCCGCCAGCGGTGCACGGCGAACGGAACGAGGACGGCTCGTGAGCGCAGACCGCGACCGACTGCTACCGGCGTGCGCCCCGGCGCACGCTCGCATGACGAAGTTAGCCGCGCTCGCCCGCTGCCCACCGCCGTCCTTCGTGCCGGACCCCTCCGACCGTCAGCTGTCGCTCACCTTCGAGGCGTTCCTGGCGACCCACGCCCGCAAGTGGCTGACGTATGCCTATCTGCACACGGGGAGCGAGGCCGCGGCCCGCGAGGTCACGCTGGCGGCCTACGACCGGCTCGGCCGGCTGTGGGCGCACGCCCTGCGGCAGGCGTCGGTGGAGGCGTACGCCTGGTCGGTCCTCAAGGAGCGCGTCGTCGAGTGGCTCTACGACCACCAACAACCCACCGCACTCACCGAAACCGCCGCCTTCGCCGTCGTCACCCATGCGCTGCTCCGCGAGTGTCAGCAGCAATTCGCCATGTTGGAGAGCCAGTTGGGGCTCTACGCGGCCATCGCCCGGCTGCCGGAGCGGCAGTGCGACGTCATCGTGCTGCGGCACGTCATCGGCTACAGCGACGCGCAGATCGGGGCCCTGCTCGGCGTCGACGAGGTCACCGTCCGCTCCTACGCCAGCCGCGGCAAGCGCAAGCTCGCCGCGGCGCTCGGTATCGATCAGGGAAACACCAGGGGGAACTGAGCATGTCGCACCACCGTCCGGCCGACCGCCGGGAGACCGTCGAAACGCTGCTGAGCGCAGCGGCCGCGGTATCCGGGATCGAGGGCCTGGCCGGCTTCCGGGACCTCGACGGCGCAGGGGCACTCGGGGGCCCCGGCATCCCCGTGGGGCCACCGGCGGCGACCGCACACGGTCCGCAGACGGCCGTACTGCCGGCCCGCCCCGGCCTGGGCGCGCCCAGCGCCTACCCCAGCGCCCGCGACGAGGCCACCCATGAACTCCAGCTGGCCTGTGCGCTGGTCGTCAACGCCGCGGCCGCCGCGGCCAGCCTGGAGCGGCTGGTCAACGACCACCACATCGACCCCGAGGGCGCACTGGTCTTCGCCTGTCTGCTGCACATCGCCGGGCGGACCGACGCGGCGCACTTCTGGTGGCACTTCGGCGCCGGCGCCGGCAGCCGGACCGCCGCCTACTGCCTCTACCTCTCCCACCGCCGCGACGGGGAGTACCGCGACGCGGCCTACTGGCGCGAGCAGGCCGCGCATGCGCCCGACGAGGAGCGCCCGTCCGTGGCCGCGTTCGACGAGAAGCAGTTACTGCCGGACGCGGCCCGGCACAACCTGCTCGTCCAGTGGCACAGCGGGCTCGCCCCGACCCTGCCGACCGCCCTGGAGAACGTGATCAACCGGCTCGTCGTGGACGGCGCCGACGACGACTTCGGCCAGGTCCCGCACCCGTCACCCACCCTGGTTCGGGACCTGGGGCGGGACTTCGCGGACACGCCGTAGCCGGCGGGACCGGGCGGCGGACGGGTCCGGACGTGCGCCACGCCGTGCGGAACGGGCCGGTTCACCCCGACGGAACCGCTCAGCGCGCCCGTCCCGGCGGGCTCCCGCACCCTGGAGCGACCCCTTCTGGTCCCGCCCCGGAGGTCCCGGTGAAAGCCGCCCGCCCCCTCACACTGGCCACGCTGCTCGCCACCGGCACCGGCCTGCTGACCGCCCCCGCGACCCCCGCCGCCGAGCCGCGCCCCGCCGTCCGGCCGGTCCTGTACGAGAGCACCGATCTGGCGGTGTCCGGGCAGGGCGCGCACACCTACCGCATCCCGGCGCTGACCACCCTCCCGGACGGCACCCTGCTCGCGGCCTACGACCGGCGCAACGACAGTGCGTCCGATCTGCCCGGCAACGTGGACGTGATGGTGCGGCGCAGCACCGACAAGGGACGCACCTGGAGCGCCCCCCGGGCTGCGGTGGACTACGACGGCGGGGTGGGCGCGGGGGATCCGAGTCTGGTCGTCGACCGGACGACCGGCCGGGTCTTCCTCTTCCACGCCTATGCGCCCAAGGGGATCGGATTCGGCACGGCGGGTGCCGGCAACGCCCAGGACAGCACCACCGTGCTGCACACCGACTACAGCTACTCCGACGACGGCGGCCGCAGCTGGCGCCACCGGCGCCTCACCCATGCCCTCAAGGACCCGTCCTGGCGCGGCATCTTCGCCTCGTCCGGCTCCGGCAGCCAGCTCGCCCGCGGGCGGCTGCTCCAGCAGTACGCCTTCCGCAAGGCCGACGGCAGCATGTGGGCGGCGAGTGCGTACAGCGACGACCACGGGGCGACCTGGCACATGGGGACGCCGGTGGGTCCGCGGATGGACGAGAACAAGACCGTCGAACTGGCCGACGGTCGCGTCATGCTCAACAGCCGCACCAGCAGCACCAGGAGGCGGCTGGTCGCGCACTCGCGGGACGGAGGGCTGACCTACAGCACACCGGTCGCCGACGACGAGCTGATCGACCCCACGAACAACGCCTCGATCCTGCGCTACGACCCGTCGGCGCCGGCCCGTCAGCCGCGCGCGCACTGGCTGCTGTTCAGCAACGCGGCGAGCACCGGCGCACGGAAGAACCTCACCGTCCGGGCGTCCTGTGACGACGGCGAGAGCTGGCCGATCGCCCGGACGGTCACACCGGGCCCGGCGGCCTACTCGACGCTGACCCGGCTCACGGACGGCACCTTCGGGCTGCTCTACGAATCCGGCCCGTACCGGAAGATCGTCTTCGCCCGGTTCGACGGCGCCTGGCTGGGGCTGGACTGCCCGGCCTCCTGACCGTCAGCCGGCCGCGCCCCCGCTTCACACGGACGGGTCCTCCGCCGCGGGCGGCCAGGCCGGGCGGCTGCCGTCCGGGACGGCGGCCAGCGCATGGCCGACGGTCGGGTAGCAGGAGAAGACGCCGAGGGACTGGGTGCCGACCAGCAGCCGCAGCATCCGCACGCCGAGCGACGCCAGCAGCAGCCGGCCCTCCAGCCGCCGGCACAGCCACTCCAGGGCGAGCAGACAGCTCAGCCCCCGGGAGTCGCAGAAGCGCAGGGCGGTCAGATCGAGCACGAGGAAGCGGTGGCCGGCCGAGACCACCGACCGTGCCTCGGCGAGGAAGGCCTGCTCGGTACGGAGGTCCAGCTCCCCGCTGACGCGCAGCACCGCGCACTCCTCCGCCTGCACGATCGCAGTGACCGCCAACGACCGCATGTCCGAGCTCATGCGGTCCAGCCTAAGTGGCGCGGCCGGACCCGCCACCGTTGCGGTCCCCCGGTCGCCGCCGCCGGCTCCGCCATGGCCGACGGGCGCCTCCAGAGGGCCGTACGGGCACCTCCCCGGCATCCGCGCAGGAGAACACGGTCAAGAAGCGGGCAGAAACGGGCAAGTTTTCTGCGATGACGGGCAGATATACCTACGGTCCCGGTTGCTATAAACCTGAGGCGGGCGGAAACGGGCACCCCCGTGACCGAACGGAAGCCGGAAACATTCAGAAATCGGGCAGGAGTGAGCCATGAGGGCCGAGGAACGCCAGCACCGCATCCTGGGGCTCGCCCGGCAGTCCGGTCGGGTCGAGGTCGCCGATGCCGCTGTCGAGTTCGGGGTCGCCCGCGAGACCGTCCGACGCGATCTGAGCGAGCTGGAGCGCCGCGGCCTGATCCGGCGCACGCACGGCGCGGCCTACCCGGTCGAGAGCGCCGGTTTCGAGACCACGCTGGCCCGGCGGGAGACCGAGCAAGTGGCGGAGAAGCGGCGGATCGCCGCGGCCGCCGCGACGCTGGTCGGCGAGGCCGAGACGGTCTTCGTCGACGAGGGCTACACCCCCGAACTGGTCGCGATGCTGCTGCCCACCGACCGGCCGCTGACCGTGATCACCGCCTCGCTGCGGACCGCCTCGCTGGTCGCGGCGTCCGAGTCGGCCACCGTGCTGCTGGCCGGCGGCCGGGTCCGCTCCGGGACGCAGGCGACGGTCGGTTCCTGGGCCCGCGACATGCTGGCCCGGTTCGTGATCGACCTGGCGTTCCTGGGAGCGAACGGCGTCTCCCGGGAGCACGGCCTGACCACCCCCGATCCGGCGGTCGCCGAGGTGAAGGAGCAGGCCGTGCGCTCCTCGCGGCGGCGGGTGCTGGTCGGGGTGCACAGCAAGTTCGGCGCCAGCAGTTTCTGCCGGTTCGCCGAGGTGAGTGACTTCGACACGATCGTCACCGACGCGGGCCTGTCCGCGCCCGAGGCGCATCGCTACTCGCTCCTGGGGCCGCAGGTGCTCCGGGTCTGACCGGGAACGGGCCGCCCGGACGACCGGCCCCGTACAACCTCCACAGCCGCCGCACGCAGGCCGCGCCGGACCGCCGGCCGGCGTGCGGGACTCCGGCGTACCCGCGGCACACCGCCGTGCGCCGGAGAAACGCCGAGGACCACCGAGGACCGCCGAGGACCGCCGAGGACCGCCGAGAAAGTCCTAGAACCACCGATAACCGCAGAGGAAACAGAGAAAACAGAGAAAGCACAGAAAGCCCAGCAACACCGCGAAACCCAGCAACCCCCAAGAAGACCGCACCACCTCACACACGCCCTACCCCACACCGTCCCCAGAGAGGTAAGAGCCGTGAGAGCAAGACCCCCCGGAACGGGCCGCGGCCCCCGCGCGGCCGGGCTGACCGCCCTCGCCCTGGCCCTGGCGCTGTCCACCACCGGCTGCTACCGGGGTGCCGGTGACGTCGGGAACAGCGGCCGGAACACCATCAACGTCCTGATGGTGAACAATCCGCAGATGGTGGATCTGCAACGGCTCACCGCCGAGCACTTCACCAAGGAGACCGGGATCACCGTGAACTTCACGGTGCTGCCGGAGGACGATCTGCGCGACAAGATGAGCCAGGACTTCTCCAGCCAGGCCGGCCAGTACGACGTGGCGAGCCTGAGCAACTACGAGACGCCCATCTACGCCCGCAACGGCTGGCTCACCGAACTGGGCTCGCGCGCCGCCGCGGACCGCGGTTTCGACCAGGCCGACATCCTGACGCCGGTGCGCAAGTCCCTCACCGCGGCCGACGGGAAGGTCTACGCCGAGCCGTTCTACGGCGAGTCGTCGTTCCTGATGTACCGCAAGGACCTGTTCAAGGCCGCCGGGCTGACGATGCCAGCACACCCCACCTGGAAGCAGGTCGCCGCGATGGCCGCGAAGTTGGACGGTTTCGTCAAGGGGATGAAGGGGATCTGCCTGCGCGGTCAGCCCGGCTGGGGCCAGGTCATCGCCCCGCTGACCACGGTGGTGAACACCTTCGGCGGGACATGGTTCACCAAGGACTGGCAGGCGAAGGTCGACAGCCCGGAGTTCACCAAGGCCACCCAGTTCTATGTGGACCTGGTGCGCAAGCACGGTGAGGCGGGCGCCCCGCAGGCGGGGTACACCGAGTGCCTGAACGACATGCAGCAGGGCAAGGTGGCGATGTGGTACGACGCCACGGCCGGGGCCGGTTCGCTGGAGGGCCGTGAGTCCAAGGTCGCCGGCAAGGTCGGCTACGCCCCGGCACCGGTGGAGCGCACCCCGAGTTCGGGGTGGCTGTACAGCTGGGCGTGGGGGTTGCAGAAGGCCAGCACGCACCAGGACGCGGCCTGGAAGTTCATCTCCTGGGCGTCGAGCAAGGAGTACGAGCGGCTGGTGGGGCGGGAGCTGGGCTGGTCGAACGTGCCGGCCGGCAAACGGGCCTCGCTCTACCGCGACCCGGACTACCTGAAGTCGGCCGCCGCGTTCGCCGGGGCCACCAAGGAGGCGATCAGCTCGGCGCGGCCCGACGATCCGGGCGTGCAGCCGCGCCCGGTGCCCGGAATCCAGTTCGTGGACATCCCCGAGTTCTCCGACCTGGGTACCAAGACCAGCCAGGAGATCAGCTCCGCCATCGCCGGCAAACAGACCGTCCCCCAAGCCCTCAAGAACAGCCAGCGCCTGGCGCAGGAGGTGGCCGATGCCTACGCACACCACTGAGCCGCTCCGCGAAGCCGGTGCCGCGGCCGCGGCCCCCGGCAGACGCCCGACCGGCCTCGCCCGACACACCCGCAAGGCAACGGACTGGGCGCGTCGTGCCCCTCTGTTGCCGGCGCTGGTCTTCCTCGTCGTCGTCACCCAACTCCCGTTCGTGGCAACGGTGGTGATCTCCTTCCTCCGCTGGAA